>JBGSWA010000114.1:0-10838 GCA_041752645.1 Gillisia sp. | reverse complement strand
TTTTTGAGGACTTGTAAATATTAAAAATGAAGTTGTTGTCAATATCTCTTATTTCATTGAACTTACTGGTTGGATTTAGTTTGACATTATAATTTTCATTAAAAATCGCACTTACTAAATCTGGCTTATCAATAAACTTACCAACGATGTCTTCAAAATCGGCTGTAGTAATTATTGTAGGAAAATATATTTTTACACAACTTATGTTTTCAGTATTTGCCAATTTAAGTCCAATGTCTAAAAACTTATGAGCATGTTTTGTTCCATTGGGTATCTTCCAAAGATTAAAATGTAATTCTATATGATTAAATGATTCTAAATTCTTATTAATTGATTCATACCAAATAGCAATACTTTTCATTAATAAGCGTATTTTAAAATGGTGTCAAATTGTTCAGCTGATATTTTTGAAAACCCACGGGGAACATTTTCATAATCTTTTATAATCCCGTTATTAACTAACCATTCAAGATTTGGTCTTTTTCTAAAAGAATAAGTGTATAAAAAATTTACTATAAATGGTTTTAGAGTTGGATAAAAATTCCAATGCTTTAGCAGCTCTTCATTAGAAAACACACTACGTTTTCTACAAAGCATTAAAAATTCTTCCGAATTTTTAATGTTTGTCACACAAGATTCAATAATTCCAATAGTTGTAGCTACACCTTTGTATTTCCCACCTGTCATATAAAAAACTACAATATCGCCTGATTGTAAATTTTTTTCTCTCGACCTGGAAATATATACTTTACTTATGGCATTTCTATGAGGATAGTTCTCAATAAAATCTTTTGGCGATTGATTGTTTAATATTGAATCTGGAAATAGTTCTGTGTGATATTCTTGATAAATTGGTACAATAAAAATATTTTGATTTCTAGAAAAGAATGGAAAAGTTAGTTTTGGATTTTCTAAATTAATTGGGATTGATTTATTGAATTGCCTCGTGTAAACATTCTCAACTCCATTATTAGTTTGCTTTGTTCCAAAATTTATAAATCCCCATATTTTTAATAATTCAATAAGCCTTTCTTGTTCTTCTCTTTTATTAAAAATGGTTACATAAATTTCGTCAACTTTGTACTGTAACGCATTATCAAATATTATTTTCAAAAATCTTTCCCCAATTTTATAGCCATTCTCTGCTACTTTAAATGTCCCAATTTTCAGTCTTTTTTTCTTGAAAAAAGTGGGTGAAATTTCTGAATAATTTTCTTCTTCTGTTTCTAATTTAATAAAGAGAAAGGAAGTTAAGTTATTGTCACTGTAACAAACATAGCAAGTCTCATCCGACTTTTTATTAAACCATTTTTCAAATTCCGCATAATCTTCACGAAAGCTATCAAAAAAAGTGTCTTTGATATTTACCTTGGCAAAATCTACCTTTTTAACAGCTAAAACTTTATAGTTAACCAATTCAGGATTTTCAGCAGTAACCTTTTCAAGGAAATTTCCAATTTTGAAAACCTTGTCTTCTATTCCTAATAGTTTGGCTTTTGTATGTATTTTTTTATCCTCCGAAATTAAAATATCAACTCTGTCAGTGTAAACTTCGTTTAAAATTATTGTGTCATTTATGTCATTTGGCGTTATGTCAACCTTGTTTCCAACTTCCTTAATCTTGTCATTTAGTGGGGCAAGGTTTTTAATAACATTGTAGCTTCCAATTTTTATATTCATTGTTTCAACCGTTTTTGAGTCTATGTTTCGATTGAGTTCCTCTATTGTAAGTGGATGAATGTATTTTGAATGCTTTAGTTTATCAAGCCAATTAAAAAGAACACCTATGTCCGTATGTATCACTTTGCTAGCTTCTCTATGAATTATGATATTGGTGTCAAGTAAAACTTTCATTTTTCAAATGGTCAACTTTATAGGGTGGTCAAATAACATTCCAAACAACTTTGTCATATGCAGGACACATCTTCCCAAGCTTTTGACTAACTCCTTGATTATCAGTAGTTCTCAATGCGCCTGTTTCAATATATGCCCTACCTGGTTCAGATGAATATATTTTTTATGTGTGCAAAATAGTAAATTTGGAGAAATTAAATGATTTTTAATATCATAACCCAAAAAAGAAAAATACCACGGCCCCGCCAAATAGGCAGGCATGGGTATCACATTCAATGAGCCCTTTTTAATACTACGCATATTGATGCACCCATCTGCTGGCAGCCACATCGGCAATAGCAGCATTTACTACCGAAAGCTGCGCATTCAGCAACCACATAGCTTAAAGCAAACCCCATCATAGCAAGTCTCCTCCGTGTTTTACCGGTTTAGTATAGCCAGGGGTTTATAGTTGGTCTTACAAGCCGCAACGAACCCATAGTTGTTGCCTGCCATTATTTACATGATGTTTCTGAGTTCGTCAATCAGCCCTGGTGCTATTTTTTTTACAAACTCCAATTGTCCGGTTGTAATTCTATCTTCTTCTGCGTGAATTGCCATTGATGCAATGGAATAAATATTTTTTATTGCATTTAATTGTGTCATATCAATCACTTCCGCATGAACAAGTTGCCCTAAAGCATGTAATATTCCTTTGCGATTGTCAAGTTGTAGATGTGTCTTACAAAGTCTAACTAGTTCTTTTTCAATATTGTAACGTAGGGAAAATAAAAGATTTACAGTTTCAGAGTTTGTCAATGGAACTGTTTTATTTTCGTCAATACCAAGCTCCATAGCTGTCCTAGCGACATATTCTTTGTCTGTTGAGATTTTTGTGTCTGGTTTTATCCTTTCATTTAAAAGTAAGGATTTGAAAATGTCTTCATTTCTAAAGTCGCTGGGAGCATAAATGCTTCTTGTGTTAAAATTCAATGTCAAGAAAAAAAGAATTACTAAGATTGTCGGAAAAAGAATGATGAACCAAATAAAGGTTGGTTGAAGTGATTTGTCAATAAGCCCTAATGAAATTGTTCCCATAACCTCGGCTAAGGCCGCGAAAATTGCAATGATAGTCAGCGGATTTCCTACTCCTTTTATTTTTTCAATCATAAGCTGTTATTTAAAAACTACTGAAGGTTATTTACATACTCGTCTGCAATTAAGGTTGCAAACAGTCTAACTTCTTTTTGATTTAGAAATGCCTCAAAATTAAAATTTCCAGCAACAGTGTCTGCCTTAGACTTATAATTCTTTACAATAATGCCTTTCCAATAATCACCTTCTGCAACGGGTGTTATATTCTGATGGGCAATTGAATTGCGAAATAATCTAACGAGGTCACCAACGGAAGTATTTTGAATAGTTTGTTGTTGTCCTATATTATTTCTATAAAAAAACTTTCTTTGTTGAAATTGTACTCCTTGTTCGTTCATCAAGGTCACGTCACCTGAAAATATTTGGGTTAATGTTGGATATTCAGAAATTGGTTTATTTAGAAAATTAACCTTGAACGTTCGATTGCCCTTGTTGTTAAATTCATGTGGAACAAAGATAAGTCCTACAAGAGAATTCAGTAAATGAGTGAATTTATTGTCGCCATCAAAACCTGCAACATTTTGTTGTGTCCGTTGAATAAACTTAATGTCAAATTTGTCAATTGTTGGGTATCCCATCTTTTGTTTTATTATTTCTGCAATTTATTAATGAGCTGTGTCCATAATGGCAGGCAACTCTGTCATACGTAAAACTCATCTCCCGAGCCCTTTTGCTAACTACCTGATCACAGTATTGCTCAATGCGCCACTTTCAATATCTGGCCCACCTTTTTCAGATGAGTAAATTTTTTATGTATGCAAAATAGTAAATTTGGAGAAACTAAATGATTTTTAATATTAAAACCAAAAAAGAAATTACTACGAACCCTCCAAATAGGCAGGCATGGTTATCAAGTTCATTGAACCCTTTTCAATATTACGAATAGTGAAGCAACCATCTTTGGGCAGCCACATCGGCAATGACGGCATTTACTACCAAAAGCTGCGAATTAAGTAATCCTAGCTAAATGCAAACCCCATAGTAGCAAGTCTTCTCCATCTTTTACCGGTTTAGTACAACTAGGGGTTCATCGTTGGACTTCCAGGCCGCATCGAAACCCTAGTTGTTATAGCCAGTGGTTTTCTTCATAGTGATTGTTTGTTTAAACGTAAATACTTAATATCAATAGTTTCACCGTTCTTGAAAATTCTTGCTATTATATATTTATCAATTGCTTGTTGTTTGTCGAGGAAAGTCCACTGGGCGGTCCGCATAAAAAATGGAACATTGTCACTATTTGCAATACCCTTACCTGTTGTTTTTGCGTCTATGTAATATTTTGTTGTTGTTAAATCCTTTTCAAGAATTCTAAAGTCATATTCCGATTTGTCTTCCCATAGCACTCTGGTCTCTCCAAATATTTGGCAAAGTTGATGATATAAAAATTCTTCTCCGATATTTCCTAATTCTTCGTCAGGATTATCTTCTAATTTTTTGTTTAACCACTCTATAAAATTTGATACCAGTTCAGGGTTGTCTGCAATTATTTCTAATTCAGTTTCAGAAAGTGAACTGTTAGCAATTTTTGCTAATATTTCGCTTTTGCCGCTAATTTCA
The DNA here is from genome assembly GCA_041752645.1 of Gillisia sp. GTDB lineage: Bacteria > Bacteroidota > Bacteroidia > Flavobacteriales > Flavobacteriaceae > Gillisia. The sequence continues at coordinate 6,293 of JBGSWA010000114.1, read as the reverse complement.
ATATCAAAAGCAAACTCTAATTCTTTTGGAGTTTTTGTATTGAGATATAGTTGTGATTTGTTGAGTGAGAAATATGGGAATAAGTTTATCAGTGTTTCATCTGAAAGGTCGCATGTTGTATACCAACTAAAAAGGTCTTTTAGAATTAGTAAGAATTTTTCATCATGATAATTCCCATCAAAATTTCTTAATTTTTCGTCTATGTCTTTTGATAAATCTTTCAAATCATATTTATCTTCCTTATCAAGTATGCCATTTATTTTTCCAAAGTCTTTATGAAGTAAAAATGTACGACAGTCTTTCTTGGTTAACGAAGCATGAATATTCTTTAATTTCTCTTCATATTCATCAATTAATTGTTTATGCCTTATTTCGTCAAGCTTTAATCCTTTGGTAGTTGTTAAATTGACTGTCTGATTTACAAGTATTTGATACTTATTCAGTAGTAAGTTTTGTTCTTGACTAATTATAAATGCTACCAAATCTACATAGAAATCTACAGTGTTGTTTTTGATTTTGTACTTATAAGGCTTTGATACCATTTCACAAAGTCTTTCAATATCCAATTTCCTGGTTTCAAACGATTCAAAGTCAAGAACTTCATACCAATTCAAGAAATGCTCTTTACAAGGAATTTGTTCAGCCATAACCTGAAAAGCAAAATCATAAATCGTTTTTACGATTTGCTCTTTATCTTTTGTTCTTCGGTCAGCGTATGGAACATATGCAGAACTTAATGCAATTCTATGTTCGTCCAATTCCAAAGAATTATCAAGTTCAATAAGTTTAGTTTTGTAAATACCTTCTTTGATTTGATTGAAAATTTCTTTTACAAACCATTTTTTGGTTTCTGCATCATCTATGTCAGGATTTGTAAAATGACAAATATTATAGGCATTTGTCCATTCATTATCTTGAATGATTTCTAATAATCTTTTGAAAGCAATTTTTGCTTCAACAAGCTTTTCTCTATTTTCTTCATCAAAATCAGTTATTTCTATTCCATCTCTTTCCCTTTTAGGAACAATTTTTTCACTATGAACCACAACAGGGAAATTAAAATCACTCGTTCCAATCATAGGAAAGGCACAAAAAAGTTTTGGGCATTCTTCTGGGAATGGCAGAAGTTGAAACTTACTTTCTTCTATTTCTTCAATAGGAAATGCAATTTCGGTTTCACCTTCAATAATGTTTCCGATTAGTTTGTTTTCAATGTGTTTGCCATTTTTTTGGCAAACTGTTTTAATGATAATTAGGTCATCAATATCAGTTTCAACTTCGATACGTTTAAATTTCATTCTGGTTGTCGTAGTCCTGTGGTCAATAATTTCAATTTCCGCCAATTGCGGCCTAAATGTTAATACGTATGGAATGAGTTCTTTGAAACTTTCAATTCCGCAATTTACAATTTCCTGTCCTATTAATGTGGAGTAAGTATTGTCAATATAATAAGTAAATGACGTTTGAAATTCATTGTCTGGAAGCTCTTCAAGTTCTTTAAGATTTTCCTGATATTCAGCTTCTGATTTTTTTATGGAATCAATTAAAAAGTCTTTATCGGTTCTTTCACTTCTGTCTAAGTGAAATTTAAAACTGTAAATTTTTTCTTCATCTTCAATAATGCCTTTAACCTGAATAATCTTTGATAAGATATGGGTGGAAATAAATCCCGTTCCAAATTGTCCAATTACGCTTTTACTTTTTGCAATTTCATTGTCTTTACTTGAATCAGGCATAATTAGATTATATGCTTCTGAAAGGGAAAAATTCTTTCCATTGTGAGAGTAGGTCAGTTTTTTTGAATCAATTTCAATTCTAACCTTTATGTTGTCGCCTAAATCGCTTGCATTCTGCAATAATTCCCACATCCATCTTATCCGTAATTTACTTGAATGACTTAAAATAGGAGATAGATATTGCTTAACACTTTTTGCAGGTCCACTGTAACTTTTTTTGTCTTTAAGTTCGTTAAATTTATTGTGTATGTTCATTTGGTTTCGTGTCTTTTTTTCCATTGGCTATAACTCTGTCATATGTAGAACTCATCTCCCCAACCCTATTGCAAATTACCTAATTATCAGAAGTGCGCAATGCGCCGGTTTAAATATGCCCAACCAATTTCAGATGAATATATTTTTTATGTGTGCAAAATAGTAAATATGGAGAAATTAAATGATTTTTAATATCATAACCCAAAAAAGAAAAATACCACGGCCCCGTCAAATAGGCAGGCATGGGTTCAAATTCAATGAGCCCTTTTCAATATTACGAATATTGAAGCACCCATCTTCTGGCAGCCACATTGGCAATGGCGGCATTTACTAGCGAAAGCTGCACATTAAGCAACCTTAGCTAAAAGCAAACCCCATAATAGCAGCACCTTCCATGTTTTACCGGTTTAGAATAACTAGGGATTAGTTGGCCTTGCAGGCCGCAAAGAACCCCTGGTTGTTATCGGCAGCATTGTCAAGTATTTTTATTAAAGATAAAGTCCTGTGCAACAATATAAGAGCCCCAGACAAAAGCATCTTGAGTTTCTCACTTTTCATTGTATTTCTTAAATCGAAATATTCAGGCGAATCACCAACAACTATTGAAGTCCTAATGCCATTTCTATTCATACATTCCTCATACTTTAACAACAACTTTTCTGGCCCTTTTACCAACAAGCTATTTGATGTTCGTAATAATGACTAAAGGGCATCTCTAAAAACCCCTGATACTGCGTTATGCCCATTTCATAACATCCTCATTTACAACAAGTAAACTCCGGTGTTATGTAATGAGCAAGCCTTGTCTGAGGGGTTTTTAGAGGCGCCCTAAAGCAGAAAAAGGAGTGTCAGGATGAAAAGTTTAAAATATCCCGCTTCCCTATAATATCCGTTTTTTAAAGCCACAGCAGAAACAATACTGAATATAAAAGAACCAATGTAAACCGATAAAGCATTTTGGGAAACATCGTCAGCTACTATTATTTTGAATGACCGGGGAGTTGCCGTTCCACTGACTGCTGAAAATGCAGTTAGCATGGATCCTACAGCAAAAATTTCAATAACCAACACACTTTCAGAAATGGTGGTTAGCAGATCTTCGAGCGAACTTTTTTCAATATTAGGGGCAATCCCTACTATAAAACTATTATCGGCAGGGTAAGCTATTAGGCCCGCTCTTATGGAAAGTAAACAAGAAATCAATGGTCTGAATCATAATTAATTTACTAGCCGCTTAAAAAAACCTCTAAATTTTGTTTCTTGTTAATTTAATAAACGCTAAAAAAAGAGGTGCGGACATGAGGTAAGGATCATCGTTTTATCCTGGCTTCCCGGCCATCGATTATTTCCCATTTTTGGATAATCTTCTTTGCTATTATTAAGGTAATTGCACGATCTATAATTACACCTCTGCAGCATTATTTTTATTGCTATCGGGAAAAATAATTCACTATTTACAGAAGTTATCAGCGCTCGTTTGGTTGCGGCACATCATTACTATTACCTCCATTTTCATTAATGGTTTGTTTTGCCTTTTCCTGATCTTCAGAGTCTGATTCAAGTCCTTTTTGTCCGGCACCATCCATTGGAGCGAACATCAATGATGTAAAAAGAGGGAAGTGATCCGAACCGATAGACGGTAAACGCTGAATGGAACACAACATAAAGTGTTTAGTATGGAAAAGATGATCCATAGGCCAGCGAAATAACGGGAATTGAACGTGAAAAGTATTGAACATGCCACGTCCGATACGCGGATCAAGCAAGCCACTAATTTTACGGAATAGACGAGTTGTTGAAGACCACGCTACATCGTTAAGATCACCTGCCACTATCACAGGTTGATCGCTCCTGGCAACACTTCGGGCAACTGCTATCAGCTCAGCATCCCGCTCTGCAGACTTGACATTCTCAGTTGGGCTTGGTGGAGCCGGGTGGAGAAAATGAGCACGAACCATGTCTCCTGTCCGCAGTTCTATAGATACATGTATTGAAGGGACATCTTTCTCAATTAAATATGAAATTTCCTGGTCATGTAAAAGCAATTTCGAATAAAGGTGAATTCCATAGAGGTTATCAAGTGGGCATTTGACAGAATACGGCATATCTGATTCTAAAACCTTGAGTTGCTCTTGCCACCGCAGATCTGATTCTAAGGTTACCAGAATATCGGGCTGATATTTTTTTACCAACTCTATCAAAGCTTCAACATTTCTATTTGGGGTAAGAACATTAGAGGTAATAATGCTGAGTTGCCTTTCGGGATCTGCCTCCTTACAAAATTTCACCTCCTTCGACCACAGCCGGGTATAAGGCAATATCCACCATAATTGCCAAATTAAACATATAGCTGTCGTTGAAGCCAATATCAATGTTACAGGCCTTCCTTTATCGGGAAATACGAAAATGGCAATCAACAAGGCCAGTGAAAAGAGCATAAATTGTAGGCGGGGAAAGTCCATACCTCTAATAATCCAATGCTTATTTTGCGATAAGGGTATAATTGTAACCAGTACATTCAGAATTGCACAAATAATAATTGTAGTTAGCATATCACTTTTAATTTCGCAAATATGACTGTTTTGATTAATAGTTGTAGAGTGTCCTATAACTTAAAAGCATCGGCGATGTAGCTGGCATTCATTGCTCGTCCTGCCGGGGCCCGAAGGTTCGGTCCGAATTTTCGGACCGAACCTTCGGACCGCCACCTCCCGATAGCTATCGGGATGATAATTTAAAGTTGAAGATAAGAACTAAAGCTGAAAAGGGAACAGTCGAGTAGGCAAGGGCATTTCAGCCCAAGCCTCTCACAGTTCCGAACCATCGGAACGTGCTTGAGACTCTCACCTCACACGGCTCTTCTCATTCAACGGATAAATAAATAACCGTACAATTGGACTAAACTTGATCATCCCCGGATTTCTCCGTGTTGTCTTTCTTAGTTCAAATGAATGAGCTAAACCCTTCGCTCCATCTCCATTACAGAAACTTCTTCACTACTACGATTTAGTCCGCCACTTCATTACGCCTCGGCCCCTGGGGTACCTTGAATTACATTTACATGTAAGGCATGTCAGCACATCGTAATGATAGCTTCTCACGTTTCGTATAAACGCCTCCCGCAGAGCGGGACAAGTTATGTAATGTTCTTGCCACCTCAATGCCGGAGAACCTGTAGCCAGTAAACAGCCACCCGCTACAGCTTTATCCTACCAACGCTAGAAAATCGGCAGTTTGGTTCTCAACTTAGTCCGGTTTCGACACGTCATCAGTGGTTCATTTTCACCTGCTTGCCGCAGGCAGGTTCAACTCCACTACACTTACCTGATGCCTTTATGACACCTTTTAACCCCAACGCTCAATACCTTGCCTTTTGAACAAAGCACCTTGGGGCGGTTTGTTCACTCCCGCTGCAGGGCGTGAACAGCAGGCCTGCTGCCATCATCTATACAATTACGAAACAGAAGATTACTCTTCCATTTCTCGTGACACACTCCAGCCCGAACCACAGCCTGGATTTGCAATTGGCTGATGTTTGCTAGTCATGCCCAACTTGCATAAAACCCAATGTTGGTGGCAGTTTTTTACTATGTACAAAATCAAACTTAAATAATCCGATAATCTAAACTACAATTTCTCTTCACTAACATGATCAGACTCGCCGGGATAAGTTCCCTCATTTAATGTCAATGGCATTTTTGTCTGCTGATTATTATAATTTGCTATTATTCTTAATGATAAGGGCTGATTTGTTGAAACTTTAAACTTAGCTATCCATTGTAATCCTTTTTGCTTGAAATATATTTTCTTTAGAATACCAGTGTCAGAATAGTCACAATAGATTAAGGCATGCTTAAGTTTCAGTCTACCTTTATTATTACCGATACTATCCTGTTGTTGCAATGAAACTCGAATAATATAATTATGGACGCTTTCTTCTGTCGTACTTAGCCTTTCAACACTATATGCCCAATAACATTTTGCATTTGGGAATGTTTTCAGTCTTTCAGGCACAGGAACTTCTTGAGCAGTTGCAATGTCAGAAATTAACAAGAACCCGATTAAGCATATAAGAAGTCTTTTCAGTTGTTCACTTCTTCGGCTTAGTATTACTTCCAATATATTCTGTCTAACCATAAAATTTGTGGAGTGCCGATAAAATTGCCACCAATCGGGTCACGCAAAGGAATTTCACCCTTACGTTCCCACAGTTCCGAACCATCGGAACGTATGTGAAAGTCTCCTTTCATACGGCTCTTCTTGTTTATAAATCGCAAAATTACGGATGCGCCAATTATTATT
>JBGSWA010000113.1:0-6714 GCA_041752645.1 Gillisia sp. | reverse complement strand
GTAAAATAAAAATGAAGATCTTCTCCTTTGACCTCATGCTTTGTTAAATCAAAATAGGTTACGAGTACTTTGGGAAGTAATAAATTGGCTATAGCTAATAGTGAATCTGAGAGCATCGAAATTTTTATTTCAAAGTTCCCTAATTTTTAGTTACTCCACAACTTTTTGTGTTGAGCCGTCTTGTGTTCTTTAGGCTTTAATTTTTACAATAAAGGATCCTGCAGATGCATTTGTACTCCTGTTTATAAAGTAATTTAAAATTTATTGGTGGTTTAATGCTGACCCCATTTTGCTGCTATATTGAAGCACGTAGACCCTGAATCCTCCACCAGCTATAACAATGTGCCAGTTTTGGTGTAAGCCACCCTCATATTCGGTAGTTTGGTTATGGATATTCCTTAGCTGTTGGACGATCTGTGAGGCCTTCCTGATCTCTGGGTATAGTTGGAATGGATGGTGGCTCTTTTCTGTTTGTTTTGCCGAACAGTCTGCCGGGTGATCTGAATAACAATAATTTCCGGGGATGGGTTTGGAGCCAGGCACCAATCCGGCGCAGATTGCCCGAAGGGCAAGGGGTGTAGAAAACGAGTAAGGCAAATGTGGGGAGCGACAGATATTATTGATCAAACAAGGATTTAACCAGGGTGTTGATACCTTTGAACATGAGGAAGATCGATCCACCACAGGCAAGGATCCCAAAAATAAGAACAGGAATATAGAATGGATTTTCCTGGTTGTTAAAGGCGCTATATAGAACAGATGGCCCAAGAAGGGCCAGTGGCAAGGCCATTCCAAGATACTTGATTCCTTTGCCTAATAATGTTTTATCTGTGCGTTTCATTTTGATCTTTATTTCTTCTTTCTTGAAATTATGTATTCCCACTCGTAAAAATAAGATTATTGAATGGTATAATCTAGAAAATCCGTTTCGGAGAGCCTGAAATATCCAAATGCAAAATTATCCGGGTTTGTGGTATTAATAATATTTCCTCGTACCGTGGTGGGTTGGGTTTGAAATGGCCCCCCGTTGCCTGAACCTGCCTGGGATCTTAAAATAAATAAATACTCATAGAACCTTCTCGAAATTCCCTGGATCTCGAAACCTACTTCTTCTCCGGAGGTTAAATCTTCATTGGAAAAATAGGCAAAAGTTTGGTTTCCGTCCGTAAATTTATCCTCATATATCTGGATGGTTAATTCCTCAAAAAAGAACCGCACCAAATAGTTATTTTGAATGTTTGGCGGATCGGTAAAATAGGCTTTAAATTCTAAATCCTCTCCTGCAAATCCTCCATTGTCAGTTTGAATGATGGTTTCCAGGGGAGCTACCGGAAGGAGCGTTTCCGTGGCCCTGTACAGATCGCCCTGATATTCTATTGCCAGCTCGTAGGTTTCATTTAATTCAGGGACAAACTCCGTATGTCTGAAGATACCCGGTTCCAGCTCTTCAAATTCAAACTCCATTCCGGATTCGGAAAATACGGACACCCTGGCCCCCTGGGCAGCTGGAATCTGATCCTCAAAAAACGGCGCGGTGGTGCTTAGCTTAATCAGCTGAAGGTTGCCCGGGGTATCTTTCCTCCATAGAATGGAGGCTTCTATTACCAATCTCGGTTCAGATTCCTCCAGATCAACTTCTACTACTTCTTCACATGAATACAAGCTGAAGAAGCTTACTACAAGGAATAAAATTATGAGCGTGCGCATAGTCTAAAATTTAAAATTATAAGTTATCGAGGGAATAATTCCAAATAGGGATAATCTTACAGCTTCATTGATTCTGGTATCTTCATTATTTCTAAAATTTAGGGAGACCGCGTTTTTTCGGTTATAGGCATTGTAAATACCGAAATTCCAGGAAGAGGAATATGTTGAATTTAATTTTCTGGTAGGGGTATAAGTTGCAGAAAGATCCAACCGATGATAATTTGGAAGTCGATTGCTATTTCTGGGAGAATATACCGGGATAATTAGACTCTCGATAGTGTATTGTCCGGTAGGAAAGGTAGTGGGAAGCCCGGTTTGAAATATGAAATTTGTATTTAGCAACCATTTCTTTCCCAGGGTATAACTGCCCGTTAAGGAAATATCGTGCGTTTTGTCAAATCCTGTGTCATACCAGTTGCCATTATTGATCCCGGATTCCAGGGGTGTTCTTCCCTGTGTTTTTTGCTCAGATTTGGAGAGGGTATATGCCAGCCATCCTGTAAAATTGCCTGTATTTTTCCTGAATAAGATTTCCATTCCGTAAGCCCTGGATTTTCCGTGAAGAATTACCCGTTCAATAGCATTGTTGGCGACCAGATTGGCGCCATCTATATAGTCCAATCCATTTTTTGCTTTTTTATAAAATCCTTCTATTTCCAGGGTATAGCTTTCCTTTTTGAAATTTTGAAAATAGCCAGCTGCAATTTGATCCAGTAATTGGGGTTTAATATACCTTCCACTTGGTGTCCATACATCTAATGGGGTGGGGGAATTCGTATTGGAAATTAACTGAAGGTATTGACTCATTCGGTTGTAGCTTAACTTAACGGACTGAACCTCATTAAAACTGTAGGCGATTGAAAGCCTGGGCTCCCAATTTGTGTATGTTTTTTCAACCTTATTTTTAGGAAGTATGCGTTGGTCAATTGGCTCTGCCTCCTCATAAATGCCAAAATCCGGATTAAAAAGGACAGGCTTGTTATCTTCATATAAACTCAATGAGTCCTGGCCCAACCTAAAAAAGGAGCTGAACCTCACTCCATATGTCATGGAAAATTTTTCAGAAAATTGATGGTCTACCGACAGGTACAGGGCATTTTCCAGGGCATATTTTTTGGTGAGCTTGAAGTAATTGATTCCGGAGCTGGCGGTACTCGGTTCAATTTCTCCTGGATTAAACTCATAATAGGTGGATTGAATTCCGTAGTCGATGCTTAATTGATCATTGAGGAGTTGGTTGAAATCATATTTTAAATTTAAATTTTTTATTCCGCTATTCCAGTTAAACTCGACAAAATCAAGGGTTAATCCGTAATAGTAATCGCTGTAAATCACCGAGAGGTTTGTAAAAATATTATCGGTTAGCACCCGGTTCCAACGCAGATTGAAAACTGCATTTCCATAGGTGTTTTTAAAGCTTTCACTAATATTGAATATGTCCCTCCCAAAATAACCTGAAAATAAGAGGCTGTTGCGATCATTTAACCGATAGCTGAGTTTGGTGTTTAAATCGTAGAAATATGCAGAATTGGGATTGTCTGTAAGTTTAAGAAACAAATGGGCGTAGGAACTTCGGCCACCGATTAAAAAAGATCCCTTGTCCTTGACAATCGGGCCTTCCACTAATAATCTACTGGAGATTATTCCAATCCCCCCATTGGCATGAAAATTTTTACTGTTTCCGTCCTTTTGATAGATATCGAGTACAGAGGAGACTCTTCCTCCATATTTTGCGGGGATACCACCTTTGTATAATTTTAAATTTTTAATCGCATCGGGGTTAAAAACCGAAAATAGTCCAAATAGGTGGGACGCATTATAAATGGTCGCTTCATCCAGTAAAATGAGGTTTTGGCCCACTGCTCCGCCACGGACGTTGAAACCTGAAGAACCTTCGCCAGCATTGGATATACCAGGAAGGAGCAATAAGGATTTAACTATATCCACTTCCCCAAAAACCACGGGAAGGTTTTTAATTGTATTGATCTCGAGTTTGGTTACGCTCATTTCGGGTGATCTGATATTCACCCTCTCGAAATTTTCAGTAATAACCACCTCCTCCAGGATTTCTGAGCTTTCCTTGAGATTAAAATTTAAACTTTCCGATTTATTAATTTTTATTTCCTGGGAAAGCGTTTGATACCCAAGATAACTCACTAAAATCTGATGGGTCCCAGCTGGAATTTTTAAGGAGTAAAATCCATATTCGTTGGTAATTGTGCCTGAATTGAGATCAGGAAAAATAATATTAACTCCGTAAAGAGTTTCATTATTTGCGGCATCGCGGACAACTCCATTAAGCGTAATTTTTTCCTGGGCATGGAGATACGAAAAAAGAAAAATGAATAGTGTGGAAAGTATTTTCTTCAAAACGGAATTTTTATCCAAATATAAGATTTGAGAAGCGAAAGATAGCAGATATGAATGGGCTTAAGTTTAAAATCCTAAAATTTTATCCTATTTAATTATAGGTAAATTCAATATTGAACCAAGAGTCATGGAGGAAGGATAAATCTACCAGGGTTTTAATTAATTGAAGGAATATTAAATTCCTTAAAATTAAGATTTGAACAGAATATCGCCGGTAGATATAAAGACCTCTCAAAAGGAAATAGACCAACTGGAAACCGAATGGGATGAGCTGCCAAAAGGGAAGCCCTGGTTATTTGAGGAATTAAGCCCGTAATACCGGAGCAGGAAAGCAATAGCATTATTTACGACACAGGTGATCGCAAGGCATTTGTGGCACTTTTTTCTAGAGACGGCCAGGTAGCGGATTATCAAGAGTCAAATGGCAGAACTTTTTTAGCTCACCTAAGAGTAAGGGTGCGGGGGGTACTAAATTGAAAGGGATTAGCTTTAATGAACTTTGGTCTTAGCGAATAGGAATGCGGGTTTTTTATGCCCGCCTGCTCTTAGCCTTGAGCGTTGGCAACAAAAAAAAGCGAGCCGGATAGGTATCTGGCTCGCTTTGGTATGACTTAATTGAAAAGATTAATTACTAAGGATTTTATTTAATGTTTCACTTGGACGCATGGCCTTGTTTACAAGATCCTCGATAGGGGCGTAATACCCCCCAATATCTACTGGTTTTCCTTGGGCTTCCAGCAATTCCTCTAAAATAGTGGCTTCATTGGCAGCCAATTTTTCTGCAAGAATAGAAAAATGTGATTTTAACTCGGCATCCTGGTTTTGATTTGCCAGGGATTTTGCCCAATATAAGGCTAGATAATAATGGCTTCCCCGGTTGTCAATCTCTTTTACTTTTCGGGAAGGAGATTTATCGTTCTTCAGGAATTTTTCTGTAGCCTCATCCAGAGTTTGAGATAGGATTATCGCCTTCTTATTGCTGAATTTTTCTCCCAAAAATTCCAAAGAAGCGGCAAGAGCCATAAATTCACCTAATGAATCCCATCTTAAATGTCCTTCTTTTAGAAACTGTTGCACGTGTTTTGGGGCCGATCCGCCTGCTCCAGTTTCGAATAATCCACCTCCGTTCATAAGGGGGACGATCGAAAGCACTTTCGAACTTGTTCCAAGTTCCAGGATTGGAAATAAATCGGTTAAATAATCCCGTAGGATATTCCCACTTACAGAAATTGTGTCTTTTCCCTCTTTTACCCTTTTTAAAGTATAATTGGTTGCCTCCACGGGGTCCATAATTTTTATATCCAATCCGGCAGTATCCAATTCAGCCAGATATTTATTAACTTTTTTGATCATTTCGGCATCGTGGCTCCTGTTTTTGTCCAACCAGAAGACAGCAGGCATTTTTGATGCTTTAGCCCTGTTAACGGCTAACTTCACCCAATCTTGAATTGGCGCATCTTTTGCCTGGCACATTCTCCAGACATCTCCTTCTTCAACTTTATGTTCCAGGAGGGTATTCCCATTGGCATCTATTACCCGTACTCTTCCTGTAGTGTTTATTTCAAAGGTTTTATCATGAGATCCATATTCCTCGGCCTTTTGTGCCATAAATCCCACATTGGGAACAGTTCCCATAGTTGTTGGATCAAATGCGCCATTTTTTTTGCAGAAATCGATCGTAGCCTGGTAGATTCCGGCATAACTGCTATCGGGAATAACGGCTTTGGTATCTTGCAATTTTCCCTCTGTATTATACATTTTACCGGAAGTCCTGATCATAGCTGGCATAGAAGCATCTATAATAACATCGCTCGGTACGTGAAGGTTCGTGATTCCCTTGTCGGAATCGACCATAGCCAGTTTAGGCCCTGTTTGGAATGCAATTTTAAAATCCTCCTGAATCTCCGCTCTTTTTTCCGGAGATAATTTTTGTAGATCAGCAATAAGATCCTCAAGCCCACTGTTCGCATTTACGCCTAATTCTTCAAAGGTTTTACCGTGTTTGGCAAATACATCCTTGAAGAATACCTTGACGGCATAACCGAAAATAATGGGGTCTGAAACCTTCATCATTGTTGCTTTCAAATGCAGGGAGAAAAGAACGTCCTGCTTCTTTGCATCCGCAATTTGTGCCTCCAGAAATTTGATCAGGGCTTTTTTACTCAGGATAGTGGCGTCTATGATTTCACCTTTTAAAACCTTGAGATTATCCTTGAGTATTTTTTTATTTCCGGCAGCATCGGTCAATTCAATTTTTAAGCTTCCATCGGCATCAAGAGTAAGGGATTTTTCATTTGAATAAAAATCCCCTTCTTTCATGGTTGAAACGTGGGTTTTTGAATTTGGATCCCAGGCTCCCATGGAATGAGGGTTTTCCTTAGCATAATTTTTAACAGCCTTTGGGGCACGTCTATCAGAATTTCCTTCTCTTATCACCGGGTTTACGGCGCTCCCTTTTACCTTATCGTATTTATGCTTTATTTGTTTTTCCTTGTCATCTTTCGGCTCGGTTGGGTAATCGGGTAGCTTGAATCCCTTAGATTGTAACTCCTTAATTGCAGCTTCCAATTGGGGTTCGGATGCACTTATGTTTGGCAACTTGATGATATTGGCCTCTGGGGTATGTACCAAATCAGC
>JBGSWA010000112.1:0-6651 GCA_041752645.1 Gillisia sp. | reverse complement strand
GTTTTTAGCAAAAGGTAGGCCTATTTTTTATCGAAAAAAGTCATTTAGAACGCAATAATTTAATGTTTTGTCGATTTTATTGCTGATTGTTCAATAATACTGATAATACTTAATAGTATTATTCTTACATATTTAAATTTTAACTAAAAATTAACATTAAAATATTTTTAAATTATTTTAATTATTTCAGATTTTATATATATTTACAGGGATTTGAAAGTATAACCATTGAATACTAATCGTTGTATTTGAGAATCGTTTTTCTAGAATTTATTGGGGTAGATTTTAGAGATTAAAAAGTAAATGGACGGGTGGGGCCGTCCATTTGCATTTTTAGATTTTTCGTGTTTTCCAGAAGTTTTATCAATTAAAATTAATTCTTTTCTGGTATGGATGCTATCAGTGCTAAGCCGTTATCTATTAAATGGGCCACTTCCGGGCGTTGTTTTTTAAGTTGTTCCAAATATTTTTTGATTTCAGAAGCAAATTTTGGATCGCCCTGTGTTGCCAATTCGTAAATTTCTACCGGCAGCAGCCAATCTTTAAAGTGGTATTTTTTTAGCAGGTCGAATGCTGCCTGCAAAGAAAATTTGGTGTTTCTGCCTTCCCGGATGTTTCGGACAGCCCGGTAGAGAGATTCCAATTCCAAGGCTTCGGGGGTTTTCTCGATTTTTATGGTAGTGCTTGATGGGGTGCGGGTAATTAAATCAAAAGATAATGGATCTGCGGGACCTGAAAATGCGGAAATTACTTTTTTACCTACTACAAGGTCGTAATTACCCCATTCCGGCTTAAACAACACCTCCTCTTTATAAGTAACCGTACAATTTTTCAAACTGATCAGGATGATTTTTCCCTGAAGGTTTCTGGTGCCGGTGATTATTTCTCCTTTTACCACCACGCCTGCTTCAAATTCTAATACTATTTTTTCTTTTTCATAAATATCATAAGCGCGCAGATCCCTGGGGCTCATATCCTCGATGGCGAGGTTTATCCCTTTTAATTTTCCTATAGGAGATCCAAATCCGTTGGGATACTTTTCCCTGCTATGGCCCACCAATTCTTTCTCCCTGTAGGAGAGGGCTGTTTTTCCGGAGGTTTGAAAATAAACCGGTTCTCCGTTATCTGCTATTACCCTGCAGAAATTCCCTGAAATCTGGATGCCAGTGCTCAGCTCAATGCTTCCAAGGTTTTTGGAACGAATCAGTTTTTCAAGACCTTTGAGGCCTCCTCTGCGCAACGCCATTGTATTTGCGAATTCTTCCAGCACCAGGCTTAAATGCGCAAAATCCGGGGTCACAAACAACTGGGGTTGTGGTTTGGTGATATCGAATTCCTGTTTTGAGGCTTCCAGGGTATAGGGTAGTTTTTTGACCTTATCTGTCATGCACCAGGCGCTTTCCCCAATAGAAGAAAGCAAGCCGGCACCATAAATTTTGGGATCTTCCAAAGGCCCTATAAGTCCATACTCCACGCTCCACCAGTGAAGGTTCCTTATCTGTGCCATTTCACTGGGTGGTGCCGAATTATTTTGAAGAAAATTCACCTTTTTTTCAGCCTTTCGGAGTGCTGCTTCTGAAGTATTTTCAGCTTCCTTTATAATTGAAAGAGCCCTGATGGCCTCATAGATCTCCGTGTCCTTTTTGCTGGAAATCGCTTTGCATCCTATTTCTCCAAAACGTCTTAGATACTCAGCATATTCGGGATTTGCAATAATGGGGGCATGCCCTGCACCTTCATGGATAATATCCGGGGCAGGAGTGTATTCAATATGTTCCAGTTGCCGGATATCACTTGCAATGACCAATACGTTATATGCCTGAAACTCCATAAATGCCGCTGGGGGAATAAAACCGTCTACAGCTACTGCCGACCAGCCTATCTCCTTCAGGATCCTGTTCATTCCATACATATTCGGGATGTTGTCCAGGGAGATCCCCGTTTGTTTTAATCCTTCCAGATAGGAACTATGGGCTACTTTGCTCAGATAATGTACATTTTTGCGCATCACATATCGCCAAACTGCCTGGTTGATCGCGGTGTACTGCTCGTAATTTTGAGCTCTAATGTATTGCTGCAAATGCATGGGAAGCCGGTCTAAAATTGCATTTGATTCTATTTTTTCTGTCATAACAAAGAATTTAATCCGGATCCAACGGATGCAAAACCCCAGGGAAAATGCAGGATCCAAGGCCGGGAGTTGTTTTTTACCCTATAATTAAAAACGCCTCCCGAGGGAGGCGTTAAATTATAATTATTTCTGTGTTCCCGGGGGATATTTTTCCAGGATTTTCTTTACAATTTCGCTTATTCTCTCCTGTTTACGATTGACTTCCTGGGCAAGGGCTGCGGTTCCCATTCCCTGCCACACCAATTCTTTCTTTCCGGCATCGATAAAATCGATATAAAGGGTTCCTTCACTTGTGGTTGATACCGTGTTTGGCCCAGCTCCCCAGTACCATGGGTGCCAGCCCCAGCCGTAGTACCCGTAATACATATTATTCTGATAAATATTGATATTTTCCTTTGTTTTGGTGAAGATACTCACTAGCAGATTGGGATCATCAGATTTTGTAAAACCCTTGGCGCTCATTTCTGTTTCAATGGCCCGTAAGATTCTTTTTTTATCAAGATCGGAAATTTCGGCTTTGTCGATCCCCGGTTTGAAAAACGCGTAGGTTTTATATTGATTAAAATCGACATTTTGGTCATAATCTGTGGCTACTCTTACGGTATTGCATGAGCTCATAAATATGCCAAAAAGCAGCAGGACGAAGGTAATTTTTAAGAATTTCATAATTCAGGTTTTAATTATTCTTGGAATCTCTCTTTAAAAATAGTGAATTTTTTACAATATTTGGTAAAGTAATTTTAAGTTTTGGTTCCAGTTCCATCGCGCGTTTTATGGAAAAAATAGCTTCCTCGTTCCTCGCCCAGGAGCGCCTGGCCAACCCGTTGTTTACATCCCAAAACAACATAGATTTTAACCTTAATTCAGACTCTTTAGTTCCATCAAGAACCATTCCAAATCCCCCGTTTACAACCTCGCCCCAGCCTACTCCGCCACCATTGTGAATGCTCACCCAGGTGGCTCCCCGAAAGCTGTCCCCAATCACATTTTGAATGGCCATATCGGCCGTAAATTTCGAGCCATCATAAATATTCGAGGTTTCCCGGTAGGGGGAATCGGTCCCGGAAACATCGTGGTGATCCCGGCCTAAGATCACCGGGCCAATATTTCCCTGGGCAATGGCATCGTTAAAGGCTTTGGCAATTTCGATCCTGCCAATGGCATCTGCATATAGGATCCGCGCTTTTGAGCCTACGACCAGTTTGTTTTTTTTTGCATTTTTTATCCAATGAATGTTATCCCGCAACTGGGACTCGATTTGCTGAGGAGCATTTATTTTAAGCTTTTCCAAAACCCTCGCGGCAATGGCATCGGTTTTATCCAGATCAGCTTCCTTGCCCGAGGCACAAACCCATCGGAAGGGCCCAAATCCATAGTCGAAACACAGAGGCCCCATGATATCCTGTACATAAGAATGATACGCGAATGGAAGCGCTCCCTCCTCCTGCTTTTCAAAGTAAGAGGCACTTACAAAATCCCCTTTCCCATTCTTGTAAATTTTGGCCCCGGCCCTGGAAGCTTCCAGTAAAAACGCATTTCCGTAATCGAAAAAATAGGTGCCTTTGGCTGTATGCCTATTAATAGCATCGGTTTGCCTGCGCAGACTTTCCCTGACCTTTTCTTTGAACCCCTGAGGAGCCTCAACCATCATTTCATTGGCGGCCTCATAGCTCATCCCAACCGGATAATAGCCACCGGCCCAGGGGTTATGAAGGGAAGTTTGATCTGTACCCAGGTCTATCCTTATATTTTCCTTGTCAAAATGTTCCCAGAGCTCGACAATATTTCCGTGATAAGCCATTGAAACCACTTCCTTATTTTCTTTTGCGCTCCGCACAAATTGAGTCAATTCATTTAAATCTGAAAATATATGGTCCACCCATCCCTGGGAATACCGGGTATTTACCGCCTTGAGATTTACCTCGGCACATACCGTTATACAGCCTGCGATATTTCCTGCCTTGGGTTGTGCGCCACTCATGCCTCCAAGGCCGGAGGTGACAAATAATTTTCCACTGAGATCTTCGTTGGTTTTTGCGATTTTACGGCCTGCGTTTAAGACCGTGATGGTGGTGCCGTGCACAATTCCCTGCGGGCCAATGTACATATAACTCCCCGCGGTCATCTGTCCGTATTGGGTTACCCCAAGTGCATTGTATTTTTCCCAATGATCGGGTTTGGAATAATTGGGGATCATCAGCCCGTTTGTAACCACCACCCTGGGGGCATTTTTATTGGAAGGAAACAAGCCCATGGGGTGCCCCGAATAAATGGCCAGGGTTTGATCTTCTTCCATTTGTGCCAAATATTGCAAAACCAGGAGATATTGTGCCCAATTTTGAAAAACAGCCCCATTGCCGCCATAGGTGATCAATTCCTGCGGATGCTGTGCTACCTCCGGGTCTAAATTGTTTTGGATCATCAGCATAATGGATTTTGCCTGCAGACAATGCCCAGGGTACTCCTCTACAGCTCGTGCATAGATCTTATAATCGGGCATAAAACGGTACATATATATTCTTCCATAGCGCTCCAGTTCATTTCTGAATTCGGGAAGCAAGGACTGGTGATGTTTTTGATCAAAATACCTGAGTGCATTCTTTAAAGCCAGGTTTTTTTCGTCTTCACTTAAAATATCCTTCCGCCTGGGAGCATGATTCACCGAGGAATCATATAATTTTATAGCAGGCAGTTCCTCTGGTATTCCCTGTAATATCTGTTCTTTAAAATTCATGAATTTTATTTTGGTTAGATCATTTTCAAAGTAGCATAAAATTAATTTACTTTCATATATTTATGCCTTGTTTTTTAATTTACTTCTGAAATCAAATACTTGATAAATGAAAAAATCCGCCTTTTATTTTTTTATGATCTTGAGCATCTTTTCCTGTAAGGATCAGGGGGATTCTACAAATCCAGTTGAAAAGATAGAAACTAAAGAGGCAGGGAGCGAGCTGCAGGAGCCGGAGACAAATGCAGCGCATAGCTCCAGAGAATCCCTGGGCTGGGTTGGAATTTACTCTGGGGTACTTCCCTGCGAGGATTGCAGCGGAATTGACACTTCCATTGCGCTGAATAAAGACCTGGGCTATCTGTTAAAGGTGCGCTACCTGGGGAGTCCGGAACTGGAATCCCAGGAAATTATCTCTGAAGGAAAATTTTCCTGGGATAAAAATGGGATCGATATCACCCTGGAAGAAGCAAATATCTCCTTGCGAAGATTTAAAGTAGGAGAAAATTTTCTTATGCCCCTGGATAAAAATGCAAAGGCCATGGAGGGAGTACCCGGGAATAATTACAAACTCTATAAATAAGTGCGCCTTCGCGCTGTTCTATAAAACTTATTTCAGGAGTCCTGTTTTTTTGTCAAAACCATAGGGGCAATGCCTGCAGCCGCTTTGGCAGCAGGAGCCGCGTTTCAGGTGGTATTGCTCGGTAAAGCATCGGTAGCCTTCGGGGGTAAGATAAAAATCACCTGGCTCCACGGGAATTTTTTTGTTATAACTGCTCATGTCGCAAAAATACAATTTCTCAACGCATTGGGATGATTCTCGTGGTATCTAAATATTTGCTGGCAAAAGGTTTTAAGGGGATTGCCCTGTGGCCATTTGTGATCCTAAAACACAAAGCCCTGTCGAGGGATCCGGTTTTTATGAACCACGAGCGCATACATTTAGCTCAACAACTTGAAATGCTGGTACTGCCTTTTTATCTGTGGTATACCCTTGAATTCCTGCTGCGCTGGTGCCAGAAAAAAAACAGGCTTCTGGGGTACAGGAATATTTCTTTTGAGAGGGAAGCCTATGCACATGAAGCTGACCTGAATTATTGCAGAAAAAGGCCGTTTTGGAACTTTACCGATTATTTAGTTAAAAAAACAAAAGAGTGAGGGTTCCTATCGAATAACGAAGGGATTTTTTGATATTTGCAGGATGAATGAAGCTTTAGATTTCGGTTTAAAAAATTCTCCTAACGTTTTAGTCGGGAATTTTGAAGCATCAAATATTTCGCTCCATATCAAGCGGGAAGATCTGTTGCATCCCGAGGTTTCCGGGAATAAATTCAGAAAATTAAAATACAACCTGATAGAGGCAAAGAACCAGAATAAAACCACGCTTCTTAGCTTTGGTGGCGCTTTCTCAAATCATATCTCAGCGGTTGCCTCTGCAGGAAAGATGCTCGGGTTTAAAACCATCGGGGTGATCCGGGGAGAGGAGCTGGGGGAGGATCTGGAAAAGACCTTTTCAGAAAATCCAACCTTAAGTTTTGCGGCTTCCTGCGGGATGCGGTTTGAATTTGTTTCAAGAGGGGTGTACCGCGAAAAACATTTCCCTGAATTCACGGCACAACTGGAAGAGAAATTCGGGGATTTTTATTTGTTGCCGGAAGGGGGGACCAATGAGCTGGCGGTGAAGGGCTGTGAGGAAATTTTGTCCGAGCAGGATAAGGAATTCAATTTTATTTGCTGTTCCTGCGGGACAGGCGGTACGGTTTCGGGGATCGTAAATTCGGCTTTTAAA
>JBGSWA010000111.1:0-3386 GCA_041752645.1 Gillisia sp. | reverse complement strand
TTTAGAAAAATGGAGCTACCTACGTGGACTATACCTGCATTTTCGGCTTGTATAGCAATAGAAACGTTTTGAGCAGTTACCGAACCAATAGTAAAGCAGAATAAAGTTATTAAAGATAAAAGGTAGAAGTAAAATTTTCGCATAATTGGTATTTTTGGCAATGGCTGGCAAATCTAATCTAATTTACAGGGGGAAGATATAATGTAAGATTACCTATTTATTAACTTTATGTTAAGTGTTTTTATTATTTAATCTATACTTAATATTGAATGGTAACCGGTAACAATTTCATAATTTTTTTTATATTACCTTGCTCAGGTCTTTTGCATATTTCGCTAAAAAAGCTAACGCAATCTTCCTTCACGCGGTTTTAAGTCACTGCTTTTTTGGAACAGCCATTACAACAAACCGCACTCCATGCGACATGTAGTAATACCCCGGCTTCTTACGATCCCGGGCCTTTTGCGTAAATAGAAGGATATGTGGAGAATTATTAACTGCCGAAACGGTTTTAATTTTTTTTCAAAAATTATTGACAACCGCTTGCATTTCTCAAAAACCCATTATATTTTTGGTCTTCAATCATATTTCCTTAACCAATTCATAGCCAAAAACCTGAACAAATGGCCCCGAAACAATTCATCTAAACTTTATATCATGTAAAAGCTGCATTCCAATCCCTCTCTATTATATAACAAAATCTATACAACCTATGCAACTACCCCCTATACATGCCCCGCCGGGGATAAAAACGCCATTTTTTTAGGAAAGTCTGCCGCTATACCGCAATGCCCATTCCCAAACTTGGGAAACCCTATTACACGGGTGTTTGAAGCTTTCCCAAAAAACAGTACACTTTTCGAGCCATTTATCTTTATTCTCTCATAATCAATTACTTAAACAATGATAAACGCAATATATCTCTCGAAGCCGTGGTTCGTGGCCCACGAAACAACGGGCTTAAGGTAAGTGTGGGTTAGCTTTAGTGTAGGGTTATGATTCGTGCGTCACGAACCAGTGCTTGGAGCACTTTCGTATGATTTTCTATTATCGTCAAACCACTCCTTTGAGTTGTTGAGTTTTAGATCTTTTAAAAATTGGAGCGTATTTTTATTTATCATTTATTTCGGTTAAGATATTAGTTCGTCCATGTTATGGTTACCTTGCTGCTAACTTTGAAATATATAAGGTTTGGCACTCCAAAGATTTTGTCTTCCAGTCCATACATAAGTTCTTAAATATAATCATTTTCAACTATAGTACTATTGCCTGATGACCTGTATTTAGTGATGGCGGGAGGTCATAAGTATTTGCAGCCTATACCAATTCATATGTAAATAGCAATCAGTTCTGAAATGAGTAACCAGTATTTTTTATTGAGTAAGTTCTTTTGTTCAATTAACTTCCTTTAAGTTTCTCTCCTTTGGCGGATAGTTCTACCAACTGATTGATTCTTTTATTTCTTGTCTCTGTTGTTTTTGCTAATTTCAACCATCTCAAAACGAATCTTTTACTTGAATCATTTATAGCATTAAAAAAGGCTAGTGCTTCCTTTTTTTTGGTAAGAGCATTTAGCAGATCCTCAGGTACAATCAAATTGTCGACATCTTCCATAAAATCCCATAATCCGCTTGTTTTTGAGTCTTCTATTGATTTGAAACCGTGTTCGTGCAATTTTCCCTGTTTAATTAATTCATCGGCACGTTCCTTATAGCTTCTTGCCCAATGTTCTGCTTTTCTTGGCGAAATCAACTGCATGGTTTTTGTTTCATCCAATTTTCTCATGATTCCGTCTATCCAACCGAAACAAATTAATTCGTTTAGAACCTCCCATCTTGAAACATATTTGTCAGCCTCACTTTTTTTATAAGTAATCAGCCAAAAACTTTTGGTACTCTTGTAGTTTTGAAGCAACCAATTCCTTAGGGCTTCTGCAGAGGTAATTTCAACGGTATCGAAGTTCTTTGTTTCTATCATTTTCTTTTTTTATAAAGACTTTTATCATAAGGGGACGTTTGCAGTGTTCTTATTATTTGATTGTTGAGATTAGAATAGTAGCGGTTATACCTTTCTTTTGGCAGATTTGATTAACAGGCCGAAAGGTACTATTTAAATTGTTTGTTTTCTCAATCTAAATCATCCATTAAAAGCGCTTTTGGATAACCAATGTATTTGCAATCCTGTCGTGCCAGCCCTTATTATCCTTATCTATAAGGATGAACAAGAACCCTAGTCCTGCAAAAGTAAAGGAGATAACTTTTAACAAATTACGTTTAATTGATTTTAATACAGTTAGTTGGTCACCATTACCATCTGTTACCATAATCTTCATTATTTGCTTACCAACGGTCCCCTGCATGGCTGTGCAGTCCATTATCATTGAGTAAATAATCCATACCCATATTACGCTACTTTTGATTAATACCCAATGAGTGATCCCTCCGATGACAGATGGAGTAGTTTTCTTGAAAAACAAAACATTACTGATGTCAGGAAATGCTATTTTGAAAAGAAATACGAGTATGGTAAGCATAAATAAATCTATCAAAGTGGCTGATAATCTGCCTCCGAAGTTAGCGTATGTCAAACTGAGATTAGATTGACTTGCGTATAGTGTAGTGTCAAACATTTTTATATTGGTTTAAAATGTAGTGATGTTAAAATCGGATTTCAAAAAATGGTTTGCAAATGTGCTCCTATCTGCCAGCGTTCTTACTGTCGTTATAGCTCTGTCCCTTAAATTAATATAGATATACTTAAAGATTATTCTTTTAAGTATTAAAAATTCTATTTTTCTACATCTTGTTATAAATGGTCAAAATCTTGCTTTGTTTTAAATTTACAAGATCATTAGCTATAAATATATTTTCTGTCCGTATAACCCGTAATATAAGTCGTATTTATATTTTATAATTCCATGAATGGTAAAGCTTCATAATTCGTCAAAAACCTATTTTTTTCCTTTTACAAGGTAGAATAATTGAGTTATGGAAAACATTTTTTTTATTTTTTCAATTCTATTTCAAAAAGTCTCCGTCAATAATAAGAAGTTTGACGCCATTTTCGGAAATAGAACGATGTGAACTGAGTTCGTCAGACACAACATAAGTTTCGCCTTTTTCCAGCCTAATTTTTTCACCCGTGCTTAGCTCGGTGATAAATTCTCCATCCAAACAGTGAACAATATGCCCCTTTTGACACCAATGGTCAGCTAAATACCCGTTTGAATATTCCACTAATCGTATTCTGAGTCCACCAAATTGAATGGTTTGCCAAAAGGCTCTTCCTATTTCTCCTTTGTAGGCAACTTTTTCAATGGATGTCCAGTCTATTGATTGAAAAGGTATACTGCTCATTTTTTAATCTGTTGATTGCCATTGAAGAAT
>JBGSWA010000110.1:0-51627 GCA_041752645.1 Gillisia sp. | reverse complement strand
AGAGTAAAATAAAGATTAAGTTTAATAGGAAAGCAAAACAGACCGTTCTATTAAAAATTTATTTTAAGACCTGTCGAATTTTGAATGTATTTCAGTAAAAAAAGTGTCATGCCAGAATTACCGGATGTTGAGGTCTTTAGACAAATTTTTAATTCCTCTGCGTTAAATCAGAAAGTAGCGAAGGTTGAGGTGTTGGATGATGGAATCCTTGAAAATATAAGTGCTCGGGCATTTTAAATCAGGCTGAAGGGGGCGACTTTTCAGGCAACTCACCGGCACGGGAAGTATTTGTTTGTCGAACTGGATACGGAGGAAACCCTGATGATCCACTTCGGGATGACCGGATTCTTAGAGTATGGGAAAGAAGAAGGGGAGGTGCCTGAGTATTCAAGGATTATTTTTAATTTGAACAATGGTTACAATCTCTATTATGTTTGTCCCCGAAAATTGGGAAGGGTGAGTCTTGTTGAAGATGAAGCTGATTTCATTGAGGAAAATAAACTTGGTCCGGACATCTATTCGGATGATTTTAAATGGGAGGATTTCAGGGAGATCATCAGGGGGAAACGGGGGAGTATTAAAACAACCCTGATGAATCAAAAACTTCTTGCAGGAATTGGGAATGTTTATTCAGACGAAATTCTTTTTCATTCCAACATTTACCCCTTTACTGAGGTAAAGGAGTTAAAAGAAGTGGAATTAAGAACCATTTTCGAAAAAATAAAGTTGGTTTTTGATCAGGCAATTAAAGCAGAAGTGGACAAAGAGAAATTTCCAAAGAATTTTTTACTCTTAAAAAGGAGGGAGGGTGAAGAATGCCCAATTTGTGGAGGCAGGATACAATGCGAAAAATATTCGGGAAGGTCCTCCTATTACTGTGATGCACATCAAAAGAAAAAATAGAAAGTAAAAAACTGATTCCCATGAACCCCTTATACAGGTTTTTAACAATTAACGTCTGGATTGGCCTTTTGGCAACTACTTTTGTATCCTTCGGCGACCGGGGAAAAGCTCCTGAACCCAGAGCAGGTCTTAATTTCCCCGAAAGCCTACATGTCCTCCCCAAAATAACTGCCCAAGAAGCTAAAGTTTATTCAATAGATAAAAATGAAAGCGAGTTGATTGTAAGGCTGTACAAAAAAGGAATTTTTTCCGGATTTGCCCATGATCATATCGCTAAGGCCCGGGAATTTTCCGGTTCGGTCGAATTTGACGAAGTTGACCCAAGCGTGTTTAAAATATCGGTTGAAGTCCCTTCAAATTCAATCGCTTCCGATCTTCCGGAAATTCGAAAAAAATACGGGATGGAGATGCTTTCCCAAAAGCACTGGATAGAGATAAATAAAACTATGAGAAGCAACAGCCAATTGGATATTGAAAATTACCCTATTATAAGATTCAGTTCAGACAGCTTAAAAAGAATTGAGGGAGCGAGCTTCGAAATTATTGGGAAATTTTCACTTCATGGCATAACAAAATTAATTGCAGTTCCGGTGACAATTTCAGTGGAAAATGGAAGGCTGAGGTTGCAGGGTGGGTTCTCTTTTTTGCAAAGTGATTATAACATTAACCCCTTCAGCGGTGTCCTGGGGACTGTTAGAAATAAAGATGAAGCATTGTTGAGATTTGATATTTCGGCTTTAGTTAAAAATGAGAAATGAGCATATTGGAAACCCGAAGCAAAGCCCAATGAAGAATTGCGAATTTCATTGGACCCATAAAAAACAATAAACTGCATATGGATTAAATTACCGGATTTGCCCCTTTTGAGATTAATATTGAAAAATTGACAATTTTTTTTTGAATAACCAATAGAATGGAGAACCTGGAATTGCTAAAAGAGGTTCATAAAAAAAGAAATTTTGATGTTTCATCTGAGCCTTTCGGGAAGATCAAAAATAATAAGGATAAAGAGATCTTTGTAATTCAAAAACATCAGGCAACCCATCTTCATTATGATTTCAGTATGACGGCGGAAGGTGTTTTAAAAAGCTGAGCAGTTCCCAAAGGGACGTCAATAGATTCCGATGAGAAAAGGCTCGCAATGCCCACAGAGGGTCATCCTATGGAATATGCCGACTTGGAAGGTGAGATCCCAAAAGATAAATATGGAGGTGGCGCGGTGATGTTGTGGGATGCGGGAACCTATCAGAATACTAAAAAGGATGACCATGGAAACCTAATCCCAATGAAAGATCAGCTTGAAAATGGATGTCTTAAATTCCCCTTGAATGGTAAAAAGCTCAAAGGATGATATTCCCTGATACGATTTGAAAATGGGAAGGATGAAAAATGGTTTTTGAGAAAAGATAGTGATCAGGACGCAGATCCAAGGAGAAATCCGACAAACAAAGAAAATAAATCGGTTTTAAACGGAGAGTGAGGAGACAGCTCCTAAGGGATTCGGAAAAAGAGAAGTGATTAAGCAATTCAGAAATGAAAATTGGGAACCATGATATTGAGATAAGCAACAGAGAAAAGAAGTTTTTCCCTGAGCAGAATTATACAAAAGGGAATCTGATAGATTATTATGAAAAAATTTATGACATCATGATTCCCCATATGAAAGATCGTCCGATTTCCATGTTGCGGTTTCCGGATGGCATAGACGGCAAGAAATTCTTCCAAAAGGATGCTCCTGATTATTTCCCCGATTGGATCGAAAAAAAGCAAGTCAAAAATCAGGATGGCACGACCACAAATTACGTGATTTGTAATGATAAAGCGAGTCTTGTCTATCTCGTTAATCAGGCCTGTATAACTCCCCATATCTGGTTAAGCAAAAAAGACAAGCTCAGGTTTCCGGACAGGATGATCTTTGATCTTGATCCGGCCGATGAAGACTTTTCCAAAGTAAAATGGGCTGCCCTAACACTTAAAAAATTGCTTCAGGATTGTTTAGGTTTCCCAACCTTTCTTATGACAACGGGGTCCAGAGGGGTTCACATAGTGGTTCCTTTAAAAAGAGAAAGATCCTTTGATGAGGTAAGAAGTTTTGCCCAACAAATTTCGGTTTATTTGGAAACCCAGTATCCGGATGTGTTTACTACAGCAATTAGAAAAAATAAACGCGGCAATAAAATCTACCTCGATGTAGCCCGAAATTCTTATGCACAAACTACCATCGCCCCCTACGGGGTTAGGCCTTTAAATGGAGCGCCGGTGGCGACTCCATTGGATTGGAATGAACTGGAGAAGCAGGAGATTCACGCGCAATCCTATACAATTCAGAATATATTCAAGAGGCTTGGAAGAAAAGGAGATCCCTGGGAAAACATTGACGATGCCGCTGTTTCTATGGATAAGGCGCAAAAGAAATTCAATGAGATTAAAAACGGGGCCTTGGAACCGGATTAAATATTGGGTAGGTGTAGTGTTTTTTACTATTGGTAGTACAGGGAATTCTATTACCGGTGAATTTGAAATATTGAGATAGCTTTATTACTCGATTACCTTATTTTTACAAGCTTCCATTTTATTTTTACAATAGATAATCTCAAGAATCATATGAAATGGGGAGGTCATAAAGATGTTCGGAACAAAATAGTTATATTGCAAGGCAGGTCATATGAATGGATGTAATCTCAATTAGTTTTATTTAGAATATTAATTTATGGAAAAATACCTTGATGCATCCTTTCAATCATTAATGGAAATTTATATAAATGCTGTCGGAATATATATTGCCGTTATTCTATTGACAAGAATTTCCGGAAAACGCAGCTTTTCTAAAATGTCCAGTTTCGATTTTGCGATGACCGTGGCCATAGGGTCAATTCTAGCAAGTACAATACTCAGTTCATCTGTTACTTTATTGCACGGAACTGTGGGGCTGGCGGCAGTCTATTTGCTTCAAATTTCTGCGGCTTTTTTCCGACGGTTTAATTCTTTTAGCAGTCTTATAGATAACAAGCCTTTGTTATTAATGGACGGACCTACTATTTTACAACATAACCTAAAAAAGGCCAGGGTAGCAAATGACGATCTTCGGGCAAAACTTAGGGAGGCAAACGTTATAAAATTATCCCAGGTGCGTGCAGTAGTTTTTGAAACCACCGGAGACATCTCGGTTTTATTTGCATCAGAGGAAGGAAAAAACCTTGAGGATTGGTTGCTTAAAGATGTACAAAAATAAATAAAGTAGACCTTTGGGTTTATGAAAATTTTGGTTCCCGAAAAACTGCGAAAGAGTTTTTAATCGAGCCTACATTACTATATACCATCTTGAGTCCCCTGATTTATTTACTCTTATGGCCAATTTTGAAGGTTGAGAAAAATCTACAGTGGAGCAAATTGAAGCCTTATTATGGAAGAAACCGGAGTTTTTGCATAAGGCAGATGATCGATTATGGTATCCCACTGTAAGCAGGGGTATATCAAACCATGTTGCTTTGAGAATCTTTACTCAAATCTAGGGCCTTTTATGGTTGAACCGGATGGTATTTAATATGTAATCCTTGAAGGATATTAAGCTGTCTTGGTTCTTTTACTTCTGTATCTAATATTCAGCATTTCAATTATCAGGGAAAAGAATACTGCGAAATAAATATATCCTTTAGGCACGTGATAATGAAAACCTTCAATAATAAGCATAAACCCAATGAGGATTAAAAAGGATAATGCCAGGATTTGAACTGTTGGATATTTATTTACAAAATCACTCACGGCCCTGGCGAAAATCATCATTATAATAATGGACACAATAACAGCTATTATCATTAAGATAAGTTCGCTTGTAAGACCTATCGCGGTAAGAATGGAATCAAAGGAAAAAATTATGTCCAAAAGCACAATTTGCATAATCGCATATCCAAAAGTTCGTACATTTTTGGCCAACATTTCCTGTTCATCCCCTTCAACTTTATGATGGATCTCTAATATGGATTTTACCAATAAAAACACGCCTCCAACTGCCAGAATTAAATCTCGCCAGCTAAGTTCAAAATCGACGATATTTAGAACAGGCTCTGTTAATCCAATGATCCAGGTAATGCTAAGTAAAAGCAAAATTCGCATGACCAAGGCAAGGGATAACCCGGTTATTCTGGCCTTTTTTTGCTGGTGCTTTGGAAGTTTTCCGGCTACAATGGAAATAAATATGATATTGTCTATTCCCAGAACGATCTCCATAAAGGTTAATGTGAGCAAGGCAATCCAGGTATCGAGATGAAGAAATATTTCCATATTTAAGAGAATTAATGGGGTGAATTAGCAAAACAAAGAATAAAAGTAATGAAAATTTCAAAGTTTAATATTTAAATCTTTTGCCGTAAAAAAAGATAAAAAGATCCGATTACCTGATATTCGTCATATTTTTTTCTGAATCTATATTGTTTGTTTGTGAGAAATATCCCAAAAAAATTAACTCCAATTGAGACAATATGAAATGTAAGCAATTATTTAGTGCGGTTTTAATGTTATTTATAATGCAGAGTTATGCTCAATTGTCAGTAAGTGGTGAATTAAGACCACGTGCAGAATACCGAAATGGATACAAAACCTTAACAGCAGACGCTTCAGAACCCGCTTTATTTGTATCCCAACGCACACGTTTAAACACCCAATTCACCTCAGAGAATTACACTCTTTTTATTAGTTTACAGGATGTTAGGGTTTGGGGAGATGTGCCTCAATTAAATACTACAGATAAAAATGGATTGGCTGTGCACGAAGCATGGGGACAAGTAAAATTTAAGCCGAATTTCGCTGTAAAACTAGGTCGTCAAGAAATAATTTATGATGACAGCCGTATTTTTGGAAATGTGGGGTGGGCACAGCAAGCACGTAGTCATGATGCGGCAATCTTCAAATTTTGGAATGAAAACTTCAAATTAGATTTAGGAGTTGCTTATAATCAAGATGAAGAAGCTTTATTCGGAAATATCTATACCGTTACAGGAAATTATAAAGCGATGCAATATGCCTGGTTTCATAAAGACTGGAATAATTTTGATGCCAGTTTTTTGTTTCTAAACAATGGTTTACAAGACATTCCAGAGGAAGAAATACGGTATAGCCAAACCTATGGAACTCACCTAAACTTTAACGCCACTGATGTATTAAAAGTAAATGCGAATGCTTATTTACAATCTGGCAAAGATGTTCTTGGCCATGATTTAAATGCGTATTTGGTTGGGCTGGATTTAGGATTTAATGCTACCTCTAAATTGAATTTGGGATTGGGTTTTGAAATACAATCGGGTAACGACAATGCTACCATTGGAAATAAAAACAGGGCATTTACTCCTTTCTACGGCACCAATCATAAATTCAATGGTTTTATGGATTATTTCTACGTAGGAAACCATGAAAACAATGTTGGTTTAGTTGATATATATGCAAAAATAGGAACAAAACTAGGTGAAAAATCGAATTTAGCTGCTTCTTTCCATAATTTTTCAGCGCAAGCAGAAATTGCTAGTGGGCTTGACAAACAATTAGGCACCGAATTAGATTTAGTTTATACTCACAATTATAATAAAGACATTGCCATTGCAGCGGGATATTCTCAAATGTTTGCAACTGAAGGATTAGAAGTTGTAAAAAATAATTTTGATGGCAACAGCAATAACTGGGCCTGGTTAATGCTTACGATTAAACCAAGCTTATTTTCTTCAAAATAACAACCAAAACACGGCGTTATGAGTTTTTTTAAAAAATTAATTCCACCTCCACAATGGCTTGTGCCTGTTATAATTTTAATAGGTGCATTGGTTGGTCTTACCCTGTATGCGCTTATCGAATCTAAAGCGGTATCGTATTTATCAGACGATCCAAAAACTTGTGCCAATTGCCACGTAATGACACCTCAATACGCCACCTGGAGAAATAGTTCTCATAGAGAATGGGCAACTTGTAACGATTGTCATGTGCCTCAAGACAATGTGCTAAAAAAATACATATTCAAAGCTAAAGATGGCCTATACCACGCATCTGTATTTATTTCACGTGGGGAACCTGAAGTAATCAGAATGAAAGAAGCAGGTGTTGAGGTTGTTCAAAGCAATTGCATAAGATGTCATAAGGATCAGGTAACCGATGCGCGATTAAGCGGATTCGTTGAAAATCATCTTGAAAACAGAACAGACAGAAAATGTTGGACCTGTCATCAGGAAGTTCCTCACGGGAGCATTCACAGTTTATCTTCAGTAAAATATTACGGAAAAATACCGGAAGAACATCAGGAAACCATTCCAAGATGGTTAAGCAAACAGTTAAATGATTCTATAAAATAAAAACAATAAAAATAATGAGTAATTCAAGAAAACCGTGGAAAAACTGGGTGTTATTTTTAGCATCTTTAGTAGTTGTGTTTTTGTTGGGGCTTTTAGTGTCTTCAATAACTGAACGTAAAATGGAGGCTAAATTTGCATATACTCCGCAAACAAAAATTAATAAACTAGAACCCAGAAACGAAGTTTGGGGAGAAAATTTTCCACGTGAGTTTCAATCCTATTATCAAACTGCCGATACCTCATTTAGATCAAAATATAATGGTAACGCCATGATTGACATGTTAGAAGTTGATCCTCGTTTGGTGGTATTATGGGCGGGATATGGGTTTTCAAAAGATTACAATCAGGGTCGTGGACACGCTTATGCGATTGATGATATAACAAACTCCTTAAGAACGGGTGGGCCAACCGGACCAGAAGATGGGCCAATGCCATCTACTTGCTGGACATGCAAATCTCCTGATGTGCCTCGTTTAATCAATGAAATTGGGGTTGATGACTACTATAGCGGGAAATGGGCAAGCAAAGGTGAAGAAATTGTAAATCCAATTGGATGTGCCAACTGTCACGATGAGAAATCAATGAAATTGGTTATCACACAACCGGCTTTAATCGAGGCTTTTGAGCGTCAGGGAAAAGACATCACTAAATCTTCCCACAATGAAATGCGATCTTTAGTTTGTGCACAATGCCATGTGGAATACTATTTTAACAGTAAAATACCTGGAAAAGAAGGAATACCATATTTAGTTTTTCCTTGGGATGAAGGTCAAACCGTTGAGGATATGGAAAATTATTACGATAAAATTGAATTTTCGGATTGGGAGCATTCCATTAGTAAGGCACCTATGTTAAAAGCACAACATCCGGGCTATGAAACCTACAACATGGGAATCCACGCTAAAAGAGGTGTTTCTTGTGCAGATTGCCATATGCCATACAAAACAGAAGGCGGACAAAAATTTACAGATCACCATATTCAATCTCCTTTGAATAACGTTGCTAATTCTTGTCAGGTTTGTCATAGGGAAGAAGAAGATAAATTAATTCAAAACGTATTCGATAACCAGGATAAGGTAATTGAAAACCGTGATCAATTAGAAAGGTTGTTAGTACGAGCTCATGTTGAAGCTGGAAAATGTTGGGAGTTAGGAGCCACTGAAGCTCAAATGAAAGACATTTTACACGGAATTAGATTAGGACAATGGCGTTGGGATTATGTAGCGGCATCTCACGGTGGTTCTTTTCACGCCCCTGTTGAAATGGGAAGAGTCCTAGGAAAGGGAATTGATATTACACAAGAGACCAGAATTAAATTAGCAAAATTGTTAATGAAACTTGGGTTTGAGGAGGAAGTTCCTTACCCAGCCATTGAAACTAAAGCAGCTGCTCAAAAATTCATTGGTTTAGATTTGGTAAAATTAGAGGCTGAAAAAGAAACCTTCAAAAAAGAGTTGGTTCCAAAATGGAAAGAAGCGGCAAAAGAAAGGGAAGCCAACTATTAAAAGTAAAAATGAGTAATGATTTGTTAGAATTGAACTCTTTTTAATAATTATCTCAATTCTTACAGCAATTTAAAAATTTTATTTTTGAACTCTTATGCGTGAAAATCATCGAAATATTCAAGGTAATCTTTGGGAAAATTCTTGGGGTTACGTTGAATCTTTTTTTATTGGATTTGGTTTAATTGTTACAGGATTTTTCTTAGAGGTTTTTGTAACAACAAGTAATTCTTTTACACTTTCCTTTCCTTATAACCTGGTATTTTTAGCAAGTTATATCTTGATATTATTTGTGTTATACCAATGGTTTTCAACAGCCCCATTGATTAAATGGCTAACCAGGGTTCCCGCCTCAATTTCCAGCATTTCTTTGCTTACTATGATGGTGATGATCATGGGGATTATTCCCCAGGTTACATCAGAGAGTGATTTTATTAATAATCTAGGCTTAAATCAGATTACAAGCAATTGGGCATTTTTATTAATTCTATTCCAATTTTTAACTTGTTTAGGTTTGATTTCAGTCAAAAGAATTTTACAATTTAAATGGTCTAATTTTGGATTTATTTTAAATCACCTTGGCTTATTTTTAGCATTAATTGCAGGTGTTTTGGGAACCGGTGATTTGCAGCGTTTGTCTATAAATGTGTATGAAGGAGAACCAAGTTGGATTGCCACGGATGCAAATAGAAACGAGGTTGAATTACCTTTTGCTTTTTTTTTAAAGGATTTTTTTATTGAGCAATACAATCCTAAACTTGCACTTGTTGAGAATAATACTGGACGCATTTCGCATAACGATGGGAAAAACCTGTATTTGGTTGAAAAGGGAGAAACCTATTATTTCAATAACTTTGAAATAGAAATCAACGATTTTCTACCAAATTCTGGAAGAGTTGGAGCCCGATATGAACCAGTAAATGAAATAGGATCACCCCCAGCGGCAAAAATTGCAGTAAAAAATATTGAAACCGATACCATACAAGCAGGTTGGATTAGTAGTGGAAGTTTTAGATATCCTTATGAGTCCTTTAAAATTAGTGAAGATTATTCTGTTGTAATGACCATCCCTGAGGTAAAAAAATTTAGTTCAGAGATTGATATTTTAACAAAAGAAGGAGAACGCATAAGCGCCATTTTGGAAGTTAACAAGCCCTTCTACTACAATGGTTGGAAAATATATCAGCTTGGTTACGATGATAAAATGGGGAAATGGTCTAATCTAAGCGTTTTAGAACTCGTAAAGGATCCTTGGCTACCACTTATTTATATCGGGATATTTATGATGATTGCAGGGGCTCTATATATGTTGTGGATGGGAAATAAAATAACTAAAGACCAGTTAAAATGACCTGGATAGATTTTCCTTTATATAGTTCAATCATCGTAATTTTATGGATGCTCGGGTTGGTATTTTTATTGATTTCCTTTAAGAGAGAATTCGTATCAAAAGTGGCAAATACTCTATTTATTGCAGGTTGGGCTGTACTGATTGTTTTTGTAATGAAATTGTGGTTAGAGTTAGACCGGCCCCCAATGAGAACCCTAGGCGAAACACGTTTATGGTATGCCACATTTTTACCAGTAATTGGTTTTATGACATACATTCGATGGAAATACAAATGGTTCTTGGCCTATAGTATTGGAATGGCAGGGATGTTTTTGGCTATTAACCTTATGAACCCAGAAACCTATTCAAAAACCTTAATGCCGGCATTACAAAGTCCGTGGTTTATTCCGCACGTGCTGGTGTATTTATTTTCCTATGCCCTTTTAGCAGCTTCAAGCATTGTTGCCATTAAAGGTTGGTACGACAATTTAAAGGGAAAATTCACTTTGGAAATCTTAAAACTAGCAGATAATTTGGTTTTCATTGGCTTTGCTTTTTTAACACTCGGATTACTCTTCGGTGCTTTATGGGCAAAAGAAGCCTGGGGACACTACTGGACATGGGATCCTAAAGAAGTTTGGGCATTTTTAACTTGGACGGGCTATTTAATTTATATCCACTACCGCCATTTTCACATGCATAACACCAAACAAGCACTTACAATTTTAGCATTGGCATTTGTAGTTTTATTAGTTTGTTGGTTTGGCGTGAACTATTTGCCGGTAGCAGATGCAAGCGTTCATACCTATACACAATAGTAGAGTTTCCTTTAGGTTTTAATGATAGGGATGCAGGAATCAATGAGAAGACGTTTTCCTTCACTCTCCAATTTTTTATTTGTTAATTCCCGCATTTAAAAGCGCCAAATTTTCATGGGCAATTATAAATCCATCGATATGTTTTTTATGTTTGATAAAATTTATTAACTGGATAAAAATGAGCGTCATTAATGTCAAAATTGCGGTGCATATGGTTTTAGACCCCCACATAATGCAGTTTGCCCTTGTTTGTTCCTGTCGTGGTACAACATCTATGGCCATGCCATCTGTTGCAACATCCTGAAATGCAACAAAAAAACTGATCTTAAATTTGGCGAACATTAAACCCGTTAAATTATTGAGCGGATCATTCACAAAGGCAATGCTTAAAAAACTTATGATCAAACCCAACTGCCCACAAATTACCCAGGTCCTTTTGCGTCCCATAGACAAGAGGTTTAGCAATCCATAAGCGGTGCAATAAGTATTTTAAAGCTCCAGGGAATGTCCATTGCCGCCTGGATGGCCATAAATGAAAAAACAAAAAAAGGTGATGCCTTCCGGAATGCCTTGAGCAATATAAAGGGTCGAAAAATTCAGTTATCTCAGAACGGGGTTCTCGGTTAATAACAAATTCCTTTTTTCCTAAAAGCTTTAATCGACTTCATTGCAATCGGATTAAAATATTTTATAATAGGATCTTGACATAAATTTGTACAATACCGTCTTGAAACAAAATGTAATTCTTTGCCTTCTCCAGAAGAAAACTACGAATCCCATCCATTTATATGCGGTTTGTAATTTCCTCTAAACCAGGTGTTTTTTTTAAAATTCATGGGATTGGCTAAGTTCTTTTACTGATAATGCAAATGATTAAAAGTAAAGGTTTTGGTATGCGGAATTTGCAGCATACCAAAAGTGATAATCGTCACAAGGAGTGTGATTGATTTTTCATAGTGACACTATTAATAAGAATTAATTAACCTATAGTACTTCCCGGTGTGACAACTCAAAAGCTTCTAATATTTGATGCCTCATAATAATTAATGGGTTTTATCGGGTGGGGAGCATTTAAAAACCCCCACGCGATAAAAAATAAACTTTTGAACTATTTTAATACAGCGTCATCATTGTAAATGTCCCGGATGCATATGTATTTTCCGTCCCGCTTTTCCCAGATAGCCATGTATTTGCCTGTTCGGATCACTTTGCCTGAAGCATCCTTAGTGTATCCATTACGTGTGATTGTTCTGTGCATTGAACCTAGTGGCAATAGCAATATTGCCAAAATCGTGGTTGTTTTTAATGTTTTCATAATTGCGTTCTCGAAATGATTAGCCCTTATGTTTGTAGTCTATATGTCGAGAACAGTTTTTAACTTACCTGTTCAAAACTTAAAAGACTAAAGATATGGAACCTACCATCAAAAAATTAGATTTTACTGGAGAGAATATTTATATTGGATTGGACACCCATTTAAAGAATTGGAAATCTACCATTCTGGTAGGGAACATTTTCTTCAAGACATTTTCACAAGATCCAAACGCTGGTGTCCTGTCAAAGTATTTGAAAAAGAATTTTCCGGGTGCCAACTATTATTCTGCTTATGAGGCCAGCTTTAATGGTTTCAAAGCTCACCGGGAATTAACGGGCTTAGGGATAAAAAATATAGTGGTGAACCCAGCTGACATACCAACTACAGACAAGGAGCGTAAGCAAAAAGAAGATGCCAGGGATAGCCGTAAAATAGCGGAACAGCTTGCTGCAAGCAAATTAAATGGCATCTATGTTCCTGGAATTGAATTGGAGGGAGATAGAGCACTGATAAGGTTCCGCAAGACCATTACAAAAGAAATTGCAAGGAACAAGTGTAGGGTAAAATCATTTTTATACTATCACGGTATTACAATACCCAAACAATTTGCCAATAAGACCCAATGGTCAAAAGGTTTTACCACTTGGTTGAAAGAATTGAACTTGCCCACAACCAGTTCAAAATTTACCCTTGACGCTATTATTGAGCTCGTACTTTTTTTAAGGGTCCAACAATACCAAACATTAAAAAGCACAAAGGCTTTGTCCCAAGAGGAAAAATATAAAAACAATGTAGCGTTGCTTATCAGCATTCCAGGTATAGGATTGATAACGGCAATGACCCTTTTAACAGAGATAGACGATATCTCAAGGTTCAAAAATTTGGATAGCTTATGTTCCTATATAGGATTGGTCCCCATGACAAATTCATCGGGAGAACTCGACTCGGTAGGCCACATTACCAAAAGACAAAATAAAGTCTTGAGAAGCATGATAGTGGAAAGCTCCTGGGTTGCTATACGAAATGACCCTGCTTTGATGTTGGCATATCAAAAACTCATTGTAAGGATGAAACCAACAAAAGCTATTATAAGAATATCAAAAAAGATAATAAACAGATTACGGTACGTTCTAAAAAATCAAATACCCTATGTCAAAGCAGTTGTTGAATAAAGAAACTATAAAAATCAATATAATAATTAAAAGATCGCTCTTTGTAACTTGCGACACCTGTTTACCGGTAGTTCGTTTTGAATAGTCTGCGGCTTTTACCTATAAAAATTTAATTCGGGAAATGCGACTTTATTTATATTGTTCGTTGATAGAAGGTTGATTTTATAGTTCTTATTTACGGATCGAGGATCCTCTATAAAACCCTATGGTTTTAAGTAGCATTGTTGCAGTGGAACAAATTTATTAACGGACTTCGTCCTCAAGGTTATTTCCAACACAACACGCTATAAGTATCATCATGGGTCTTTTTTAAAGATACAGATTATTAACTTATTGTTAATCAATAGTTTAACATTTTATAGGCAAATAAAAGCAAGATAAAATTAGGATTACAACATAGAAGTTATCAATGGTGTCTTCAGGTTTTTCCAATGCAGGTTCTTCCTCTATTTATTTTCAAAATTCATTAATTCCAGGGCATTTCTGTTTTGTCCCAATAGTGGTGTTCCTTTACTTTTTTCCATCTAAAAATTGAATGGTAATGTGTGATGTTATTTCAAGGAGTTTATTGCTTTTCCTAATTCTTCCCAAAAATTCAACCAGTTTCCACGTCATCGGCATCCACCATTTCGAATTCAATGGAATCCGGAATGTATCTATACCAGGAAAGTATCTCTGAATTTTTCCTGTCCTCTTCGATGGTTTGTAAAGGTTTTAGGTTTTTTCCGTCGCGTTGTAATAGATCTTTGCAGTATCGTAATAGTGAGCAGTTATGGTTTCCCAATTGCTCATTTCGATATCTTTAAGCAGTTGCTTATAAACACCTTACTCCCGGGAATTCCGGGAGTAAGGTATTTCACTCATTTTTTTGACAGGTAGTAAGCATCACTCAAGTCAAAATGATAAAGATCATTTTTTTAACGCTATAAAAGTTTAGAATTCGGATATGATCCTTTGAGATATACCCGAATTCGCCTGGTTTGTTCAATTTTTTGGTGGTGAATAAGAGAGATCTGGTCTCATATTACCAGTGATTCGCTCCACCTTCATCAAATGGCTTTGTAATTCAGCAAACAGTTTCTTTCCTTCTTCCCCAAGAAGCGCTGAATTTTCAGCTGCCATTCTAGCATAATCCTCAGCATTTTCAGCGGCTATGGCAACCATTAAAAAAGATTCAGGGTTTCCAAATCCACTCAAATAAACCCTGTAATGCATTTTTGAACCTT
Organism: Gillisia sp.; assembly: GCA_041752645.1. Classification (GTDB taxonomy): domain Bacteria; phylum Bacteroidota; class Bacteroidia; order Flavobacteriales; family Flavobacteriaceae; genus Gillisia. The sequence continues at coordinate 37,029 of JBGSWA010000110.1, read as the reverse complement.
TTTGGGTGTACAATTCTTTGAATGCTTTTGCAATTTCAATTGCCTTGTCCATGTCCTTCGGCTTAAAATAGTACAACGTGTTTCTCCTGAAATTTTTCCCTTCTGGTGTAATGGTCATTCCATCGGGCATATAAGATAAAGTGCTGTTTAATTTGAGCAGATAGTCGTTGTGTTTGTCATAGTGATTGTCAAATTCCCTGAAGATTTCCCCAAATTTTTCATCACCCAATTTTTCTGAGATTTTAGGAAAGGGGTTTTTCCCCAGGTCTTCCATCCCGGTAATTGGAGATATGTAGAAATACCTGTAATCATCTGCAGCGAAGGTTGCCCAACCTCTTTCTTCCTGGTTTTCTTTGGCTAGATCGGCTAATTTTTTAGCAACAGCATCATAAGTAGCAACCTTTGAAGGATAGACATAATCCACATGGAACCAGTAATTTTGATCGTTTTGCGCTGTTGCAGCTGCTGTGACGCAGATCAATAAAATACCAATAAACCCCGGTGTCAAGCGTTTTTTAATAGTTCTCATTCCCATAATTTTAATTGGTTAAAACAGCAATAAATTTAGGACAGTACTAGGGGAATAAATAGTACTTTTCTCGCAATAACATGGATTTTTATTGCCTAGGTGGACTGGAAATTAGAATTACAGGTATTTTTTAGATGAAGAAGTTAAATGTTAAACGAATTCTTTTTTAAACGAAGTTGGACTGCATCCAAACTGTTTTTTAAAAGCGCGTGAGAAATAGGCCTGATCGTTAAACCCTGTATGGTAGCAAATATCTGCAATGCTTCCGGATTTGATTTTTATGAGTTCTGCTGCTTTCTGAAGGCGCATATTGCGTAAAACCTGGCCGGGTGCCTGGTCAATAAGGGCTTGAAGTTTCCTGTGAAGTTGGGAACTGCTCAAACACATTTTTTCGGCTAATTCTTCCCAAATGAAGTGTCACCAGTTCTTTAGCCAAAGCCAATCCTATTCCTGTTCCTTCAAATGCCCCTGTGTCGGAATCAGCCTGGTAAAACCTGTCAAAAATATAGGGCAGGTCCTTTTCTGATATGCCTATACCGGTGTCGGAAAGAGTGATTGTTATGGTTTTGGTATCTATTTGCTCCACCTTAAGTGAGATCGTTCCATTGTCCGGGGTAAATTTCATTGCATTGTACAGGAGGTTTGTGATAATTTTTTCCATCTTTTCTGAATCATACATTGCTTGAATATTTTCGCCTTCAGAAGAAAATAAAAGTTTTATATTTTTCTTAGTGGCATAATTTTCAATAGAATAAAACGAATTTTTGAGGAATAGGACAAGGTTGTTTTGAAGGGGATGAAGTTCCATTTTTCCGACCTCCAATTTTGATAGGTCCAGAAGTTGGTTGATGAGTTGCAAAAGTCGCCTTGCATTTTTATCGATACTGCTTATTTGTTTACGGGTGTGTTCTGCATTTAGGATTTCCATCAAGCCCTCTGCTTCCCCGCTTATCAGGGTAAGGGGAGTTCTGAACTCGTGAGAGATATTGGTAAAAAATCTGGATTTAATTCGGTCCAAACTACGGAGGGTTTCAGTTTCTATACGTACTACCTCCAGTTGGTTTTTAATATTAATGCGATTTAACTCATATTTTCTGATCAAATACAAATGAGTGATCAATAAGGTAAAATAGAGAATATAGGCCCACCAGGTTCCGGACCAAAGGGGCAGAACATCTATAGGTAAAGAAAGTCCAGCTTCATCCCACACCCCATCATTGTTGCTTGCTTTCGCCCTGAAAATATATTTTCCGGAGGAATTTTTATAGCGGCTTACCATGCCCTTTTCAGCTCCTGCCCATAAAATTCCTAGGCTGTCGGTGAAAAGTGCAGTAATATAATTTGCGTCAATAGAATTTGATTTATTCGGTTCGTGATGATAAACTGCAAATGCATAGCCGTCAAATTTATTCAAACCATCCTTGGTGCCAAAGCACATAAATCCATCGCGGTCCTGAGGGATAAAAAACAATCCATTATGTGACAAGCCGTCGTTCAAGCTTAGATGTTTAAAACGCACTTGTTGAGGAATTTCTTGGAGCGGGGAGAGAAATAAGATAACTACAAAAAAAGGTTTTAGAAATGGATTCATCTTTCCCAATTTTTAGTCGGAGGTAATTTTTTGGAAGAATTAATCCGATTATTTGAGTTTTAAAAATACATAAAAAGTTTTGTATAAAATTAGGTGGTGTATTATATTCTGCGGTAATTCTTTTTTAAGTAGTTGATAAACAGAATTTTAACATTGAATCAACAATGATCTCTGGATGTGAATTTCTGGTGAGTTGAAACCTTCCTACCAAATTAACTCGATTGCCGTGCGGTGAAGATTTTCTTTTCCTGGATTTTCTGGCAGGAAATAGATATCAGCGAACAAAGGTTAAAATAATTTTAATTTTCATAAAACAATAAAGCTTCCTTTTTAAGGAAGCTTTATTGGGGTAGATTGAATAGGATCGGTTTGGATCCCGCAAACAAATTTGGCGATGCAGGATCAGATCGTAATTTAAAAAACGCGCTTAATTTTTTTTAGATCCGTTGTTCCAGTACCGGGGGTTTGTTTCATCGGTTCTTTGAAACCAGTAATCCTGGGTCATTTTTCTCCCATCGAAGGTTTTTAACTTTCGTTCAAAAATATAAATGGTGGGGTTAAAAACCATATCGGTTACCGCAACAGTATAAAGTTGAGGTTCTTCCTCTGTTTTTCTTTTATCTTCCTCAACCAATACTTCAAATCCGTTGTGTTCCAACAATTTTTTTAAAAAATCCTTTCGGTCTTCAGCAATCTTTTTTTCCACAAAAGTCACACGAACATCCCCGATGGTTCCAAATGCATGTTTTCCTTCTAATACCATAATTTTTTTCTTAAAAAATTATAAATTTTAAATTGTGAATAAACAATCTATAAATTCAATATTTTCCTTATTTTGTTTTTTGGAATTTGGTGCTTGTAATTTTTTTTTAATTGATTTCTAACTAAATATGCTGCTCAATTCATAGATATAATCGTACAACGGGCTGTATAGTCCAAGGACCAAGATCCCAATTGCGGTAATTAACAACCCCAAACGCATATATATTTTATTTTTGAAATATGGAATAGGATTATCACTGTTTCTTATGAACATCGCCCGGATCACCAAAAGGTAATAGTAAAGGGAAATCGTGGCGTTTACAACGGCTATAAATACTAGAAAATAATAACCCTGACTCGCGGCGGCTGTAAACAGGAAGAATTTTCCAAAGAATCCTGCCACTGGCGGAATCCCTGCCAGAGAGAATAAGGCAAGCATCATCACTAAGCTCAGCTTGGGATTGGTCCTGTACAAGCCGTTATAGTCGTCCATATTTTCCTTTCCGGTCTTTAATGATATGGCCTGTACCACGCCAAAGGCGGCGAGATTGGAGAATATATAAATAAGTACAAAGTAAACCACGGTCGCTGCTCCCAATTGGGTTCCGGCAATGAGGCCTAACAGAATAAAACCGGCCTGGGCAATGGATGAATATGCCAGAAAGCGTTTCATATTTTTTTGACGTAGCGCAAATAAATTACCAAGGGTCATAGTGGCAATTGCGACCACATAAATAACGTTTTCCCAAACGTGCATCAAAGGCTTTAAAACGGTAAACAATAAGATCATTAAAATAAATGCAGCGGCTCCCTTTGAAATTACCGATAAATAGGATGCAACACTAATTGGTGATCCTTCGTACACATCGGCAGTCCAAAAGTGGAATGGCACAAGGGATATTTTAAAGGAAAGCCCGGTAAAGAACAGGATGAAACCTAATATCGTCAGGTTGTCGGAAGTGATAACTTCCATAACCTCATTAAAATAAATTGAGCCTGTGGTTGAGTACAACAGTGAAATTCCGAATAAAGCCACTCCTGAGGCAAATCCCGCTGAGAGGATGAATTTAATCCCGGCCTCGCTGGAAATCCTTTTTGAAGTTTCATAGGCTGCTAATGCCGCTACCGGTAATGTAGCCAATTCCAATCCGAGGTAGAACATTAAGAAATCCCCGGATGAGATCATAAAATACATACCTAAAAGCGAAGAGAATAGAAGAATAAAGAATTCCGTTCCTTTGTTCTGCTGAACTATTTTTTCCTGGATCCAATCTGCCGATTGTAGCAGTAATACTAATACTCCAACATTCAGTGTATTTTTAAAGAAGTGGATCAGGTTATTTGTTTGGAACATTCCGCCAAACAGACTGCTTTCTTCAATAGCTAAAAACCCAACAACGGTATGAATCCCAAATAAAAACAGGGCAAGGTGTACAATGCTGCCTTTTTTGCGCTTGGGTATAAAAATTTCACCTACAATTAGCAATAATGTAATTGCCAGAAGGAAAATTTCGTGTCTCATTAATAGGAAACTGTTAAGGCTCATTTTTTTCTATTTAAATTATTTTCGATAATCATCCTTGTTTCTATTTGCTGGATTTATTAGCCACGAATGAACGAATATTTTTATTTTTCTCTAACTTTCTTGAATCAAATCTAATTTATAAGACTCCCCTAATAAACGGCTCTAAACTTTCCAATATCATATCACTCAACCAAAGCGGTGCGATTCCGATTCCGATAATAGGAATGAATAATAAGATAATACCCGTCCTTTCATACCAGGTTACCTTTGGTAGTTTTAAATATTCAGGATTTTTTACAGTACCCATTAACATAATACCAATTACGCGTAAAAGGAAAACTGCAGTTACAACAATTGCGGATATTACAATCACCGTGGCAACCCTGGTAAACATATCGTCATTTTGAAACGCCCCGACAAAAATGTTCATTTCAGCAACAAATCCGCTAAATCCAGGCAATCCTAAATACGCCAGACCGACCACCACAAAAGCGACAGAGATAAAAGGAATCACCTTCAGTAAACCGCCCAACCTGGTTATGTCCCTGGTGTGAGTTCTTTCGTAGATCATCCCGATCAATGCAAAAACTAGGGCTGTCATAAACCCGTGAGAGAGCGATTGCAAAATAGCACCGTTCCATCCTGTTTTGTTCAGCATTAACAACGCGAACATTACCATCCCCAGGTGGCTTACCGATGCATATGCATTGATGTATTTTAGATCGGTTTGTCTTAAAGCCGAGAATGCGCCGTAAATTACTCCGATTGCAGATAAAATTATAAACACCCAGGACCATTCTATGGCACCTTGAGGCAACAGGAACATGGCGATCCTGAAAATTCCATATCCACCTAATTTCATCAAAACCCCCGCGTGTAACATTGATACCGCGGTTGGCGCCGAAGCGTGACCATCTGGTGACCAGGTATGGAATGGAAATAATGCTCCAAGAACAGCAAAACCTAAAAAAGTGAGCGGGAAAAATATTTTTTGTGCTTCAAAAGGAATATTCACCTTGGCAATTTCCAGGATATTGAAAGTTAGGGCCCCTCCATCTGCATTGGAATTAAGGTAAATCCCTAAAATTCCAACCAACAAAACCGCGGAAGCTCCCATTAACATCAAGGTCAGTTTCATGGCGGAATATTCTTTTGGACCAGATCCCCAGATCCCAATCAATAAATACATTGGAATTACGGCAACTTCATAAAAAAGGAACATTGTAAAAAGGTCAATGGAGATAAAGAATCCGTAAACCCCGGTTGATAAAACCAGGAGTGACACAAAAAATTCTTTAGGCAGATCCTTCATTTTCCAGGAAATAAAGACCCCTGCCAATACAACTATTGAAGTCAAAGTCAATAAGGCCACTGAAATCCCATCAACCCCGATGGCATAATGGATATTGAAGGATTTGAACCATACGATGTCCCTGGTAAAAACCATAATATCGGTATTGATTGTCCTTTCCCTAAAATAAGCGAAGATCAGGTTTATAGCCATTCCAAGCTGGATCATGCTTCCAAACATCGTAACAAGTCGCGCCTGTTTTAATCCTTTTGTTGCAAAAAGGGCTAAAATGGTCAGTACAGGTACTAAGACAAAAAGTGATAAAATATCCATAATAATTTATACTAAATAAAAATTCCAAATTCCAAATTCCAAATCACAAATCACAAATTCCAACAGCCAAATCACAAATTCCCAATCAAAAATCTCTATCGAAATTTAGTAACCAAAAACTAAATCTCAGCACTTAAATTGCATTTCTCAATTCCACATATAAATAAACACCAACGCAATAACTACGGCTCCTGCGATGAAGGAGAATGCATAATCCTGGAATCTCCCGGATTGCATGCCTTTTATTTTTTCGGAGATCAACACGGTTTTGTTACCGATCCCTTCCATAGTTCCATCGACATACTTTTTATCAAAAAAGGCAATTGGAGCGGAGACGCGTTTAAATATTATTTTTTTGGTGACAAACATGTACAATTCATCGAAATAAAATTTATGGAAAGCCCATTTGTAAAATGTTCCGAAGGCATTTGAAAACCTTTCTGCCAGATCATTTTCTTTTTTATAAAAGATCCAGGCGAGAATAATCCCTACCAATCCAACGGATACGGCAATGGCCGCCAAGGGATAATTTAAATGCGCTTCAAATGCGGATTTGTCGGCAGTTATAAAATCACTGAAAGGGATAAATCCTCCCACAATACTCATTATTGCCAAGACTATAAGGGGAACGGTCATGGAAAATGGAGATTCTTTTGGTGCGTGCTTATACTTTTTATCTTTTCCCCAAAATATTCCGAAGTAGATTCGGAATATATAAAATGCGGTAAGTCCTGCCACAAATAGCCCAACAAAATAGATGAGTTTATTTTGTTCAAAGGCAGCTACCAAAATTTCATCCTTACTCCAAAATCCCGCGAATGGCGGCACTCCGGCTATTGCCAAAGCCGCAATTAAAAAGGTGATATTTGTGATGGGCATATACTTTCTCAGGCCACCCATATCTTTCAAAAAATTGCTGTGCACTGCGTGAATAACAGAACCTGCACCCAGGAACAACAGGGCCTTAAACATGGCATGGGTAAATAAATGGAACATAGAAGCCATATAACCAACTCCTTCATGTCCATCGTAATTTGAAACACCTAAAGCCAACATCATATAACCAATTTGTGACATGGTTGAAAATGCGAGCACACGCTTTATATCGTTTTGAGTGATGGCTATTATGGCTGCGAAAATGCAGGAAATTGCTCCTACGTAGGCAACAATATTCAAGACAAATCCATCTTCCACAAAATAATACATCGGGAATAACCGTGCCACAAGATAGACGCCGGCCACTACCATTGTTGCCGCGTGAATTAATGCAGAAACCGGGGTTGGGCCTTCCATTGCATCCGGTAGCCAAATGTGTAACGGAAACATAGCCGATTTACCGGCACAACCAACAAACATTAAAATTAATGCCCAGGCTATCACCGATAATCCCATAAATGAAGTGGAAGCCCAGTTTAAAAGGACACTCCCTTCAGGATTGTTTAAAGTTTCAAAATCGAATGTGCCGGCATAGTACCCAATGATCAAAATTCCGATAAGGAACCCCATATCGGCAAAACGGGTAACAATAAATGCTTTTTTTGCAGCAGCTATGGCTGAAGTTTTTGTGTAGTAGAATCCAATTAATAAATAGGATGAAACCCCAACCAATTCCCAGAAAATATAGATCTGAAAAAGGTTTGTCGCTAAAACCAATCCGTACATGGAAAAGGAGAATAACGATAAGTAGGCGAAGAACCTGGTATATCCATCATCACCTTTCATATAGCCCCTGCTATAAATGTGGACCATTAATGAGACCGTAGAAACCACGACAAGCATCATTACCGATATTGGGTCAATTAAGATCCCCATATCAATATGCAAGGTTTCTGTAAAATTGAGCCAGACCGTTTTCTCCATAAAAGTCTGGAAAACGCCTTCTACTTTCCCGAAAACAAAAAAATATTGGTAAGCCGCATAAAATGACAGCAAAGCTGAAACTGACAATCCCAATACGCCAATTGATCCAGAAACCGCGGGTTTAATTTTTTTGTTCAAAAACCCCAACAGCAAAAAAACGGCTAAAGGAATTAACGGAATTAATAATATGTAACTTAGATTCATTTTTTCAAAATATTAAAACTTCATAATTTCAGTGTCCTTAACTTCCACAGAACTAATTTGTCTGTACAGGTTAATAATTATCGCAACGGCCAGGGCGGTTTCGGCAGCGGCCACGGCAATAATAAAAATCGAAAAGAAAACACCTTGTAAGTTCTCCGGGAATAAATATTTGTTGAGGACAACAAAATTTATGGCGGAGGCATTCAAAATTAATTCCAAGGAGATCAAAATTGAAATCAGGTTTTTCCTAGTTATAAAACCGTAAACACCTATAAAAAAAAGGATAGAAGTTAGGGTGAGTATTTCGTAAATGCTAATTCCTGCTATCATAATGTGTGTTTTTTGAAGACCGAAGTCCGAAGACTGCGGACCGAAGTTTGGGGCCTATAATTCTTTTTGATCAATCAATGTTTTTTTCTCGAAATAATATTATTCCAAACTCACAAACTCAAAATTTCTGCGTTTTCGGTCTTGCGACTATTTTTATTTTCGTCCTCCGGTTTTCGGTCCTCCGTCTTTAGGCTATTTTCCATTTCCTCATTTTCAAGTTTGCTCCCTTTTGCAATCACTATCGCCCCGATCATCGAGGCCAGTAACAGCACGCTTATCACCTCGAACGGCAAAATAAATCCGCCAGCATCGTAGCTCAGGAGGCCCATTCCAATTGCAGCGGTAGTCGTTGTAAGGCTATTTTCAACCACGCTAAATTCGTGGGAATAAATTGCGGCTAAAAAAACGCCAAGCCCTAACAAACTTATTAATCCTGTGAGTACTTTTTTAGATGTTTTTGCACTTTCCATCTCCATTTCCATATGATGGACCAGGAGGACGGAGAAAATTATCAGGACCACAATTCCTCCCGCATAAACGGTGAGCTGGACTGCAGCCAGGAAGTTATAATCAACAAGAAAATATATTCCGGCTATTCCAATAAGGACAAATAATAAATAGACAACAGATCTAAGCATTTTACGACTGGAAACAGACGCAATTGCCATACAGATCATTATCACTGCTAAAATGTAAAATACAATTTGTTCCATAAGTTTAGTCTTCTACTCCCGGCATTACTTTGGATCCCGGTTTGTTTAAAATCCTGGTAAGGGTTGTTCTGTCGTAAACAGAATTTTCAAAATTTTGAGCCCATTTGATAGCATCGGTTGGGCAGGCCTCAACACATAAACCACACATTGTACACATTCCTAAATGGTAAATGTGTTTTTCTATCAGTTTTTTCTTTTTACCTGTTTCAGGATCCACTTGCCGGTCCCAGATAATTTCTATAGTTCCATTAGGACAGGCCAACTCACATTTTTGACAGCCGGTGCAACGGTGCTCGTTGTTCTCATCATGTGGCATCACCACTTCCCCTCGAAAACGATCAAACATTTTTAAGGTTTCCCTGTTGTCAGGATATTGTTGGGTAATGGCGCCTTTTTGTGAATGTAAAAAGTACTTTCCGGTAACACTCATCCCGGTAAGAAGTGTTTTAATACCGTTAAATATATCTGAAAAATAACTCATAATTTCTAAAATTGAATTGTTAGGTTAAGCCAAACAATTAATGCCATAAGTACAATATTCATTAAGTTTAAAGGGAGTAAATATTTCCATTCCAAGGTCAGAAGCTGGTCAATTCTCAATCGGGGAAAGGTCCATCGAAACCACATCATCAAAAATACCAGTACCAAGGTTTTTCCTAAGAACCAGAATACTCCTAACCAGGGGAGAGACTCGGTAATTCCGAAAGGGGATAACCAGGCTCCAAAAAATATGGTGGTGGCAATTGCAGCGATTATGAACATATTTATAAATTCTGCAAGAAAGAAATAAGCGAATTTCATCCCAGAATATTCTGTGTGAAACCCGGCTCCCAATTCCGATTCAGCTTCTACAAGGTCAAAGGGAGCCCTGTTTGTTTCGGCAGTGCCAGAGATCATATAGATCATAAATGCGAAAATGGCGGGGATATGCCCCTGAACAATAAGCCACCCGTTTCTTTGAACGTCAACTATTTCTGAAAGCTGCAATGTCCCGGTAATCAAAATCACGGTCAGTAAGGATAATCCCACAGAAAGCTCGTAGCTAATGGTTTGCACCCCGCTACGCATCGCGCCAATCAGGGCAAATTTGTTGTTGCTGCTCCAACCCGCAAGTAAAATTCCTATCACCCCAATGGATGAAATGGCGATCAAAAAGAAGATCCCTATATTAATATCAAACGCTTGAAATTCACCAGAAAAAGGAAGAACGGCCAATGCCATTAATGCGGTGATAATAACAAAATAAGGGGCTAAATTGTATAAAAATTTATCGGCATTTATAGTACCTGTCAACTCTTTCGAAACGAGTTTTAAGGCATCGGCCATGGTCTGCAGCAAGCCGTGATAACCGACTCTGTTTGGACCAATTCTCAACTGAAACCAGGCAGCGACCTTTCTTTCAAGCAAAACCAGGAATAGACCAGTGACAGCAAATACGATGAGATATACCAGGGCTATTAATGTCATTTCTACAAGACTTGCCGCAGTTTCAGGCATGATATTAAAAAGCCAGTCGTGAATATTTTTTGTGATGCTTAATGATAGGTTCATTGGTATAATTTTATCGGTCAATATCTGGTATTACTAGGTCTAAAGTTGCCATTGATGCAACCAGATCTCCAATTTTACCACCCACTGCAATATGATTTAATAGGGAAAGGTTTGAAAATCCGGGGGAACGGAATTTTAGCCGGTATGGGTTTTTAGTTCCTGTGCTTATAATATACACGCCAAGTTCTCCTCTGGCAGTTTCTACCTTCTGATAAAATTCTCCTTTTGGTAATTTAATTACTGCGTTTGTTTCTACCTTATAATCTCCTTCAGGAATATTGTCAATCAATTGTTCAACTATGGAGATGGATTCCCACATCTCCTGAATCCTGACTTCATATCGGGCAAAAGAATCCCCCTCGGTTCGCAAGGCTTCATTAAAACTTACTTTCTCCAGGGCGCTATAAGGATGGTGTTTTCTGACATCGCAGGAATAACCCGAGCCGCGGCCAACAGGACCGGAGGCGCCATATGAGATGGCATCTTCTTTTGACAACATTCCAATCCCTCGCATCCTTTTTTGAAAAATCACATTATTGGTTAGCAGCGTGTCGTATTCGGGAAGTTTTGTTTTAAAATGGGTTATAAATTCCTTAACCCTTTTTACAAAATTTGGATGGATATCAAACATTAACCCACCTGGGATATTGTAATTCATCGTCAAACGGGCGCCACAGGTTTCCTCAAAAATATCGTTAATCATTTCACGATCCCGAAAAGCGTAGAAATAAGTGGTCAATGCGCCTACATCCATTCCCATTACGCCCCACCATAAATTGTGTGACGCGATCCTGGTCAATTCTCCAATTATTGTCCTGATCACCTTAACACGTTCCGGAACTTCGATTTGAAGTGCATTTTCTACGGCTAAACAAACAGCTTCATTATTAATATTTGAAGACAAATAGTCCATTCTATCGGTTAAATGCACTATTTGCTGATAGCTGTCCCGTTCGCACATTTTTTCAATGGAACGGTGTATATATCCTAAATCCGGTTCTACTTTTTTGATCGTTTCACCATCTATGGTTAATAATAAACGCAAAACCCCGTGAGTTGCCGGGTGTTGAGGTCCCATATTGATGAAATATTCTTCAGATTTAAAATTGTTATTTACAGTAGATGTTCCCATTTTTACTTATTTAACAATCATATTAATATCATCTACGTAATCTTTTCTAAGGGGAAATCCATCCCAGTCCTCGGTTAAAAAGAGCCTTTTCAAATTTGGATGGTTATTGAATTTTATTCCGAAGAAATCGAATACTTCACGTTCGTGAAATTCGGCTGTCTTCCATAGCTTATAAACCGAATCAAAAACAGGGTTTTCCCTGTCTTGAGTTTTTACAGTGACAACAATGATATGTCTGTGGGTGGTAGATTCCAAATGATATACCACGCCTAATTCTTTTCCCCAATCAACCCCAGTTAAGCAAAACAAATAATCGAAGTTGGTATCGGTATTGTTTTTTAACTGAAACATTAATTGGTGAAGGTCTGCCGGTTGTACACTAATATTTAGAAACTGGGATTCTTCCCCGGTAAATTCCAATTCGGAAGTTACAGGATCTGGGATCCAGGTGTTTATTAAAATTTGTAACGCTTCGTTAGTCATAACCTTCAGTTTTATAAACCTTCATCAAACCCGTCTATAGGATTTATTTTATGTTTCATATTTTCTGTTCGTATTTTGTCCTGAAGCATCAGCATGCCTTCCAATAAAGCCTCGGGGCGAGGGGGGCATCCCGGGACATATACATCAACGGGGATAACATGATCTGCCCCTTTTACAACCGAATAGGAATTGTAAAAGAACGGGCCTCCGGAAATTGCACAGGCTCCCATTGCAATTACGTATTTGGGTTCGGCCATTTGATCGTATAAACGGCGTAAAACCGGTGCCATCTTGTTGACAATAGTTCCTGCAATTATGATTAAATCGGCTTGTCTAGGGGAAGGTCGTGCAACTTCAAAACCAAATCTTGAATAGTCGTGGCGGGCAGCCCCGGTTTGCATCATTTCAATAGCACAGCAACTGGTGCCGAAATAAAGGGACCAAAGTGAATTTGAACGCCCCCAATTTATAATTTTATCTAATGAAGTGACAATTACGTTTGCTCCGTTTCCTGCGGGAATTACCTTTCCCGGGAAATCTTTTGGAATCTCACCCGGACCTCCGGCAGGTGTGTTTGTTTTATCTAGTCCCATTTTAATGCTCCTTTTTTCCAGGCGTATGCTAATCCTAATCCCAGTATGAATAAAAATATGACAATTTCAATAAGCGCGGTAAATCCAACTTCTTTGAATACTACGGCCCATGGAAACAAGAATGCTATCTCTACATCAAAAACCAAAAACAAAATCGCGTATAAATAGTAGCCAACTTTGAACTGAACCCAGGTAGGTCCAATAGTTGTCATCCCGCTTTCATAAGGCTCCCGTTTTTGGGGGTTGTCGGATTTATGTGAAATTAAATTTGAAAGAAAGTTCGCCCCGGCCACAAGTACGATCCCGGCTATTAAGAATACTATTATTGCTTCTGAACCCATTTTTATCCTTTTAATGCCCTGTAAAATTACTGGCATTCTTTTGGTTTATAACTGATGAAAGTCAGTTATGAGCGCATTTTAAATTTTAATATCTTAGGGTTTAATTCCCCGCTGCTTACAGCGTCAATAATATTTTATTTAACTTTTTTTTAGATACCACGTAAGTTTCCATCGAGCTAGGTGTTTTTCCGGATTAAAATTTTATTGCCAATGGAAAGGAAAAAAAATGCTTTAACCGAAGTGGTTAAAGCATTTTTTTTGTTTCCAAGAATAGTTAACCTTCTTTGAAAAGGGTTAAATTTATTTTACCTGATAGGTTTCTCCTGAAAAGAACAGATCATCGGCTTTTTTGAAATTGGAATTTGCTTTGACCTGGGCGGTTAAGTAATCTTCCCTTTCTTCTAAGGTGACATCTTCAAAACTTCTGATAATTCCCGTCGCCATAGGGTAATCCAGTCTTACCAGCATTTGATGAAGGGTTTTATCTTTTTCTTTTGCATTATGCACCAGCAGATCTTCCAGGGTAATCCCGTTTTCGCCTAGAGTTACAACCTCTAATTTTATGCCGTTTAAAACAAGGCCTTTATCGCTGTTTTTGCCAAAGATCATAGGTTTGCCGTGTTCAAGATAAATTTGTTTGTCTTGCTTGACATCTTTGTCGGTCACATTAGCAAAGCATCCATCGTTAAAGATCACACAGTTTTGTAAAACTTCCACCAAGGAAGTTCCTTTGTATTTATGTGCATCGATAAAAATTTGGGTCATAGCCTTTGGATTGTTACCGCCAATTCTTGCAAAGAAACGCGCATTTGCACCTAAAGCAAGTTCTCCGGGGGAAAATGGCGGTTGGGTGTTTCCGTAAGGAGATGATTTTGTTTTTTGCCCTATTACGGAAGTTGGAGAAAACTGCCCTTTGGTTAGTCCGTATATTTCGTTGTTGAACATCACGATATTTAAATCGATATTTCTACGCAACACATGGATAAAATGATTTCCACCAATGGCCATAGAATCCCCGTCCCCGGTCATCACCCAAACGCTTAATTTTGGATTTGCCAATTTTACTCCGGAAGCAATCCCCGGTGCTCTTCCGTGAATACTGTGCATTCCATAGGTGTCCATATAATATGGAAAGCGTGAAGAACAACCAATACCTGAAATAAATACGGCATTTTCTTTTGCAATTCCCATTTCGGGAAGCGCCTTTTGCATTGAACGCAAGATTACGTAATCGTCACAACCAGGGCACCATCGTACTTCCTGATCACTTGTAAAATCCTTGAATGTATATTTTTTTACAGATGTAGCTTCCATAATTATACTAATTTTTTAAATTGTTCAATTAGTTCGTCGTTAGAAAATGGTAAGCCTTGAATTTTGTTGTGTTGGAAAAATTCAAATTTGCTGTGGTTGATCTTTAAAATACTAGCAAATTGACCACTATTTAGTTCGCAAACAATAATTTTTTTGAATCTGGACAAAACCTCTTCCGTATTTTTCGGCATCGGATTTATGTAATTAAAATTAGCATATCCAATTTTTTTATAGCCCTCCCCATGAATTTGTTTCACTGCGGAATGTAATGAACCATAGGTCCCTCCCCATCCAATCACCAGTAAATCTCCAGAATCGGCAAATTCTGTTTCTAAAAGGGGGATGTTATTTTTAACCAACCTGATTTTTTCAGCTCTTGTATGAGTCATTTTTTCGTGGTTTTCCGGTATGTATGAAACATTCCCGGTCACACTGTCTTTTTCTAAACCACCAACCCTGTGCTCTAATCCTGGAGTTCCCGGAATAGCCCAATCACGGGCAAGTGTTTTTTCGTGTCTGTTATAAGGATGCCAATTTTCTTTGACTTCTGTGATCTTGCGATTTTTAATTTCTGGCATATCGGCTACAGTTTGAATTTTCCATGGAGCCGATCCGTTTGCGATATAACCATCAGTTAAAAGTATTACCGGGGTCATATGTTCCAAAGCGAGTCTGGCGGCTTCATAAGCAAAATTAAAACAGTTTCCGGGGGTGCTCGCTGCAATAACAATAACCGGGCTTTCACCATTTCTGCCATACATGGCCTGAAGAAGATCTGATTGTTCCGTTTTTGTGGGTAATCCGGTTGAAGGACCACCACGCTGAACATTAATAACAACTAGGGGCAATTCAATGATCATCGCCAGGCCGATTGCTTCGCCTTTTAATGCCAAACCTGGTCCTGAAGTTGTTGTGACTGCAAGATTTCCGGCGAAAGAAGCGCCAATTGCCGATGTAACACCGGCGATTTCATCTTCTGCCTGAAAGGCTTTTACGCCAAAATGTTTGTGTTTAACAAGCTCGTGCAAAATATCGGTAGCCGGGGTAATAGGATAGGAACCTAAAAACAATTCTAAGCCGGATTTTTCTGCTGCGGCCAATAATCCCCAGGCAGTTGCGGTGTTACCCATAATAATTCTGTAGGTTCCGGTGGGCAGTTTTGCAGGGGAAATTGTGTAAGAATTAGGGATAAGTTCTAGAGTTTCGGCATAATAAAATCCTGCGTTTAAAACCTTTGTATTTGACTCAATTAATTCGGGTTTGGATTTAAATTTTTTGTTGAAAAATTCAACGGTATGTTCGGTGGAGCGATTGTACATCCAGTAGATCATACCTAAGGAAAACATATTTTTGCTTCGGGTAATGGATTTATTGTCCAATCCTACCACATCTTTTAAAGCTTCCTTGGTCAGAGAACTCATCGCAACTTCAATAACCCGGAAGTTATCCAGGCTTCCATCTTCCAACGGGTTGGTTTTGTACTCTGCTTTTTCTAAATTCTTTTTTGTAAATGAATCGATATCCACAATAATTGTGTGCCCGGGTTTTACTGCGTATAAGTTGGTTTTTAATCCGGCGGGGTTCATAGCGACAAGCAAATCTACATTGTCACCGGGGGTACTTACCTCGATACTTCCTATATGGACCTGGAATCCAGAAACGCCATAAAGGCTACCTTGAGGCGCCCTGATTTCAGAAGGATAGTTCGGAAAGGTAGCAATATCATTACCAAACATAGCAGAAGTATCAGTAAACTGAGTTCCTGTTAGCTGCATTCCGTCACCTGAATCACCAACAAAACGGACAACTACCGCTTCCAGGACTTCAGGTTGAAGTACTACTTTTCCTGTTTCTGTATTTGTAATCATAATTTGGAATCATTATTTTTAATAAGCATCAAATATAAATTCACTTTCCCGAAAAAAATATGATCATGGTCATATATAGTCATTTCCGCAAAGTGATTCACCATCAAAATAAACGTTGAATAAGATATTAAGTTGTATAAAAACCTAAGATATCACCTTTTACCTTGAAATATGATTCCTGTCATATAAAAACACGAAAAACCTTAATAAATTTACCCATTATAATTTTTTAAATAATTGAAATTATGGCTATTATCATAACAGACGAATGTATTAACTGTGATGCCTGCATCTCAGAATGTCCAAATAATGCAATTTATGAACCGGATGAGCAATGGGCTTATTCCGATGGAACATCTTTAAGCGGATCGGTAACTACTCCCGGGGGGCAAGACGTTGATTCCGATGAGAAGCATGAACCAATCTCAGATGAGTTTTATTTTATAGTTTCTGATAAGTGTACCGAATGTAAAGGTTTCTTTGATGAACCCCAATGTGCGAAGGTGTGTCCGGTAGATTGCTGTGTTCCCGATGAGGATAATGTGGAATCTGAAGATGAACTGTTAGAAAAGAAAGCCTGGATGCACGCTGAATAAACAGTTTAAAAGGAAGGTACTCTGAATAATTTTTCACTTATTTTTCGGAAAACCTGCCTTTAGAATTTCAATAATTAACAAGAACTGAGATGATTCATTTGTAAGGTGCAAAAGGTTAATTAGTTGAATGTTCTTCTTTTGAAAGTCAAGGCGTATTAAAAATAATATATTTAAAATGAAAAAAAATTTTCCAAAACTGATTTGTGACGCGAATGAAGCAGTTGCAAGAGTAGCACATAAAACCAATGAGGTTTGTGCTATTTACCCTATTACCCCTGCTTCTCCAATGGGTGAACACGTTGATGTTTACAGTTCAAAATCCAAAAAAAATATTTGGGGAAATATCCCCAGAATTGTAGAAATGCAAAGTGAAGGTGGAGCCGCGGGTACTGTTCACGGATCTCTTCAGGCAGGAGCATTGACAACTACCTTTACTTCCTCACAAGGTCTATTATTGATGATCCCTAATATGTTTAAAATTGCTGGAGAATTATTGCCTTCGGTAATACATGTTGCAGCCAGAACTATCGCAACTCATGCACTTTCTATTTTCGGGGACCATTCAGATGTAATGGCGGCTAGACAAACAGGATATTCTATGTTGTTTGGAGGTTCTGTGCAGGAAGCCCAGGATTTCGCGTTAATTTCCCAGGTAGCAACCTTGCGGTCAAGAATCCCATTTTTAAATATTTTTGATGGTTTTAGAACTTCACATGAAATTGCGAAAATTGATTCTATTCCTGATGATATCATAAAGGCCATGATGCCGGAGGAAAACATCATGGACCATAAAAAAAGATCCCTGGATCCCGATCATCCTGTTATTAGAGGAACGGCTCAAAACCCTGATGTGTTCTTTCAATCAAGGGAAGCAGCAAATTTATTTTACGATAAAGTTCCGGGAATAGTTCAGGAGATAATGGATGAATTCTATGAGCATACCGGTCGCAAATACAGTCTGTTCTATTATTTGGGAGACCCGGAAGCTGAACGTGTTATCATAATTATGGGTTCTGGAGAAGGTGCAGTTAAGGAAACAATTGAAACCCTGGCCAATACAGATGAAAAGATCGGAGTGCTCTTTGTTCGTTTATACAGACCATTCTCTATTTCACATTTTATAGAAAAATTACCCAAAACGGTTAAAAAAATAGCTGTTTTAGACAGGACGAAAGAACCCGGAAGTACAGGGGAACCTTTATACCTGGATGTTGTAACTGCCTTTGCTGAAAGCGACCGTCAAATGCCGGTTATAGTTGGCGGACGTTATGGATTGTCTTCTAAAGAGTTTACCCCTGCCATGGTTAAAGGGATTTACGATGAACTATTAAAAGACAAGCCAAAAAATCATTTCACCATTGGAATAAACGATGATGTAAGTTTTACAAGTTTATCCTACAACCCGGAGTTTGAAGCCAAAAGAACAACGATTAACTGTATTTTTTATGGCCTGGGATCTGACGGAACAGTTGGAGCGAATAAAAATTCAATTAAAATTATTGGTGAAACTACCGATAATTATGTTCAGGGATATTTTGTGTACGATTCTAAAAAAGCAGGATCCCAAACTGTATCGCATCTTCGTTTTGGACCAGAGCCAATATTTTCTACCTATTTAATAAATATGGCCGATTTTATTGCCTGCCATCAATTTACTTTTGTCGATAAATATGACATTCTAAAAAATATTAAAAAAGGAGGAACATTCCTTTTAAATTCACCGTTTTCTAATGAAGAAATTTGGGATGAATTGCCCAAAAAAATGCAGGAAAAAATTGTGGAAAATGAATTGGAATTTTATGTAATTGATGCTACTAAAGTTGCACAGGCTGTGCATCTGGGCAAAAGGACAAATACCATTTTACAAACTTGTTTCTTCGCTATTTCAGGGGTTTTACCCAAAAATGAAGCTATTCAGAAAATAAAAGATGCCATTGTAAAATCTTATTCCAAAAAAGGGGATAAGATCGTAAAAATGAACTTTGAAGCCGTTGATCAATCATTGGAAAACCTTCAAAAGGTCATTTATCCGTTAAAGTCTACAAACAACAAAGAATTAAAACCGATGTTGACCGGTACCGAAGACCCATTTGTAAAAGAGGTCTTAGGGAAAATTTTAGCCGGAATGGGAGATGAACTACCGGTGAGTGCTTTTCCAATTGATGGTACTTTCCCAACAGGAACAACACAATTCGAAAAACGAGGAATAGCTGATTTTATTCCGGTTTGGGATGACGCCGATCTATGTACCCAATGTAATAAATGTGTCGCTATTTGCCCACATGCAGCCATTCGGGCGAAGGTCCTTTCTAATGAGGAATTAGTGGGTGCTCCATCCTCTTTAAAAACTGTTTCGGCAAAGGGAAGGCCTTTTTCTAGCGAAAAAGAATCATATATTCTACAAGTCTCACCGGAGGATTGCACGGGTTGTGAACTTTGTGTAGCTGTTTGTCCTGCTGAGAGCAAAGAGATCGAAAACTTTAAATCCATCAATATGAGGAAAAAACTCGATGTTGATGTCCAAGAAAATGTGAACTGGGATTATTTTGTGAATTTGCCCTATTATGAAAGAGCAGAATTGCAAGTGTCCAACATAAAAGGATCTCAGTTTTTAGAACCTTTATTTGAATTTTCAGGAGCTTGTCCCGGTTGTGGAGAAACCCCTTATATTAAATTGCTTACCCAACTATTTGGAGATAGTATTTTAATCTCCAACGCCACCGGATGTTCCTCTATTTATGGAGGTAACCTGCCGACTACGCCATACAAAACCAATCAATTTGGAAGGGGTCCTGCCTGGGCCAATTCATTGTTTGAAGACAATGCCGAGTTTGGTTTAGGAATGAAACTGGCACTGAGCAAGAAACAGGAAATAGCGATGGATCTTTTAAAATCCATAGAAGTACTGGTTGGAAGTGAATTGGTGGAAGCTATATTAAATAATCCTGAAGAAACCCAGGCTCAAAAAGATGAGAAGTTTGCTCAAATCGAAGCCCTTAAAAAAACCCTCGCTATTATTGACAATAATGATAATGCCGTCAAGTTAAATCAATTGACTGAATACCTTCGCAAGAAAGCAGTATGGATTATCGGTGGTGACGGATGGGCTTACGATATAGGGTATGGCGGTGTTGATCACGTTTTATCAACCGGGGAAAATATCAATATTATGGTATTGGATACAGAAGTTTATTCTAATACCGGCGGTCAAATGTCCAAATCTACTCCCTTGGGTGCAAGCGCTAAATTTGCCGTTGCAGGTAAAAGAACCGCCAAAAAAAGTATGGCTCTTCAGGCAATTTCTTATGAGAATGTATATGTAGCACAGGTGGCAATAGGAGCAAAAAATTTGCAAACCTTAAAAGCCATTGAAGAAGCTGCTGCATATCCCGGACCATCACTAATTATTGCGTATTCTCATTGTGGGGAACACGGATATGACCTTAAATATGGAGTTTCACAACAGGAGAAAGCCGTGGAAACAGGGTATTGGCCGCTCTTTAGATTTGATCCTTCCAAGCCAAAAGGGCAAAAGTTCAAATTGGATTCCAAAGCACCTACATCACCTATAAGTGAGTTTATGTACAATGAAGGACGCTTTACCCAGGTAGTGAAAAATAACCCGGAATTAGGAGCCGAATTGCTAAAAAAGGCACAGGAAGCTGTGGATACAAAATGGGAGAGACTGGATCTCTACAGGAATATGTAAAATTAATAGGATAAACAGTCCCGACGGCCAGCTGCCTTCCCTCAGGCAGCTTTGTCAGGGTAATAAGGTTTATTTGATAAGGAAATTACCATAGCAAATATTATTGCTTGATTCTCCCCAGGTTTCGGGATTAGGACACTAAGTTCGTTATGGTACATCCTATCATTCTGCCGTAAATGCAGGCTGATTATTAAAGAATTTTACTAATGAAACATGCAGAAAATTTGGTCCCTCAAAAGAGAAAAGGATTAAGTGAATTTGGCTCTCGGTTATCGGGAGTGCGCTAACTCAAAAAGGATGAAAGCGAAAGACAATAAATTTTTTGATCATGCAATTGAAAAATTGGATGAAGCCAACCAGGAATTATATAGACCGGAAGAGGATATGGTATCATTTTTAGTTTGTAAAAATTCACAGTATGCCATTGAGAATTATTTAAAAGGATATCTGTTGCAACAGGGAGTTGAACCGGGAAATTATAAAACAATCGATGTCCTTTTTGAAGAATGCAAAAAAATCAATAAAAGGTTCGAAAAGGTGAACCTGTCAGAATTCGATTGTAAGGTGCAGTCAATGGATAAAAGAAGTTGTACCGAAATTTCGAAGGTCAGCAATTGTTTTAAAATTGCCGAAAGCCTGGATGATTTTCTCAGAACAGAGAAAATCATTGTTTAAGGGACAGATTTCCTATGCAATTTTCAATCGCATATTTTTATAGAACAATAAAGCCACTCTTAATAAGGAGTGGTTTTTTTTGTTTTTTCTCAGTAATCCGGGAATTCTCAAGAGCAAAGTTCTGCTGGAATCGGGCTATTACAAAAATTATTTATAAATTTAATCTCCTTTCCTATTTTTAATCCTGTTAAAACAAGCAACATGAATAAAATACTTTTACCAACTGATTTTTCTGAAACAGCCAGGAATGCATTGGAATACGCATTAAATTTTTTTAAAGGTGAATCCTGCACCTTTTATTTGATGAATATTTACCCTGCCGGGAATTATACAACGGGGGATCTTTGGCAGGCTTCCGGAGAAGAATCTGTTAATGACTCCTTGCTTCTCAATAAAAAAATAAAGCTTGATGTGCTGATTGATCAACTCAAGGAAGAATATCAGGACAAAAAATACAGCTTTAAAGGCATTGCTGATTATGATGAATTTTCCCATGCAATTAATCAGGCTGTAGAATTAAATAAAATCAATTTGATTGTAATGGGAACCCAAGGCACTAAAGGGATGAAAGAGATGGTTTTTGGAACCCATACCCAGAAGGTGATCCGAAAGGTAGATTGCCCGATATTGGTTGTACCTAGGGGCATGGGGTTCAAAGGTTTAAAAAAAATACTATTAACCCTGGATTATGATCATACATTTAATCCATCTCTTATTAAACCCTTAATCAGCCTGATTTCTAAATTCAAAGTATCCATTGATATCCTTAGAATGAAGAAGGAGAATGCAAATCCGGTTGATTTGGCCAATGAACAAAAAAAAATAGAGAGATTATTTAAGGGAAAGAATCCTAAAATTCATTTATTAAGTGAGGTTCATACGGTTGATGCGGTAAATAGCCTGGTACAGATCAAAGACTTAGATATGAACGTGATTTCCGCAAGAAAAGAGATGTTTCTCGAGAGGGTTCTATTTGGTTCTTCTGTTTCAAACATAATTAACAGTTCAAGGATACCTTTATTGGTTATGACCAAACCCCACAATGATAAAAAGATTTAGATGTTCCGATCAGTCATTTTTTGAAAATCAGACATCCTCCTTCAATACCTTAATTGCTATAAATATGATTTTTGTCATTGTTTATAGATAAACAGAATGATAGTTTTAACACAAGAATTAAACTATATGCTTTAAACCTGCATTAATTTCATAGGTATAAATCTTAAAACTACGTTTTAATTAGTATTTAATAAAACAAACAGCTTAAACCCGAAAAATGACAAATCAGGATCTGATAAATCTGGTAAAATATGCTATCAAAGCACCTTCGGGCCATAATTCACAACCTTGGAAATTTAAGCTGGAGGAGAACATCATCACTATTTTTCCTGATTACGAACGTATTTCCCCTGCGGCAGACCCCGATAATTATGAAATTTTTATCAGTTTGGGCTGTGCGTTGGAAAATTTGATTATTGCGGCAGGGTATTTTGGTTATAATACTGATATTGAAATGAGGTTGGAGGATCCATTTAAGGAATTCATTCGGGTAGAGTTATCTACGGGGAATAATCAAAATTACGACCTGCTTTTTAATAATATTGAGATCAGGCAATCCACCCGGGATAAATACAACAAGGCCCTTATTCCACCCGAAGATATTGAAAAATTAAAAGAAGCCGGGAAGCAGGACAAGGTTTTATTCTTGTTGTTAACTGATCCCAGTAAAATAGAACCTGTTATCGAAATCACAAAGAGAGCAACAGTTTTGCAGCTGTCCAAAAAAGAATTTTTAAAAGAATTAATGAAGTGGATCCGGTTTAATAGGAAGACAGCCAAAAAAACGGGGGATGGATTGTATTCCGGGACCATTGGGAGTCCATCAGTTCCGACATGGCTTGGAAAACTCTTTATGAAGCTGACTTTGGACCCAAAAAAGGAAGGCAGGAAGAATGTGAATTTTATGAAAAATTCATCTGGAATTCTCATTTTTATAGCCCAAGAAGATAATAAAGAAGCTTGGGTAAATCTTGGTAGGAGTTTCCAAAGGGTTGCACTAATGGCGACTTCCTTAAATATCAACCACGCCCATCTCAATTCGGCTTGTGAGGAGATCTCGGCAAGAAAAAAATTAGCAGAAGTACTTCAATTAAAGGCAGAACAACAACCGCTTTTAATTATCCGGATTGGATATTCCGAAAAACGTCCCTATTCCTTCAGAAGGCCTACAAAAGATGTGTTGATAAATTAGGTGAAATCCAAAAATTAAAACCGCGATTTATGACCAAGACATGGATATTATGGGCCTGGATCCTTTTGTTCTTTTTGGGCATATCGGCTCTTTTTGGAATTATTATTTGATCACGGATCCAACCGGGAAATCGCTACAAATGCCTTCGGGTTCATTGAATTCAACACCTTTCGAAAATTATTTGATTCCGGGGATCATGTTGTTAATCATAAATGGGATACCCGCGCTCCTAATAGCTTTTTCAACTCTTTTTAAAGTGAAATATAATGCATATTTAATAGTGATCCAGGGCATTATTCTTATAATATGGCTAACTGCGGAATTGATCATCAATATCAATCTTTTTTACCCCCTAACACATATTACCTATTATCTCATTGGAAGTGCATTGATCTTTCTTGGTTTGAAAGTCCGAAAATCGGTCGAAAAATTCCGTCAATTTTTAAATATGTAAATGAAATATCCTTGAGAATAATATTTCTCTCCCAGGAAAATGATTTTATGGATTTAGCAGACCAAATTATCGGGACAAGTTGTCTCCGCTAAAACAATAAATAGCTATGTATGAAAACAGCTTTTCTTATCATCCTATTCTACACGGATTTATCCATATTCTAGGATTTGTAAAATCCTACCATCTGGCCGAGGTTCAGCAGCTCTCCTCTGAGATTACGAGGGCCCTGGGCCCTTTGGTTGTTTTGCACACTTCTTTTTCTGGCAGTTTTTATCCTTGTGATTTTTAGCAAACCTTGGTGGCCTTTTTTTGCCGTTGCGGCGGTAATACTCTCCCAACCCCTCATTGTTCTTTACAGGCAGGAAGCTAAATTCGGCACAATTTTAAATATTATTATTCTTTTGGTCATTACTCCCTGCAATGGGAAAATTCCAATTTGAGAGTATGGTTCAAAAAGAAGCAAAGGAGTTGCTGTTAAATATTCCAATTAAAAAGGATGCTAGGATATGGCAAAATGATTTAATCCATTTGCCTGGGATTGTACAAAAATGGATGGAGAATTCCGGTGTAATTGGTGAGCAAAAGGGAGGATCGGTGAGGTTAAAACAAAAGGGTGAAATGAAAAGCAAAGCTTTCGGAACATGGATGTGGTTCACTGCAGAACAATATTTTAATATGGAAGACCCTGCTTTTGTATGGGTTACAGGGGTGACTGCTTTTCACGGAATTCACCTTTCTGGCCGTGATAAATTTTATGATGTAAAAGGGGAGATGCTCATCAAACTAATTTCCCTGATACCGGTTATTGACCAAGGAAAAAATAAAAAAATGATTTCAGGAACCATGCTCAGGTTTCTGGGGGAGATCTGTTGGTTTCCATCTGCCGCACTAAACAAATGTATTTCCTGGGAAGAAGTAAATACAACTTCCACTAAGGCCACTTTCAGTATAAACAACACAAAGGTTTCAGGCTTGTTCACTTTTTCTAAAGATGGGGAAATTAAATCCTTTGAAGCCAAACGCTATTACGGAGCGGAAGAAGATTCTCAAAAGAAAAAATGGCTTGTAGAGGGGATGTCTTACAAGGAGATCGAAGGCATCAAAATTCCGAATAAATCTAAAGTAACCTGGGTATTACCGGAGGGGGAGTTCAACTGGTTGAACCTTGAAATCACCGAATTGGAGTATAACCCACAGCAAATATTCCATTAGCCTGACCTCATTTTAAGATGGTTTTTCATCCTAAAAACAGGGAAGCCTGGGGCAAAATTCCAAAACAGGGATTTTAATTTTTTTGTTTCCCTGATGCTTATAAAACACCAGAATTAACGACTACAAGATCCCTGCAATCGCAAAGCCGAAATCTTCTACCCCTGTTGAAGATCCTATTAAAGATCAGAGTAAAAGAGCAGTCTCCAGACCCCAAAAGGAAGTCGGTTTTCTGAAAAAGTAAAACCTCGAAAGTAAATGTCACAGGTTGGCAGGCTAGCACAAAATTTCGCATTAGAGGGTGGGTGCGTTCAAATAGTGAGCGAACTAGGATAAATGAGTATGTCATACAGAATAAATAAAATTCCGGTTCTTCTGTTTAATTCGGCGTAAAATTACCCGTAATGACAAAAATCATCCTGACACAGTTTCGAAGAATTTTATAAAAAAGGACCAGATGGAGTCCGCTTAAACGGAAACGCAATATTTTAAACTTTTTGGATGCATAATTAGTTAATGGAAAACGAACTTAACATAAAAAAATAAAAAAATCTGCAATTGAGAAATTCGCAATTGTTTTGCCAAAAAAAGTTGTATGTTTGAATTGCGTATAATTTTTTGTAAATAAACAGGGGAAAGTATGATGAGTATGGCCGTTTAATGGCTGGATAAGATGCTTATGGATTGTGCTTAAAGAGTTAAACTAACCAAAATATGATTTAATATAATATGAAGATCTTAAAAACAATCCTTATTGCAGTTGGAATTTTAATTGCAATTCCTCTTATAATCTCTCTTTTCCTCAAAAAGGATTACCAAGTAGAGCGGGAAATTACCATCAACAAACCCAAAGAAGAGGTCTTTAATTATGTGAAATTTCTTAAAAATCAAGATGCTTATAGCAAGTGGGCAGCCATGGATCCGGATATAAAAAAAACATATCGCGGCGTGGATGGAACTGTTGGTTTTGTTTCAGCCTGGGAAAGTGATAATAAAGAGGTTGGAAAAGGCGAGCAGGAAATAAAGAAAATTATTGAAGGCGAAAGAATAGACTTTGAACTTAGATTTTTTGACCCCTTTGAATCCGTTGCACCTGCATATATGACCACAGAAAGGCTGTCAGAAAATCAAACCAAAGTAAAATGGGTGTTTAGCGGACATATGAATTATCCTATGAACATGATGATGTTATTTATGGATTTTGAAAAGATAATCGGTGGTGATCTGGATACAGGTCTTAAAAACCTAAAATCTGTATTAGAAGCTAAATAGGTCTTGAAAGCAATAAATTAGGAATGAATGAAAATTTCTATTTATAAGCAAATGGTTAATAAAATCCTTTTAATTGTCATCTTATAATTTAACCTGAGTTTTAAATTATTTCCAGGAATTATTTATTTGAAATACTTTTTAATCGCAGTGTTTTAGCTGTTTTAAAATTAAATATAAATTTTCCTTAATAAAATGATAAAAATCAATCTTAAGCTGAATAGATGCATTTTATTTAACAAATTGTAGGCAAAAAACACCTGTAAAAATCGCTACCTTTTTTTACGATAACGGGATAATTTAAGGATTCAAAAAATTTTTTGCAGAAACAAGACCCGAAATATTTAAAGAATGAAAAATTTATCTCATTGTACCATGCGCCTGCTGAATTAATGAAACAAACTACAAAGACAACTCCCGAAGAACAGGCGAAGGGGATGGAAGTTTGGATGCAATGGGCTAAAAAATGTGGAAATAAACTCGTTGACCTTGGCGCACCACATGTTAATGGATAACAAATTAATCCCGATGGAAAGAGTACAAATAGCCACAGGAATGTGGTGCGATATTTCATTTTGCATGCAGAAGACATTGAAGAAGCTAAAAAACTATTTATTGGATATCCTCTTTTAGGTTGGAATGCCGCTTGTACAATTGAAGTACATCAAACATTGTCATTACCCGGGATTTAAATAAAGGCTCCTAATAATTGGGAATACAATAAGGGGGGTGAATATTTTCGAGTTTCCAATGTTTTATAAAGGACGCTAAGGGTGTTTTTTATGATTTTAAAATTATTTATTATGAACCTTTTATGAATAGGGGGAGCAGGAAAAACTGGGAAGGAACCTTTTAGACAAGGACTTGCCAAGGGGTATGCTATTACAGTATAGATTCGTAACTCTGATAAATTGAATTATGATTATTCTAAAATTAAAGTTTTTAAAGAAAATGTGCTTGATTCAAAAAGTATAGAATCTGCACTTCAGGGATAAGATGCAGTATTATCTGCACTAAGACATAAAAGGTTCATTATTAAAACAAATATTCTTTCGGAGGGAACAAAGAATTATCTTTGCTGTGGGAAAAGTACAAATCCGTAGATTAATAAAGTATTTCCTCTTAGAAAGTAGATTCAGGCGTAGCTTGTGTTATAGCTGTTAGTAATTTCTTTAATTCTTTACTTTAATTTTTTAGATAAATACATAGAGGAAAAACTAATTATGAATAGTAAATAAGATTGGGTAATTATTTGCCCCGGACAACTGATTATTTTTAAAAAGACACTTAAAATATAAGCAGGGTTTAATTCTTGGAAGTTATATTCTGACTAAAATGATATCCCGGACAGATGTTACTCGTTTTATGTCAAGCCAGCTTTATGATCAAACTTATATCCGAAAGGCTATTGAGATGGTTAATTAATAAAAGCTTGGTGGAACTGGATATAGTAAACTGGCCCGAAGGTGTTTGTCCGTTTTTATTCGGAGACAAGTTAGTTCTATGAAGGGATTTGGATTACTGATGCGATTTAATTTTAAACTTTGAGCGAATTAATTGCAAGTTTTTAATTGTTTGTCCTTGAGGATTTTGGGATGTACCAACTGAAAAAAAATTTCTATGAAAACTAAAGTATCTAAGGAAACAAGAAGTGCTGCAAAAGATTTTCCAATTGTTTGCGTAGGCGGTTCGGCTGGCGGTCTTGACGCCTATATTCGTTTATTGAAGAATATGCCGATAGATATGGGGGTTGCTATCGTCATTGTAAATCACTTGAGAACTGTTGCCACTCTGCTCCACGAAATCCTTCCGAGTCATACAAAGATGCCGGTTGAATTGATCACGGAAAAGCTGGATATTAAGCCTAACCATGTTTTTATTATTCCGGAAAAACGCGATTTGCACGTCCTTAATGATGAGTTCCGCTTAAAACCTATCTCAAAACCTTGGGGTTGGCCAGATGTCATTACGGTTTTTTTGAAGTCGCTAACAAAGAACTGGGACGGCAAACTCATTGCGGTAATTGTTTCAGGTTATGACGGAGACGGGGCAGAAGCGCTTTGCGGCATAAAAGAAGTCGGAGGAATTACCATCGCTCAAAAGCCCGATACGGCATCACAACCGGATATGCCAGAGTCTGCCATAGAAAGCGGATGTATAGATTTTGTGCTTTCACCTGAGGAAATAGCTAAAGAAATCATGAGAATTGCGAAAGTGGAAAAAAATTCAAAATAGCAATCCTGGAAGCAATCATTATGATTTTAAAGAAGAGAACGAAATCTGAATTCAATTTTTCAGGAATTTAAGAGCTTAACAAGTTGGATTTTAGATAAGAAAATTGTTTTAAAACCTGCCCGGGGAAACACGAAGCAAATAAATAAGAAGGTTGTTTTTTTGCTTAATTGTAATACCTATAATCAATGAAATAAAACAGGGAGCAAGTTGATAAAAAATCTGAAAGTTCCTTCGTTATTCTAGATTTCCTTTCTAAAATAGTCAACAATAGAAGGCGCCGTAAGTCCGTGGACCACTATTGAAATAAGGATTATGCAGGAAGCAATGGAATAGAGTTCCATTTTTTCAGAAAAAGCATCTGATTGCACAAAGGCCCAGGAAAGATAGAAAATCGAACCTTTGCAGCGTATTCCTAAGAAACTGATAGCTAGCTTGGTTTTAAACGATTCACGGATGCCCGCCAAGGCTATTAGACCCGCGAGTTGCCGGATAAGCATTACAAAAGCAAACGGAAAAACAATTACTTTCCAATCGGTAAGGATTAAAATTCCATTCATCAAAGATCCACCAAAGAGAATAATCCAAACGACCAGCATAAAGCGTTCAATCTCGTGAATAAAATCGTGCATTTTCTTTTTGTAATTACCGCTTATCTTTTCATAATATTTGCAATCTCAGGCCGGCAAAAAATACCGCCAGGAATCCGTAACTCCGTAACGGTGAAGAATTTCGCTAACGCCATAGGTCATAAAGGTGAGTGATAAGGCAAGAAATCCATCATAGGTCTTTATTCCGAACATCACGCTAAGCCTGTCCAGGAGAACCCCGATCAATCTGCCAAGGCAATCCCTATAATTATTTTCAACAGAAAATTATCCAAAAACCAGCCACTAAAATCAAATGCTGCCCAGCCACCCGCCTGTGCTACCAGGAGTGCCAAAAAAGTGAAGGGGTAAGCCACCCCATCATTAAGTCCCGCCTCCGCAGTAAGTGCAAATCGCAATTTGTTCTTATCGTCTTTCTCGCTTTTTGGTTCTTCCAGCTGAACTTCAGCTGCCAAAACAGGATTGGTAGGTGCCAGAACGGCGGCAAGGAGCAAGGAGGCCGGAATGCTCAAAGCCAAAAAATAGTTTCCCAAAAAATAGGTGGAGATCATGCATAATGGCATAGTTATAAAAAGCAATAACGAGGGCCTTTTCCAGTTTTTTAATGAATAATTTGAACCAATTTTCAATCCGGCCCCCATCAGGGAAATAATCACAATAGCTTCTGAAAAGTACATTAGCCATTCATCTTTCCATACAGGATCTGGCCAAATTAGAGGGATCCCTATTCCAAAAAGTAAAATCCCGATGAGCAATAAGATGATGGGATAGCTTACTTTTATCTTTTTTGAAACAGAAGGCAGCCACGCCATTATTAATGTTGCGAGACCTAAAGAGGCTAGGATAAGATAATGAGCTTTCATAGAAATTAAAATTACTGTTTTTTTTTCGCGGTTTTTAAAAGAGTAGAATATTTTTGTATTGGAGGTCTAAATTCAGACCGTTTAATCATATTCAGGGGTCGACAAAAAATAATATTTATTTTAGATGGTTCGGTTTTTTCAACCTTAATTCCAATATCTTTGCCCTAGAGGACCTACCCTCTTTTTCTTTGTTACCTCCAATGATGAGCACTACCGAATCAACCTTCGATATTGAATTACAGCGAGTTAAAAGTTTGAGTGATTTTGACTTAGAGTTTGATGAGCTGCAGCCAGAATTTGAGAACTTTACCAGGCTTGCAG
The DNA here is from genome assembly GCA_041752645.1 of Gillisia sp. Taxonomy (GTDB): domain Bacteria; phylum Bacteroidota; class Bacteroidia; order Flavobacteriales; family Flavobacteriaceae; genus Gillisia. The sequence goes on along the minus strand of JBGSWA010000110.1, from coordinate 6,422 downwards.
CGAAAATTGCAGGCACAGGTATTTCGGTTGTCAATTTAATAGACAGTTATACTCAATGGACAGTTTCCCAATTTGGGTCGGCGATAGGCCAGATGCCAAGAGAGGATTCTATTTGCAATTATACCATTCAGCAAATGGGTCATTTGGAAATTCCTAGGTTGGATCTGGACCTGCGATTTATGAAAATGGAATTTGTTAAAGGTGAAAATGGATTAAAATATTATTTGGGTTTGCCACTCACCACAAATTCCGGAGCTAGGATAGGAACATTATGTGTTGTAGGCAAGGATGAAAAGCATCTTTCTAAGGGAAAAATAGATCAGTTGACACTAATTGCTGAAGAAATAGTTATCAAACTTCAACTTAAGAAAGAGTTAAAAGAATCAGAAAAACTTTTACTTGATACAATTCAAACAAAGAACAAGGTAGTTCATGATATCCGGGGTCCGTTAAATGGGATAATCGGATTGACCGAATTGGCATTGGATGAAGAATCAAATCCTGAAGAAACCCTGGAATTTATGCAAATGATCCAGGAAGCTGGAACCAATATGCGGGAACTAACGGAGGATATTTTAAATGAAGCAGAGAATTCTTCTGATTTTAAGATCAATTATTTCACACCTTCAACTTTTTCCAAACGCCTGGAGGCCTTATATGCACCTCAGGCTAAGTATAAGAATGTGAAAATTGATTTCCGGTTTAATCGGGAAATTGGGGATTTTCAATTTTCAAGAAAAAAATTATTGCAAATAGCAGGGAACTTAATTTCAAATGCCATAAAATTTACCGAGAAAGGCGGAGTGGTAATTATAAGCCTGGATATAAACCATAAATTGCCAGAGCATAAATTGGTGATTAAGGTTAAAGATTCAGGTACAGGTATTACTTTTGAAAGATTGGAAGAATTGCGATCTGGGACTGCAGTTTCTTCCAACGGAACCTTAGGTGAAAAAGGTTTTGGACTGGGGTTAAACCTGGTATTTAACCTTGTTCATTCCCTAAATGGAACTATGAATATTTCCTCTAAAATAGGAGATGGAACCGATATAAAAGTTGAAATTCCCCTGAAATAAGCGCTACTGGAATTCCTAATTATCTTGTCATTCTTTACTGGTATCTGGAACTGGGAGAATTCCTTGAGCAAATACCCAGGAGAAATAAGGAAACTGTTTTCTCCTTTTATTTTAATCAACTATTTGATTTCCAGAAAATAACCGTGCAATATCAATGCGGGTAACTGAAAATAGAAAGACTCTCGGTCACCCGTTGACTTGATGGCAACAGCTTCCTTTCCCGAGTATGTATTCAATGATCTGAAACTATCATCAAAATAGGCTTTTAAAAGGGATTCAATATTTTATTAAACACTCATAATCTGAGTTTAGAATTCAGGATTGGAATATAAATTTTATTGAATTTAAGAAGTATTCTAAAAAATAACATCGCCGGAGTGATTTTTTCCGGCGATGCTGATGGATTATTACTTGCCTCACAACAAAAGCAACTCATTGCAAACCACTTCGGTCATATAATGTTTAATGCCTTCTTTGTCGTCCCAGGTTCGGGTGGTCAATTTGCCTTCAATGGCAATTTCTTTGCCTTTTGTGACAAATTGCTCGATGATCTCGGCAGTCTTTCCCCAGGCAACCACATTGTGCCAATCGGTGTTTTCAATTTTTTCACCTTTGGCATTGGAGTAATTTTCGTTCGTAGCGATGGAGAATTTCGCCCGCTTTTTACCGGCATCCAGGTTTGTGATTTCAGGATCTTGTCCTACTCTACCAATCAACTGAACTTTGTTTCTAAGTGCGTTCATGATACTAAATTTTAAGGTTAAACAATTAATACTACTGAATCTTATGATCCAACACTACAAAAATAGAACAGCACTAAAATAAGATTCGGTTTCTAAATATTTACTTTCGTTTAAAATTCCTTGTAAGTGTTTGTTGTCGGCTAAAACATGATAATTTTATATGCCTTTAATGATTTTCGATTGTTTGAAAAAATAAGGTTCAGAATAAATCTCAGGAGAATAAAATCTGATCATTTTACCGAGGAATTCATCCTTTAAATGCACGATTAAGAACCTTAACTTTAGGAATATTTGTATGTAATTTCATTCGGGTAGAATTTTAAAACTGGTTTTTTAGTGAATATAAATTCGATCATAAAAATATTCTCAAAATAGGATTAACTTCTTGGTTGGAAAATATAATTTATTTGATATTTGTAGGGAACAACAAAATAAAATTATGAGTAAACCGAATTACATAATAAGAAAAGCAGGGCCCCTTGAATTTGAAGAGGTTGGAAAATTAATGGTCAGGGTTTATTCTCAGTTGGAAGGATTTCCAAATGAATCAGAGCAACCGGAATATTATAAAATGCTTTTAAAAATTGGAGACATCACAAAAAAGCCTCAAACAGAACTCCTGGTAGCTGTTTCATCGAAAGGCCAAATTGCAGGAGGGGTTGTTTATTTTAATGAGATGCAGTATTATGGTTCCGGCGGAACCGCAACAAAAGAAAAAAATGCTTCAGGTTTTAGGTTGTTAGCAGTAGATCCTTCTGCCAGGGGAGGTGGGATTGGTAAACTTTTGACGAACACATGCATCAGGAAAGCGAGGGATCAAAATGCACAGGTGATTATTCATACCACAAAGGCAATGCAGACAGCCTGGGATATGTATGAAGGTTTAGGTTTCAAAAGATCTAAAGACCTGGATTTTATGCAGGGAGAACTTTTGGTCTTTGGATTTAGGTTATTGCTTAAATAGAAAGGAAGCAGGTGAGAATTGCAATAAAAAGAACCACCTCAGTTTTTCGAAAGTGGTTCTTCATAGCGCTCCTTTTTTAAGCCATTTGAAATCAACTCCATTCCTCTGCAAGTTTAGGGAGGTTTGCTTTCATAAGATCATCCGGGGTCATTGCAATTCTGAATTCGCAGATGGCTTCAAAATTTAAAAACCAGGGTTCTGCAATTGATGGGATGGAAGAAGCATCTTTAACATCTACCAACATCACGGCTCCCCGATTGCCGTCCAGTTCAGTAAAATAAATGCTTTCCGGTTTGATAACATCGATCACCCGGCCTATAATCTCCCCTACGGACCCATCCCTAACCATAGAACTGAATGGCTCAATGGGACAGGTTACATTAACTAACATTTTCATAACTGTATATTTAAATTAATTCCTTTAAATATACAAAATATAATTTCTATTTTAAATAATTAATCAATTAATATTCAGGTAGTTAGACTTAAATTAAACTTAAATTTTAACATTTTCTGTATTAGTATTCTCTACCCAATAATCTCCCCATCTCCCATCTCAATGATCCTGTCGGTTTTATTTGCGAAATCCTGGTCGTGGGTGACTATTAGCAGGGATAAGCCCTGTTCCTGGCTTAGCTTTTTGAAGATGTTATAGACATTTTCTGCATTGGTGCTGTCCAGGTTGCCGGTGGGTTCGTCGCCCATTATAATTACGGGGTTGTTTATCAGGGCACGGGCGATGGAAACCCGTTGTTTTTCGCCACCGGAAATCATGGAGGCCTTCTTTTTTGCAAGATGTTCTATTCCTAAAATCTTCAGTTTCTCCATCGCATCTTTTTCAATTTCTGAAATGGATTTTTCGTCCAATTTTTTCGCAGGCAGCATCACGTTTTCCAAGACCGAAAATTCAGGAAGTAAATAATGAAACTGAAAAACAAATCCAATGTGCTTGTTTCTGATGTAAGAGAGTTTATCTTTGTCCTGTCTGGTAATCAATTCCCCGTTAAGGTATAATTCCCCTTCATAATTGGTGTCCATGGTCGATAAAATATAGAGCAAGGTGGACTTGCCGCAGCCTGATTTTCCCATAACAGAAACAAATTCTCCCTGAGCCACCTTAAAACTGATATTTTTAAGCACCTGGAAGCGCACCGGTTTTATAAAGTATTTGTCAATGTTTTTTGCCTCGAGGATTGTTTCCATAAATGGTTTGCTGCTATAGTTTATTGTCCCCGGATGATATCCACGGGGTCTATTTTTTTTGCTTTCAGGGAAGGCAGATAACCCGCAAAAAAGGTGGAGATCATTGCAAATGAAATCCCAATCACATAAAACCACAAATTGTAATTAATTGGAAATGTTTTAATTGTGGGCAATGCCTCGGTTTCAAAAGGCAACCTGTCTATAACTGAGGTCAGCGCGTAACCTATAATTAGCCCTAGGATCCCGCCAATTATTCCAATGATCATCGCTTGGCTCATAAAGATCATTTGCACATCTTTTCCGGTAAATCCCGTTGCTTTCAGGATTGCGATGTCATTCATTTTTTCGTAAATAAGCATATTCAAAATATTGTAGATCCCAAATCCGGCCACAATAAGGAGGGTAATGGAAACTGCATAAGTAATGAGGTTCCTGATGGAGGTGCCGGTTTCAAATTGGGCATTTGCGGTTTTGATATCTATGGCGGTGAGATGGAATTGCTTTTCAATTTGATGAGATAGGGGGAAAGCTTCGTCCAGATCGTAAAGTTTTACGTTGATATCGGTTATGTAGTTGTTGGGTTTACCCAGGATGCGTTGCACTGTTTTAAGATTGACAAAACTCTGCATCTTATCTACTTCAGCGATCCCGCTTTGATAGAAACCTACTATTTTCAAGGGAAAAATATCGCCGTTTTTAGTACTTATCTGAACCCTGTCTCCAACATTCAGGGCCATCTTTTCTGCGATCCCAATTCCCAATAAGATGCCGTTTTCCGTGTTTTTTAGGTCGTATGGCAATCCCTGGACGACATAATCTTTAAAATTAAAAAGTTTCACCTCCTGCATCAAATCGATCCCAACCAATTTGCCTCCGATTTCAATGGAACCCGAGATATAAAATATTTCGGCTTTTACCTGCGGAATTGCGCCACTCACTCGGGAGTCCTTGTTTAAATGTTCCATAATGGGAACTGCGTTATGGATCTTCTTCTGGCTTTGTTTTGGTTTTATGGAATGGACCACGTTAAAGGTGTTTTCAAGTGCTGCATATAGGTCTACCGGTTGCTTTTTTGATGGTCCTATCTCGTTGAAGATCCTGATATGAGGAGTGAGATTTAGGAACAGGTCATCTAACATCCCATTGAGCCCGGTCATAAAACTGACCAAAACAATATAAGAGCCAATTCCAAAGGTCACTCCCAAAGCCGCGATCCCCGATTGCTTGATCTTTGTTAGCAAATGGGTTTTCGCTATGCCGATTATCACCTTCCAGTTTGTCATTTTTCAGGTTTATAAATCCAGGTATCAGCGGTTATTCCAGAGAGGATTTCCACACTATCCAGATTTTGAAGGCCGGGCTTTATTTTTACCATTCCGCCTTCAGTTTTAACTTTGTTATCCTCGCTCACATATTGCCGGGGTATAGCAAGTACCTGTTTTTTTTGGCCGACAATAATATTTGCTTCCCCAGATAACCCTGGATATAAAACCTCAGGACCGTCCTCGAATAGTGCCTCTACGGTAAAGGTTTGGTTGCGTTCATCCTTTTTGGGATAAATCTTGCTCACCTTTGCCTTAAACACTTTATCCCCATAGGCATCCAAAGTGAGCAGCACAGGCTGGCCGGTTTCTATTTTTACGATATCTACTTCATCTGCCAGCATTTCAATAATAAATTTGTAATCGCTGCCTACTGATGCCAGGGGTTCCCGGTTTGAAACAATTTCCCCCTGATTTTTTAGCAGGGAATAAACTTTTCCATCAATTGTAGAATTCACCGTAAAATCCTTGGTGTTGATTAGGGAAGTTTTATAATTGTTTTGCGCTTGTTTGAATTGGGTTTCCAGCTCATTTTTTGTCTGTTTATATCTGATCTTTAAAAGTTTCAAGGAATTTGAAGAAAGCTCAAACGCGAGTTTTCTGGATTCAAATTCGGCTTTTGACCCTATTTTTTGTGCCCAAAGGTTTTTCTGTCTGAAATAATTGATGGAATCGTTGGCAATTCTGAGTTTTGCGGCATTAATTTCGTCTTGAACGCTGCGAAGGATTGCATCGTTTCCTTCAAAATTTCTCTGTGCGAGCTGCAGCGAGAGTTTGGCATTTTCGGTATTGAGTTTTGGGCTGTTATTGATGATTTGAAGCAACGGATCTCCCTTTTTTACCAAATCACCTTCCTCCACCAGGTTCTTGTTCAAAATTCCACTTACCGCCGCAAATACCTGGTACAAACTATCTGGCTGAATTGTAACCGAAGAATATACAGATTCGGTGATATCAGTTTTGGAAGGAAGTATTTTTTCATCATCCTTTTTGCAGGAGAACAAGACAAATAATATTATGATCCCCCATACAGTTCTATTCATACATACCCAAATTTTGTTAAATTTAGAGTAAATTTCTTGTTTTCGGGATGACAATGATCAGTTTTAAAATA
>JBGSWA010000109.1:0-5032 GCA_041752645.1 Gillisia sp. | reverse complement strand
GCGCCCGTGCCATTTCGCGTTCGCTGTTGGAGCCCTTTTCGCGGATGATTGCGGCTTTTATCCGGGGTTTTGAAGCGTCTAATTCAGGGAGTTTCCCATCAAAATTCTTTGGAAAAACAAATTCCAGAGGCTGATTTTTGTAATTGGAAAAACGCTGGGTAGCCATATCTATCCCGCTTTGTTTTTGGTCCAAAAGGAAGGAAGTTTTATACCAAACATCCCTCAAGGCCGCAATATCAAATTTGAAGTTGTGATCCCCATTCTTTATTCTAAAAATGTTTCCCACAGCCGGAGTTCCAATTTTAAAGAACTCGACCTTATTTTTTGCCAGAATAGTTTCTACGGAAGCATCCTTGGCCTGAAAGACAATGCCGCAGTTTTCATTGAACAAAAGCTTCACCGAATCCTTTTCATTTAAGGCTGATAGATCCAGGGTTGCTGTTAAATTATTATCAGCAAAACACATTTCCAGCAAAGTGGTGATAAGCCCGCCAGAACCTACATCGTGTCCTGCCCTGATCAGATCTTTTTTGATAAGACCTTGGATGGTATTGAAGGTTTCTGCAAATTGTTCCGCATTTTGAATTGTGGGGGTTTCACTTCCTATTTTATTGCGAATTTGCGCGAAGGAAGAACCGCCCAATTTAAATGAATCCTGTGACAGGTTGATGTAATAAATAGCGCCTTCACTTTGAAGAACGGGTTCCACCACCTTAGTGATATCGCTGCAATGCCCGGCTGCCGAAATAATCACGGTGCCCGGGGCCAAAACTTCCCCATCTTTATACTTTTGCTTCATAGAAAGGGAATCCTTTCCAGTGGGAACATTGATCCCCAATTGGATCGCAAAGTCGGAAACCCCTTGGACTGCCTCATATAAACGGGCGTCTTCCCCCTGGTTATTGCAAGGCCACATCCAGTTTGCCGAAAGCGAAATGGATTTTATTCCTTTTTCAAGCGGTGCCCAAATAATATTGGATAATGCTTCCCCAATGGAATTTCTTGAACCTGCAACCGGATCTATCAGGGCCGAAATAGGGGAGTGACCAAGGGAGGTTGCCACGCCGTCTTTCCCTTTGTAATCCAGGGCCATCACCCCGCAGTTGTTTAATGGAAGTTGCAAGGGCCCTGCGGTTTGCTGTTTAGCGACGCGTCCACTCACGCAGCGGTCCACCTTATTGGTAAGCCAGTCCTTGCATGCAACGGCCTCGAGTTGAAGTACCTGCTTTAGGTAATCCTGTATTTTATCCTGAGAATAAAGAACCTCCTCATACCTTCTTACCACGGTTTTATCGGCCATCACCGTTTTGGGAGAACTCCCGAACATATCTTCCAAAGGCAGATCCATCGGTTTTTCGCCGTTTTTCTTGCGTTGAAAAATAAATTTCCGGTCTTCGGTTACCTGCCCAACACTGTACATTGGGGTTCTTTCGCGATCTGAAACGCGTTTCAGGATATCCATGTCTTTTTCCGAAATAATAAGCCCCATGCGTTCCTGGGATTCGTTGCCTATGATTTCCTTGGCAGAAAGTGTAGGATCACCAACTGGAAGTGTATCAAGATCAATAAATCCTCCGGTGTCCTCAACCAATTCGCTCAGGCAGTTTAGGTGTCCGCCGGCGCCGTGATCGTGAATGGAAACAATAGGGTTATGCTGGCTTTCCACCATGGCGCGAATGGCATTGGCAGCGCGTTTTTGCATCTCGGGATTGGCACGTTGTACCGCATTTAACTCGATCCCGCTGCTGAATTCGCCGGTATCAGCCGAAGAAACCGCGGCACCCCCCATTCCGATTCTATAATTATCGCCGCCCAAAACCACAATTTTATCCCCTTTTCTGGGAACTTCCTTAATGGCCTGATCGGCCTTTCCGTATCCAATTCCCCCGGCCTGCATAATTACCTTATCGTAGCCCAGAACCCGGTTGTTTTCTGAAAATTCAAAGGTCAGGACAGATCCCGTGATCAGGGGCTGGCCGAATTTATTTCCAAAATCGGAAGCACCGTTAGAGGCTTTTATCAAAATATCCACCGGACTTTGGTAAAGCCAGTTACGTTCCGCAAGCCGGTTTTCCCAGGGCCTGTTTTTGTCCAGGCGCGAGTAGGAAGTCATATAAACCGCGGTTCCTGCCAATGGCAACGAACCTTTCCCCCCGGCTAGCCTGTCGCGTATTTCCCCCCCGCTTCCGGTAGCCGCTCCGTTAAAGGGTTCAACTGTGGTAGGAAAGTTATGGGTTTCGGCCTTTAAGGAGATTACCGAATCAAAATCTGTATTCTGGTAATAGTCCGGTACATCTGCAGATTTTGGTGCGAATTGTTGCACTCTCGGGCCTTTTACAAAAGCCACGTTGTCCTTATATGCCGAAACTATTTCGTTCGGGTTTACCTCTGCGGTTTTCCTGATGAGTTTAAAAAGTGAGGAGGGTTTTTCCTGGCCGTCTATAACAAAAACCCCGTTGAAAATTTTATGCCGGCAATGCTCTGAATTCACCTGTGAGAAGCCAAATACTTCCGAATCTGTCAAGGGCCGTTCCAGTTTTTTGGAGAGGTTTTCCAGGTATTGGATTTCTTCGGAATTCAGGGATAAACCTTCCTGTTGGTTGTAGGTTGCGATATCTTCAACTTCCAAAACGGGAGCTGGTTTGGTCTTTACGGTGAAAATTTCCTGATCCAGGCCGCTGTATTTCTGGGAGAGCATCGGGTCAAATTTGGTGAAATTTGAATCTACCTTCAGGAATTCTTCAATACGCAGGATTCCTTTTATTCCCATGGTTTGGGTAATTTCTACGGCATTGGTACTCCAGGGAGAAACCATAGCAGCGCGAGGGCCGACAAAAAATTCTGCCAGGGCAGATTTGTTGAGTTGCTGGGCGTTGCCAAAAAGCCAGTTTAATTTTGTAATGTTCAGGGCCGATAATGCCGTGTGGGTTTCTACTGCGTAAACTGTGGTGGTTTGTGTTCCGAAGAAAATTATCATTCTACGTGGTTTAGGGTTGTTTGAGAAAAATCAAATTTAAGTTTTTTACGGTTAAATCCTGAGGTTTAAAACATAAAATTAAGAATGCTATAGGCTAAGATATTGGGATAGGTTTAAGGGAAGTTTTTTGCGTGTTGGGTAGGTGAGTTTAAAACAATCAACAATAAATTGAAATTATTTTAAGAGAAATTATTAATATCAATGATTTTTTGTTAAATAAAGTTAAATTTGAGAAGAAATAAAGTGACGATAGTTTTTCAATAGAGGAGCTTTACGGTTAAAGTAACGCCTTTCTCCAATTTCCTATATCAGAACCTTTAATTTTAAACATGAAATACAAAACAATTTTAATCACAATGCTAACAGTTATAAGTTTTAACTGTTACTCACAGACAAAATATGAAAATGGATATTACATCAATAACAATGATGAAAAAATAGCGTGTTTTATATTAAATAATGACTGGTTAAATAATCCCACAGAGATAAGTTTAAAGTATTCTGAGGATGAACAATCAGAAACCAAAACAATCGAATCTATAAAGGAGTTCGGAATTATTGAAAAAATTAAATATCAAAGGCATAATGTTAATATTGACAGGTCAAGAAATTCACTATCAGCTTTAGATCACAATAGAAATCCGGTACTTAAAAAAGAGCAACTATTTTTAAAAGTACTCATTGAGGGAAAGGCTAATTTATATTCTTATAATTCCAGCAGTATTGAAAAATTCTTTTTCAATATTGATAATTCTATTACTGAGGAACTCATTCACAAAAGTTATTTAACAAACGATAATCAAATTACAAAAAACAAGGATTTCCAGCATCAAATTGTACGAAACTTAAGATGTTCCGATATCTCAATTAATGAAATTCAAAACCTTGAATACAGAACGAATAAGCTAATCAATTTGTTTGTTAAATATAATAAATGTGTCAATTCACAATTTTCTAATTACTCAATAAACGAGAAAAAAGAAATTTTTCATTTAAATTTAAAAGCCGGGTTACAAAGTTCTTCTTTAGAAATAAAAAACAGTGTTTCTAATTTAAAGAATACTGATTTTGGCAATAAATTTGGAGTTCGGGTAGGAATCGAGGCTGAAATTATTTTGCCTTTTAACAATGATAAATGGGCGTTAGTAATGGAGCCAACCTACCAAAATTTCATATTAAAAAAGGAAACAACAGAACTAACATCTGAAGTTGATTATAAATCCATAGAAATACCTTTTGGGGTAAGACACTATCTGTTTATTAATGAAAATTCAAAATTATTTATTAATGGTTTTATAATAATGGATTTTGATTCAAATTCAAAATTTGATTTTAAAAGACAATTGGAATCTACTTTAGAAATAAAATCAGGAAGTAATTTCGCATTTGGATTTGGTTATAATTACAATGAAAAATACAGTGTAGAGTTAAGGTATCACAGCAGTCGGGATCTATTGACAAACTATGGCCCTTGGGATTCTGATTACAATTCCTTATCCCTGTTATTTGGGTATTCAATATTTTAAAGTAAACAATAAAGAAGGCAGCAGAGGTGAAGGCCATGGGCAACGAATCACCTTTCGAATAAAAAAGAAGCAACTTGACTACACTCAAAATCACAAGGCTTCCCGGGACTAAAAGGAACCTATTTTTCTTAATGTACCCTTTTTAGTATTTTTAGGTACTCATTAATGAAAAAGGAGAGCATGGGCAGCATATTGACTCCAGGGTGTACCGGCGAAACCAGAAAAGGTTGAAACATTAAAAATTCTTCAATGCTCTTGAAATCGCAGAGCGAATTAATGGCAGAGCGAATTAATGAAGGTCGTGTGATGTAATTACAACTTTCAAGAGGTTTCGGATTTTGTGTTTCCTGGATGATGGAAATCTGGTTGTACGTGTCAACTGTTTCGTGAGGAAAACACAATAGACACCGGGATGGGAAATCAAATTTGCCGGGAAACTAAAAAAGATGCATTTTGATATTTAAAATATCCAAATGCATCTTTAAAATCTTTGGTTGCTCTTTATTTCTTATTCTCCAAAAGCGCCATG
>JBGSWA010000108.1:0-11191 GCA_041752645.1 Gillisia sp. | reverse complement strand
ATCTAAATAAGTCCAATATCTTATAAAAATTGGCATAAAAGGAGGTTAAAAGGGCCAAATGGACTGTTTTGACACATAGACTGATCAAAATATCAACACCTAAAAAAATCACTAATAAAAAAGCGACCAAGTCAAAAAATACATTTTGCTTGAATCGCTTTAATAATATTACCTCAAAAGAGGTGGTTTTTCAGTGCCCTCAAAATAATTGGGCAGCCTTTTTTAATATGCAAAATTGTGAATTTATCTGCTGTAATTAGGGGATTCGTTGGTAATGGTCACATCATGAGGATGACTCTCGTGAATTCCCGAGGCTGTAATTTTTATAAACCTCCCTTTTTCCTGAAGGCTGACAATGTCTTTTGCCCCGCAATACCCCATACCGGCACGCAATCCACCGACAAACTGATTGATGCTTTCCTCCAGATCTCCCTTATAAGGAACTCTCCCCACGATCCCCTCGGGCACTAATTTCTTGATATCATCTTCCACATCCTGGAAATACCGGTCTTTCGATCCCTTTTGCATGGCTTCGATAGAGCCCATCCCCCGGTAGGATTTAAATTTCCTTCCTTCAAAAATAATGGTTTCTCCCGGCGACTCCTTGGTTCCGGCAAGCAAAGAACCCAACATTACGCAATCTGCTCCTGCAGCGATGGCTTTAGGAATATCTCCGGTATATCGAATTCCTCCATCTGCAATTACAGGGATCCCACTGCCCTTAATTGCCGCGGCGACTTCCAATACGGCGGAAAATTGAGGGAAACCAACCCCCGCCACCACCCTGGTGGTGCAAATCGATCCTGGACCAATCCCGACTTTAACAGCATCGGCACCGGCATCTACCAAATATTTTGCGGCCTCGCCGGTCGCTATATTTCCGACAACCACTTCCAGATCCGGAAATTTTGCCTTTATCTTTTTCAGTACATCGACAACCCCCTTTGTATGCCCATGTGCGGTATCTATTATTACGGCATCTACCCCTGCATGGACCAAAGCAGCGGCGCGTTCGGCAATATCAGATGTCACTCCAAGAGCAGCGGCCACGCGCAAGCGTCCATAACTATCCTTATTGGCTACGGGTTTTTGGGTGAGCTTTGTTATATCCCTGAAGGTGATCAGCCCTACGAGTTTCTTGTCGGTATTGACCACCGGTAATTTTTCGATTTTATATTGTTGAAGTACTTCTTCAGCTTCTTCCAGGGAAGTGCCTTCAGAAACCGTAACCAGATTTTTTGAGGTCATTACCTCTGAGATTGGACGATCGCTGTCTTTTTCAAAACGCAAGTCCCTGTTGGTTACTATTCCCAACAATTTACCTTTATTATCTATAATTGGAATCCCCCCGATGCTGTGTTCACGCATATTGCGTTTTGCATCGTTCACCGTGGCTGTTATTGGCAAGGTAATAGGGTCTATGATCATCCCGCTTTCTGCCCGCTTCACCTTTCTCACCTTTAGGGCCTGCGCCTCTATTGACATATTCTTGTGAAGCACCCCAATCCCACCTTCCCGTGCAATGGCGATGGCCATTTTGCTTTCAGTAACAGTATCCATAGCAGCCGATACAATAGGGACATTAATAGGTATGTTTTTCGTGAATCTGGAGCGAATACTTACCTCTCGCGGTAAAATATCAGAATAAGCTGGGATCAATAAAACATCATCGTAGGTGAGTCCCTCGCCAATAATCTTGAAGTTGTGTGCAGTCATAGCAATTAAAGATTTAATTGCGTGCAAAAGTAAGCATTTTTAAAACAATACCCGAATTAACTTTCCGCGAAGCAGCTCTAAAAATTGGAACTAGCGAACAAAATCAGGTTTATGATGTGAATTGCAACACATCAGTGGAATTAAATCCAATAATTATTCCGTCTTCTACTATTTTATCTTTTGTCAAAACGGTTAATTGTTGGCCATTTTCGAGTCTTAAGAGCAGTCTTGTATCGGGGCCTAAAAAGGTCTTTTTTAAAACCCTTGCATGGGTCACATGTTCACATTCGGTATTTATGGCAAAATTTTCATTCCGAACGGCAGCGCAGCAATCCTCTTTAAGCGGACATTTAAAGGCAGATTGCAGTTCGCTGCTCAGCTGGATGGTATTTCCAAAGAGCGAGGCTACGTAAATGGATTTTGGTTTTGTATATAAATTTGCTGCCTCATCCTTTTGAATGAGCCGCCCGTTTTGAAGGATTAAAATTTCATCGGCCACAGCCAGTGCATCCTGAGTGTCATGGGTGACAAAAATTGCAGTAACCTCCGTATTCTTAACAATTTCGAAAATTTCGTTTCTCAATTGCATTCTCAACATGGAATCCAGATTGCTAAATGGTTCGTCAAGGATCAATAACGAGGGATTAGGTGCCAGAGCCCTTGCCAGGGCAACCCGCTGTTGCTGGCCTCCGGAAAGCTCATAAGGATACCTGTCTTTTAATTCCTTCAGGCCAACAAGTTTAAGTATCTCCTCTGCCCTCTCATTTTTATTTTTATCTTTTGAGATCCCATAGACTACATTTTGCATCAAACTCAAATGCGGGAACAAGGCATAGTCCTGAAAAACCAATCCTACTTTTCTTTTCTCTGGTGGAACCAGTCTGCCGGTGGAGGAAACCATGTTGCCGTCAATCCTTATACTCCCCTGGTCCGGGGTTTCCAAACCCGCAATCAGCCGCGCCAGAGTGGTTTTACCACTTCCGCTCTCCCCCACAATGGCACAAATATCTCCTTGTTTAAGGTGGAAGGAAACATCCTTTAATGCAAAGTTTTTTCCCTTGTCAAAACTCTTGGAAAGTAATTCTATTTGTAACATACTATTGTTATTTTACCAGCAATCTGTTCAAAAATATTATAGGAAGCATCACTGTAAGGATGATAAGCAAGGACGGGATGGCTGCTTTCATGACCATTTCGTCGCTGGCATACTCGTATGCTTTCACCGCCAGGGTGTTCACCTGAAAAGGTTTTAAAATCAATGTCAGGGGTAATTCCTTAATCACATCCGTAAACACCAGAATAAACGCACTTAATATTCCGGTTTTTATAAGGGGAAAATCAATCTTGAAAAAGGTTTTAATATTACCAACCCCCAAAATTCTCGAAGAATCGGGAATCGAATCACTGACTTTTAATGCGGTAGCCTCAATTGGATTAAATGCAACGGCCAAAAACCGGACCACATAGGCATAGATTAGTGCAATTAAAGTCCCTGATATAATTAACCCGGGCTGAATTTGAAACAGCGCTTCCACTATTTTTATCAACCAGGTGTCTATAAAAATAGTGGGGATCATAATCCCAATTGCCACTACTGCCCCGGGAATTGCATAGCCTAAAACCCCCAATTTAGCTATGTTCTTAAGGGAGTTGCTCCTGCTCCATTTTGAGAAATAGATCAATGCGATCGCCACAGTGACTGTTATTAGGGCAGTTAAAAAGGCGATCCCAAAACTCTGAAAGGAAAGGATCAAAAAAGAAGAGCTAAACACATTGTCATAGGTGAGCCAGCCCCAGTAGATCAATTGAGCTACCGGGATCAGAAAACCCAACAATACAGGAAGCCAAACAGCACAGGAAATTACGCATTGAAGTCCTTTACTCACTGTTCTTCTTTGAATTCCAGCACTGCCCGACCTGTTATTGCTGAATTGGATTTTCCTGCGTTGAAATTTTTCCAGCAAGATCAGGCCAAAAACAATACTGATTAAAAGGGCCGAAAGATACACCGCCGTTTCGGGCTCCGCCAGGGAAAACCAGGACCTGAAGATTCCCGTGGTAAAAGTGTTTACCCCAAAATATCTGGCTGCCCCATAATCGTTTAACACCTCCATTAATACCAGGATCAGCCCGGCCACTATGGCGGGTCTGGCTAAGGGAAGGATCAGTTTAAAAAAAGATTTTATCTCCCCCACTCCAAGCATTTTTGAGGCTTCCATCAGATTATTAGCCTGATTTAAAAAGAAGGCTCGGGAACTCACATAAACGTATGGAAATAAAGAGATCCCAAGCACGAAGGCCAGTCCCGTTTTATTCATAATATCAATGCGCGAGAATTCGAGTCCAAAAACCCGCAGTATTAATTCTAAACTACCTCCATAATCCAGGATTCCGGCATAGGAATAGGCCACAATATAAGAAGGTATTGCCAGGGGCAGGATCAGGAGCCATTCCAATTGTTTTCTAAAGGGAAACTCAAAACGGGTAACCAGCCAGGAGGTTGATACCCCTAAGAAAACCACCATAAACCCGCACATAAAAACCAGGAATAAAGAATTGCCTATATAATCCAACAAAAGATTCTCGAGAATATGACCCCAGGTTTCCCCGGGACCCGAAAAGAGTTTAATCCCAATTGAGATTACAGGCAAGGCGATAAAACCCAGTAGGACCAAAGTTAAAATTGCCCACTTATTCGTATCCCTTTTAAGACGCTTTAACCTGTTATTTATAGAAAATAAGTTTTTACTTCCAGCCTGCTTCATCAAAAATCATTACTGCATTTTTATTGTTTTCTCCCAATTTGGAAAGAAGCAGGGAATCCTCCCTGAATTCACCCCAGCTTTGTAATAACGCTGCCGGTTGCACCTCAGGATTTACCGGATATTCATAATTGGTGTTTGCGAAAATTTCCTGGGCTTCCCTCGAAATTAAAAATTCGATCAGATGTATTGCGTTTTCCCTGTTCGGGGCATAACGCGCAACTCCCGCCCCACTAATATTAATATGTGCACCCCTGCCTTTTTGATTGGGGAAAAACACCCCAATAGCCTTTGCGGCCTTCACTTCCTCAGGACTCTCAGAATTTAACATATTGCCGATATAATAGGTGTTTACCACCGCGACCTCTCCTTCTCCGGCAACTAAAGCCTTCACCTGGTCCCTGTCATTCCCTTTTGGGGCGCGCGCCATATTGTTCACTATTGCCTGTGCCCATTTTTTTGCCCCCGCCTCCCCATTATTGACAATAAGAGATGCCAGTAAGGATTGGTTGTAAATATTCCCGGAGGAACGTATCAAAATTTTGCCCTTCCATTTTTCCCCGGCTAAATCTTCATACGTAGAAAGATTAGCCTCTTCCATCCTGTCTTTTGCATAGACAAGTATCCTGGCCCTCTTGGTCAGGCCAAACCAATAATCCTCAGGATCCCTGAGATGTGGAGCAATCGTTTTCTTTAGGAGTTCAGAATTAACTGGTTGTAATAAATTGAGCTCCTTGGCCCGGGTTAACCTCCCTGCATCTACAGTGATCAACACATCCGCTGGAGAATGAGCTCCTTCAATTTTCATTTTTTGTATTAATTCATCTGCGCTTGCATTGATAACATTAACCTGTATGCCCGTATTTTTTTCAAACAGGTCAAAAAGTTCCTGATCTGAGCTATAGTGCCTGTGGGTATAAACATTTACCACATTTGCCTGCTCTTGGGAAGAAGAGCCGGTTTTTTCAGTATTATTTTTACAAGCACTAAATCCCAGAAGGGCAATTAAAAAAATAAGCTGCTTCATTTTATAGTTTTTTTAGAAAGGTAAAGGTAGCTATTTAGAATGGGTTTAAATAAAAACAGGGGAGTAATGAGCGAAAAATCCAATTCTTAAAAAATTATTTTTCAACTAGCAGCTGTGAAAAAGTACTGCTAGCCCAACCGCTTGCGACAAAGCATTCATTTGACCCCTTAAGAATTGTCATGAAACGTGCTTTGATTATTATTTAAATTAAGTCTAAATAAACTTGCCCGTACCCTGAAAGTGATTTACTTTTGCGTCGTTATCTAAAATCAATCTAAATTAAGAAATCATAAAAAAAAGATGAGCCGATTTTTAATCCTTGCCATTTTCTGGATGGCCCCAATCCCTTCACAGGCGCAAGAACAAAGAATAGAAAAATCCAAAGATTCTGTCGAAACCCTACACGAGGTAATCATTTCAGCAAAAGTGCTTTTAGGAAGTAAATTTGAAGCAGAAAACCGAACCGGTTCTGCCTATTACCTCTCGTCAAAAGAATTAAAGGAACACCGCTATACAAACATAAATCGCGTGCTGAGCCAGGTTCCCGGGGTAAATTTTTACGAAGAGGATGGGTTTGGACTTCGTCCAAATATAAGTCTCAGAGGCACTTCTCCTGAGCGCTCCTCGAAGATAACGCTGATGGAAGACGGGGTTTTAATCGCGCCTGCACCCTACAGCGCTCCCGCAGCATATTATTTTCCCTCGGTAGCCAGAATGGAGGCCGTAGAGATTTTGAAGGGGAGCAGCCAGGTGCAATATGGCCCTAATACCACCGGAGGGGCTATCAATTTTATTTCTTCTCAAATCCCTACCGATTTCTCTGGCTCCCTGTTTGCGAATTATGGCAGTTTTAATACCTCTAACCTGCATGCAAAGGCTGGGGATTCCCATAAAAATTTCGGATACCTCCTGGAATATCAAAATTATCGATCCAATGGGTTTAAAGACCTGGATTCCGGCGGGGATACCGGATTTAACAAAGACGATCTCGTTGCAAAATTCAGGGTGAATACAAATCCTGATGCCAAGGTAGGACAAGCCCTGGAATTGAAATTTCAATTCTCCGATGAAACCTCTGATGAAACCTACCTGGGGTTAACCCAGAGCGATTTCAATGAAAATCCCTATAGAAGGTATGCAGGCTCACAAAAGGACCAGATGAATGCCGATCACCTTCAATTTATGGCTACTCACACCGTAAATTTCAGTGATAATTTCAGGCTTACCACCTCGGGATATCTCAACGAATTCAGCCGGAACTGGTATAAATTAAACGATGTTGTTTCAGCAGAAGGCAAAGTGGGTCTTTCCGAGCTTTTGGATAATCCTTCCAATTTCCCGGATGCCTTTGACATAGTTACCGGTCAAATCAATTCCGGGGCGAACGGGCTGAATGTAAAGAATAACAACAGGGAATATATCTCTAAAGGGGTGCAAACAAAATTGGATTATCACTGGAGCGGAGCAAAGGTATTTCATGACCTTGAGTTTGGCCTGCGATATCATTATGATCAGGAGGACCGGTTCCAGTGGGTTGACGCTTACCTGATGAACCAGGGAATCATGAATTTAACCTCGGTGGGAACTCCCGGGACCGATGCCAACAGGATCAGCAATGCCAAGGCCCTTGCTGCTTTTATGATGTATCGAATCAAATTTAATTCCTGGAGCTTCACTCCTGGAATCCGGTATGAAAACATCACCCTGGGACAGGAAGATTTTGGGAAAAATGATGTAAACCGCACAGGAACAGACCTGAAAGAGAAAGAAAATAAAGTAACTATATTTATCCCAGGGGTTGGATTTAACTACTGGTTTGACAACAGGATTTCAATTTTTGGAGGAATCCATAAAGGTTTTTCACCTCCGGGAAACAGCCAGGGGGAAGACCCTGAGAAGAGTATAAATTATGAGCTCGGTTCCAGATTTTCAATCGCCGGGCTAAAGGGAGAATTGGTAGGTTTCTATAATGATTACAGCAACCTTTTAGGAAGTGACCTGGCGGCAACCGGCGGCACGGGGACCCTGGAACAGTTCAATGCTGGAGAGGTGGAGGTTAAGGGAATTGAATTCCTTTTGAATTATGATCTTTTAGAAAGAAAAAGCAAGCAGTTTAAATTACCCCTGACTCTCAGCTATACCTATACCAGTACAACCTTTCAAAACAGCTTTGCAAGTGGCCAGGGGATTTGGGGTAAAATTAATGCCGGGGATGAAATGCCCTATATCCCAAGGCATCAGTTCCACACCGGAATTGGGCTGGAGCATTCCAAATTCAGTGTGAATTTAAACGGAAGGTATATGGGAGAATTCAGAACTGTGGCCGGAAGCGGTACTATCCCTGATGACCAGCGTATTGATTCGAATTTTATCCTGGATATTGCAACGAAATACCACCTTAGCTCAGCGCTGAGCCTTTCCGGAAATGTGATAAATGCCCTGGATAAGCAGTATGTAGTGGCAAGAGTACCCTCTGGCCTGAGACCCGGACATCCTTTTGGAGCTTATCTTGGAGTACACTACCACTTCTAGGGATTAGCTAAAAATGCAATGATAAAGCCCAAAAAAAGTCACGGAATCAGTATTGAGATCGTGGCTTTTTTTTGTCGTATCTCTCTTCCAAGATCAGTTCACTCCTAAAAATTTAAATTAATGATAGGCAGAAAAAACCCTGGAGGCCTGGTTATAGGCAGCCTCAAAACTGGTCATCTTAACATTAGTATCTGCTTTTTTAGCTGTGAAATAGGAAACCATCCTTTCCGTAGGCATATTTCCGGTTAGTTCATCTTTAGCCATTGGGCAACCTCCAAAGCCCTGGATGGCGCCATCAAACCTTTTACATCCTCCTCTATAGGCAGCATCTACCTTCTCAAACCAGGAGCCTTGGGTGGTGTGCAAATGTGCTCCAAATTCTATTTCGGGATATTTTGGGATAAGATTTGAAAAAAGACCTTGGATTACATCAGGGGTTGAACTCCCGATGGTATCAGAAAGGGACAGGATCTTCACTCCCATAGAGAAGAGTTTCTCTGTCCATTGGCCCACTATTTCCTCATTCCAGGGATTGCCGTATGGATTTCCAAAACCCATGGAAAGATAGGCCACCACTTCCTTGTCCTTATTTTGAGCGATCTCCAAGATCTCGATCAGGGTTTCAACAGATTCCGCGATGGTTTTATGGGTATTTCTCATCTGAAAATTCTCGGAAATCGAAAACGGATACCCCAAATATTTAATTTCCGGATGCTTCGAGGCATCATGTGCCCCGCGGGTATTTGCAATAATTGCAAGGAGCTTGCTTTGGGTAGATGACAGATCCAGACCCGCAAGGACCTCTGCAGAATCAGCCATTTGGGGAATAGCTTTTGGAGAAACAAAACTTCCAAAATCTACAGTATCAAATCCGCAGCGCAATATAGATTGGATATATTGAATTTTTTTATCGGTAGGAATAAAGGCTTTAATTCCTTGCATCGCATCCCTGGGACATTCAATAAGCTTGATTTTATCCATAGTTCAAAGATAGTATTTTACATATCATATAAAAACCATAAAAACAGACTGCTTCCCTGGTAAAAAAATGTGAAAAACAGGACTTTAAATGCAAGAGAATGAAAATCTTTTGGGATTGACTTTAATTTGAGCTACAAGGATTCCTCCTCAAGAAATTCAGACGCAAAAAGTTTTTTCTTTTCGAGTGCTCGCTCAAACTAAAACAAAAACCCCAATCCCCATAAAGACGACGATCTGTACCCATTTTAATACCACCCCGGAGGCAGGATGATCTTTAAAAAAATCCGAAATATTACCTGCCAGGAAAGCCACCAATCCAAAGATTATAAATGCCTGAAGCATAAATAAAACCCCGAGAGTATAAAACTGCAATACAGTATCTTCTTCCGGGACCCATAAAAATCCTGGAAAGAAAGCCAAAAAAAAGATGGTCACCTTAGGATTGAGCACGTTCATAATAAATCCCCTTAGAAAAAGTGCCTTGTGGCTCCTATTACTACCTGGCACTTCCTCTGTACTCAATGAAAAACTTGCACCGCTTCTAAAGACCTTAAATGCCAGAAAAAACAAATACAGGGCCCCAAAGATTTTGATCAGCATAAATAGAGAATCCGATTCTTTGATAATCGCAGACACCCCAAAGGCAACCAGGGTGGTATGTACCATAATCCCTGACACCAGTCCCACGGTAGTTATTATTCCAGCTATTTTGCCATGGGCCATACTCTGCACCAGGACATACACAATATCCGGCCCCGGGGAGAGCGTGAGCAGAATGGAAGCTGTCAAGAATGGGATAAGATGTTCTATCAAGGCTGCGCTTTAAAAAATATTAAAGACCCTTTTCCAGAATCTCTTTGTTAATTGCTTTTATAAGGCCCGGGCCTTCATAAATAAACCCGGTGTACAATTGGACAAGACTTGCGCCCGCCTGCAACTTTTCAATGGCATCCGCTGCACTATGGATCCCTCCGACCCCAATAATAGGGAAGGCCCTGTCGCTTTTTTCAGAGAGAAACCTAATGACCTCGGTAGATCTGTTTTTTAAGGGCAGGCCGCTTAACCCGCCCATCTCATCTTTATTGGCCGAGCGCAGATCCCCACGGGCAATGGTGGTATTTGTCGCAATTACCCCTGCGATTCCAGTCTGAGAAACTATATCTATAATATCCAGCAATTGGGTCTCGGTAAGATCCGGGGCAATTTTCAATAAAATTGGCTTGGGTGTTGGCCTTTGCTTATTTTTATTCTGAAGAGTGCTCAACAAATCGGTGAGTGGCTCTTTTTCCTGCAGCGCCCTTAAATTTGGGGTGTTCGGGGAGCTTACATTTACCACAAAATAATCGACATAGTCAAATAAGCTCTCAAAACAGCTTAAATAATCTCCTGCGGCATCCTTATTTGGGGTGGTTTTATTTTTTCCTATATTCCCGCCAATCAGCACGTTTTTATTAGATTTTAAACGTTTTACCGCTGCCTCCACGCCTTCATTGTTAAACCCCATTCTATTGACAATGCCCTGGTCTTCTTTGAGTCGGAACAAGCGTTTTTTCTGGTTTCCCGGTTGAGCCCGGGGAGTTAGCGTTCCTATCTCCACAAAACCGAAACCGAAGGCATCCAGCTCCTGATAGAGCTTGGCATCCTTATCAAACCCGGCAGCCAGGCCAATAGGGTTTTTAAATTTCAGCCCAAAAACCTCGCGCTCCAGGCGCGGGTCGTTTATTTGATATATTCTTTTAACCAGTGTTGGCACTCCTGGAATTTTAAACACTATTTTAAGAAAATCAAAAGTAAAATAATGAACCACTTCCGGATCAAATTTAAAAAGGAAGCGTCTTATAAGGGATTTATACATATTGGGAAGTTTCCACAAAAATAGGTTAATTTAAAAAATAGCATTGCATTTATTAAAGACTTTAAAATATTTTAAGTCAGCTGCTCTTTTGATTGTACCCATAAAAAAAGCCAGCCCGAGGCCCGTCCTTTTATTATTTAAGGAACTGTTATTTTTTGGTTAAAGGCGCCCATGAAATCTGAATCTTCCCCCTATCTTGTGCTCTTCTGCACCCATGGCACCTCCCCTACCCTGAGCTACTGAATTCAGGGCGGCCCTTGCAAGCTAAAGATCCAGGTGTCCCCAATAAGTTGGGATTGTTCATCTACCTAAGCAGCC
>JBGSWA010000107.1:0-11504 GCA_041752645.1 Gillisia sp. | reverse complement strand
AGGTGGCAGCCACATGCATCCAGGTAATCCCATTGGTTGGATAAGTTATCCGGGATTCTAGCCTATAGTTGTTTCCTGAGCTTTCCTGATTAAACCGAAAGAAGACTGTCCCACTGCTTGACAATGATAGTTCGTAACCGTCTACCCCATTTTGCCCTCCCTTTTTAATCATGTATTGTGTTGCAGTTCTTTCAGGCCGGATCCACGCTGCAATGGTGATGGAACTGCTAATATCCAAAGAAGCATTGTCGCTGGCAGTGGCATACTGGTTGGAGCCGTTAAACCGCAAGGCCTGCCCGGACACCCCTGTCAACCAGGTAGGGTTTCCCGTTGTTGTGGCATTATTTGCGTAGGATGAAATATCCGAAACATTGCTGCCACTGCCCTCATCCATCCTCCAGTGAGCCACCAAGGGAGCGGTTGATGGGGCCGATGTTGTGGTAAAACTACGGGGGAGAGCCCAATCGCTTTCCCCTGTGGTATTTGAGGCCAGCACCCTCCAGAAATAGACGCTGCTGTTAACCAGGCCTGAAACGGAAGTGGAGGTACCTGCGATGCCACTTTGGTCAAATACGGTTGTTGCAAAATTAGACGTTCCCGATACCTGCACCCTATAGGAGGTCGCCCCTACCGAGCTACTCCAGCCTAAAGTCGGTGCAACAGAAATATTGGTGGCCAAATCCGCCGGGGAACTCAATACAGGAGCGCTGAGCCCGGATGTTGCCGAGCTTGTGGTAAAGCTCCGGATGGTAGACCAGTTGCTGTTTCCAGCTGAGTTGATGGCCAGCACTCTCCAGTAATAGGTTGAATTATTGCTAAGACCTGCAATAGATGCCGTTGTTGCGTTAATATTGTTTTGGTCAAATACGCTTGTGGCAAAAGTAGCCGTGGTCGAAACCTGCGCCCTGTAGGAGGTTGCTCCCTGTGAGGCTTGCCAAACTAAGGTTGGTGGAACAGAAATATTGGTAGCCAAATCTGCCGGAGTACTTAATTGTGGGGTACCCGGAATAGAAGGCGCTTGGGTATCTCTTGCCAATACTCCAACCGCACGCGAACCACTTGAAGCCAGGATCACCACCTCGGAGGTAAAATTATCCTTGGTGCTTGTAGGGTTGTTGTAGGCGCCGGAAATCAATCTTAGTTGATTCCCAAAGGAGATATTGGTAAGGGAGGATTCATTGTAAACAATATTTCCATCCCCTGTGATTTGGGTATATACAATTCTCAATTTGTTCTGTGCCTCGTTCACAACCACAATTGGTCGTGTACCCTGAGAGGACACACTATAAAGGTTGTCCCAGCTTCCATTAGGACGGCGGACAAGCAGAGCTACCGATGGGTAATTACTAGTGTCATAACTAGTCTTTACAGCACAAAACAGGGTGCCATTATTTGTTTTTGCCATATTTAAATGATCATCTGCCATCCCATTTCCCACATTAAGTGCAGACTGAGAAGCCGGCACCTCGCTATTTGACCAGGAGGAAGGATTTGCACCGTCAGTATGGGTTCTAAAGCCGAATCTTTTGGTATTCTGGTTTGACCAGAATACCCCGATCTTCCCCGGAAGAGCAATTACGGCACCTATATCATCTGATGAAAGTCCTGTAGCCACAGTTATTGGGGAACTCCAGTTTTGATATGGAGAATCGCTCCAGCTAACATAAATCTGGGATGACCCATCATAGGCCATCCACATTCGACCATTCCCGTCTATATCGATATTGGCAATCTCAACGCTCGAAAGAAGGTTTATTGTCACTGTGGAGGTCCTTTGGGACCAAAGTTGATAACTTCCCAGAGCCGGGGAGTATTCCACGGAAACCAATTGGGACGAAACCCCCTGAAAAAGTAGGATGTGTACGACACCTCCGACAAGCTTCGTGTCTGCCTTGGAGGTATTTCGGGAGGAAAGCCTCAGTACATTGGTCCAGGTTGTGCCGTCCAGTCTCCAGATGTGGGTACCGCCAGAGCTGGCGAGAACTGCCCAATGCTTCCCGGCATATTCCCAAACTTTTGCCTGTGGTTTTTCCCCCGTATTGGCAGAAATTGTAACAGAATTTAAATTTGTTAAGGAAGTAAATCCTGATTGAGCCTCTATTTTGAAAATGATAAATAGGACACAGATTAGGGTAAAAGTAGAATTTTTCATGTTGCCTTTCTTTTAATTTCCGGGAGGATATTACTAATAGAGATAATACCTGACTTCCACTTTTATCGCAAGCTTTCGAATTACATCGGTGAAAGCATGCTTTTAAAAGATAAAGACATCTAATACACTACTAAATTTCCTACAAAAAATAAGAAAAAACAACTGGGGAAATCCCCCAAAAATTTAAAAATTACTACTTTAAAACTCCAGTAAATAAAATTTTGATTTAAATATTAAATAATTTTCAATCATCCAGTTCAATTCCAATATACCTCTCAAAAAATAAACCCAAAACCATCCAGATTCCACAAATAACTACCTCAAAATTTCTAATTTAACAACCCAAGACGCTGGGCTTTTTCTGAGCCAGAACTATCAAATAAGGTATCGAACAAGTTTCTGACAAGGGAAGCAGAATAAATTCCCCCACCCTTTTCGGTCCAGCGGTGCAGCTCATCCCGATCTATAAGTGCTGGATGACCTTTTCTAATTACAACCTCCACCTGCTTATATCCAAGAGCCTTCAAAACAGATACCCTGTGATTTCCCTGAAGTAAAACAAAACGAACCTCCTTTCCACGCTTCAAAAAATATCCATTTACAGGATCTAAATTGGTAAGCCCTGAATTATACCCCTTGTTTTTGATCGATTCATAAACGCTGATAAGGCGCCGGAACTCCCTCTCTCCATAAGCTGAATCGTGGGGTCCGTAAAATATCCAACCGGCACTTATTGGCTGTTTCCACTGGATCTTCATAAAGGAATCTACTCCGGGTTTGCCCAAGGTCCATACACTTCTTATAAACTCATTTGTCGGTGGCCAATCACAGAATGGCTTTAAAGGAGTTTGAAAGTGATCCAGGAGAACCTCCTGCACATTTCTTGGACAGTATTTAGTGTACAGCCTTGCCAGGGTGGAATCCTGATAATCTAAACCAGGATCTGCTGCATATTCCTTAAGGGTTTCTACAAAGGGATGCCAGCCGTCTTCTTGGTAAGAAAATCCTACCCTTGACCTGATAGTAGTGATATCGACTTTAAAAGGAGCATGGTAAGGATCTTCATCCCCTTTTTTTATCGAACCTGGCAGGCTTCGGGGAAATAATTTATAATTGGCGAAATTCAACCAAGATCCTCCCTCTCCCACCAGTTCATATCCGGATAATTGTGCAAGATAATCGGCGTAAGGTCTTATTTTCAACATTGATAACAGCAATACTGGAATTTTTTTATGATAATTTTTCTGTGTTTTCATAGTTCTTTGGACATTTTTAATTAATCCCGATCTGGTCCTGCACCTAATGGACTGAGGCTCCGAATCAGTTGCTCCTTAAACTTCTTGCAAGTCGACCATTTTTTTAAATTTAGACGAGCTCAGGACCAATTCACTGAAACTTCCTTCATCCACTATTTCCCCATTGTTCATAACAATGATCCGATCGACGTTTTTAATTGTAGACAAACGGTGCGCTACAATTAAAATAGTATATTTCCCTTTTAACCCTTCTATTCCCTTTTGAATTGCTTCTTCTGTTTCCGAATCCAGGGAGGAGGTGGCCTCATCCAGTACGAGGATATCCACATTTTTAAATATTTCCCTGGCAATAGAGATGCGTTGTTTTTGTCCACCACTTAAATTAATCCCGTTATTTCCCAGCTTGGTGTTTTCCTTTTGCGGCAACTCTGCGATAAACAAATTGATGGATGCCTGAGAAATTGCCCACTGAAATCGAGCATAATTCTCCGGAGTCGGTGCTGCCCAAAAACTGATATTATTAAAGATGGTATCACTAAAAATTACCGGTTCCTGAGTGATATACCCAATCCTTCTTTGGTAACTTTCCTTCTTCAGACTTTTGCTGTCCACGCCATCAATTATTAGTTCGCCCTGACTTACAGGCATCAGCCCCGAGAGGATGTTGATCAGCGTTGTCTTACCACTTCCACTTTCACCTACCACGGCAATAGTTTGATTTTTGACAATATTTAAATTTATGCCTTTTAGGATTTCGGTTCCTGAATAATTAAATCCCACTTTCTTTAATTCGATGTTAGATTTAAACTTCTCAATTTTCACCTTCCCATCCTTTTCCTCTGCCTCTGCTAATTCTTGTTCAAAATTGGTCATATTCTCCAGAGATCCGGAAACTCCAAGGAATTCATTATAGTGGGTTTGCATGAGCATTAGTGCAGATAAAGCCCGGTAAAAAAACAATAAACTAATAAGGATGGTCCCCATGGTTCCGTTTAACAAATTGATCTGCACCAGGATCACGGTACTGACAACTATAATTAAGATAGGTTCTCTGATAGAGTTGACAATGGAATTTAATTTTCCGATCCGTCGGTTGTGATTTTCTATATCAATAATACTGTTTTTTAACTTGGCATTGTATTGATTTATATAACCGGTGGCTTTGAGGTATTTGAAATAGGTGACGAATTGCAGGATTAAACCCTGGTAAAAATTCAAACCCCTGGTGAGCTTCTTTGAGGATACTTTTGTCGCGGTATAGATCCTCTTATAAATAAAATTAGTCAAGGCTCCCCCAATGGTGATGAGTATTGCGAACCTGGCGTCTATATAAAAAGCAAACAGCATATAAACCACTACCATTACCACCTGTTGAAAGGCTCCAAAATAGCCTAGATAGGCCTTTGATATCCGCATCACTTCTCCAGACATCGTATTTTGAATTCTCCCGGCATCCGACATGGCAAAGGCCTTAAAGGACATTTTGGCCAGGGCATTGGAAAGGTTGATCCTGAGGGTTTTTATAAAGAACTGTTTTAAAATTACCCCGTAAATACTATTGATATATTGGGCCAGTCCCTTTAAAATAAAAAACAGGGACATGATCATTAAAATAGTCAACAGGCTTGGGACCAAACCAATGTTTTCCATTGCTTCCAGCAAAAAACCTAATTTACCAAGGCCTTCAGGGCTGAGCTCAGAGGAATCCCCTGCCATTTGCAATAATGGTAAAAACATGGCCAGGCCAAAACCATCCAAAACCCCTACGCTAATGCTTAAGGCCATGGAGACAAACATCCTGTATTTCAGTACCTTATAGAAATAGGAAAAGTTCTGGAAATATTTTTTAATGAATTTTTTTAGGGCAGTATACATATCGCAATTCTATTCTAAATTTTAAAAAAAATCAGCATTTTTATTTTGATTGGCCTATTCTGACCAGTTTAACACCTGGATTGGATTAAATTTTTACCCTGATATTATTCTTTTTTGTTTCCCCTGCAGAATAATCAAAACCTTGTAATTCCCTGTACATTTTTTTGATTCCCTCCTCTAAATGTATTTTGTGTTTCCACCCCAACGCATGTATCTTGGAACAATCTGTAACTTTTCGAAGGGTCCCTTCAGGTTTGGTGATATTGAAAAACAATTCCCCTTTGAAACCCACTATATCTTTTATTAGGGTGGCCAATTCCTTTATTGAGGTCTCCTCAGCTGTTCCGATATTAATATGGGTATTACGAATTTCAGGTGATATGCAATTATCCTTTATGTCTTTAAAATCAACCTTTTCCATAAGATAAATGCAGGCCTCCGCCATATCTTCGCTCCATAGGAATTCACGCAGTGGTTTTCCGGTCCCCCAGATTTCAACCAGCACCTGGTTATTGGAGTCTGCATCAGGGGTAGTGAGTATTCCGTGGCTTGCCAGAATTCCCAATATGGCATTTTTTCCTGAGCCTCCGTTAATTCCATGAATTGGGTTTTTATCCAGATCCTTTCTGATTAGCTCCCAATTGTTTTCCTCCAGGGCTTTTCCTAAATGAAATTTTCTTATAAGTGCAGGCAACACATGGGAGGTTTCCAGGTCATAATTATCATTGGGACCAAATAGATTGGTTGGCATCACTGATATGAAGTTGGTGCCATATTGTAAATTATAACTCTCGCACATTTTAATCCCGGCAATTTTGGCAATGGCATATGGCTCATTGGTGTATTCCAAAGGACCCGTAAGCAAATATTCCTCCTTAATAGGTTGCGGACAGTTTTGGGGATATATGCAGGTGCTTCCTAAAAAAATAAGTTTTTTCGCTTGATGGAGATAGGATTCGTGAATCACGTTGTTCTGGATCAGCAAATTTTCATAAATAAAATCGGCTCTATAGGTATTGTTGGCTACAATACCACCAACCTTGGCAGCTGCCAAAAAAACATATTCCGGACTTTCCTCCTCAAAAAATCGTTTTACTGCATGGGTATCCTTAAGATCTAATTCTTGGTGGGTCCTGACAATCAAATTGGCATACCCCATCTCTTCAAGATTTTTTATAATCGCTGATCCTACCAATCCAGTATGTCCTGCAACATATATTTTTGAATCCTTGTTCATCTTTTCTGTTTTTAATTTGGGTTATTTAGTATGGAAAAATATAATGAAAACCGCATTTTTAAATTGAGGAAGAAATATTTTGGAAAAAAATATTTGTTTAACCCCGACTTTTTAAATTATGGCTCCTCTTAATTTTTGTTATTCAAAAAAGTTTAAAATATCATAAGATCCTTCTTTGAGATACCGGTCTCTTTGCATTAGTTTCACATCGCTTTGCATCATCTCATTTACCAGGTATTTTAGATCCAATTCAGGTCTCCAGCCCAGTTTTGTGTTGGCTTTAGTTGCATCACCAATCAGTAAATCCACCTCAGTGGGCCTAAAATATCTTGGATCTACGGCTAATACTTCTGTTCCTTCGTTGAGCTGGAATTCAGGATTGCTGCAGGAAACTACATAGGCTTTTTCTTCTACTCCTCTGCCAACAAAATTCAATGCTATTCCAACCTCCTCAAATGCCATTTTCACAAAGTCCCTTACAGTGGTGGTTTTCCCGGTTGCAATAACCCAGTCTTCGGGCTCCTCAGCCTGCAGGATCATCCACATCATGCGCACATAGTCTTTGGCATGTCCCCAGTCCCTTTGGGCATCCAGGTTTCCCAGATATAATTTATCCTGTAATCCCAAAGCAATCCGGGCTGCTGCGCGTGTAATTTTTCTAGTGACAAAAGTTTCCCCTCTAACCGGGGATTCATGATTGAACAAGATTCCATTGCTTGCGAAGATCCCATAAGCTTCCCTGTAATTTATCGTAATCCAATAGGCGTATATTTTTGCTATTGCATAGGGACTGCGGGGATAAAATGGAGTGGTTTCAGATTGTGGCACTTCCTGTACTTTTCCGTACAATTCAGAAGTGGATGCCTGATAAAACCTGGTTTTCTTTTCAAGACCCAACAATCGTATTGCTTCCAAGATTCTTAATGTCCCCAATCCATCTGCATTCCCCGTATATTCCGGTGTTTCAAAGGAAACCTGCACGTGGCTCATCGCTGCCAGATTATAAATTTCATCCGGTTGGATCTCTTTTACCAATCGAATCAGGTTTGAACTATCGGTCATATCTCCGTAATGAAGTATAAAATTCCTGTTTTCCACATGAGGATCCTGGTACAGGTGATCTATCCTATCTGTATTGAACTGGGAAGCCCTTCTCTTAATTCCGTGAACTATATACCCCTTGTTTAAGAGGAATTCACTCAGGTATGCTCCGTCTTGTCCGGTTACCCCGGTAATTAACGCCACTTTCATAATGTTTTTTTTAGCTGATGGTTTATATTCATTAATTCCAAGTATGTGGAATAATAAGAAGTCTGAGAGGTTTTTTTCCCTTAGGTAAAAGTTCTAAAAATTCCCTCCGGTCATGGCTCCGCCCCGTGAGTCCCATTTTGGTGTTTCACTTTGCTTTATTTGGCCAACCGAAGAATTTCTTTATGATTCAAATCAGATCTGAATAAAACCTGTTTAATAAAATATCGAAATCTTTCTATACCACTGATTCAAAGATTTAGTCTGGTTAATTAGCCTAAAAAAATTTGATCATTTGATAAAATTTATCTGATTGCATAGAATATTTAAATATGCTACACAGTGGTTTCAACCTTGATAAAAAATGGTAAACAATACTTATAATTTTCCCCAAAACCCGGAGAGAAACTCTTTTTAAATTATGTGGGGGAATTATAAAATATTGGGGGGTGGGGAGATTAAAATACGTGGGGAAATTTTCAATCTTAATGTTAAGATACCGTAAAGGAATCTACCGTAAAAATATTTTCGATGAAATTCAAAAATATCTGATAAAATGCATTTTCGTTTAAAAAACGCACTAAATAGATTAAAAAACACTAGTTAAAACAGTGGTTTTCATTATTTCGTTGTTATTATTTTAAAACGTATTGCAGTGTGAAAAACAAGGGCATTACCAAAAGTTTATTCAAAGGTTATCTTATTTGAAACTCTGACTCTTACAATAATTTTGGTTTAACACACCTGGGAATCCTCGGTTGGGGGATCAATTTTTAAAATGAACCAAAAAATCATTCTTTATAAGATCTGAGGATTCCCTGGTTTCAGGAAGGTCAAAAAATTCCAATAGCCCGATAGGGACGGTTTCCTCTTGTTTATATATATTGATACTGTTTCCAGATTCCTGATATTTTTTTTATTCTCTATCTTCTCTGCTCCTATCCCCATCGAGCCTGGAGCCTCCTTTTTTTTATAATTGCCTGAGAAATAGTCATTTTATTCGAGAGCGGATAACCTTCGACAGGTATTTTAACACTCCCCTGCTGCTCTCCCCCCCATGGCTAATTATTTAAACTCCTTCAACTTTAATTGTACCATAACCCATGACTCTCGCAAGAGTCTTATAGTTTTTTGTTTTCTCACCAGCAGGCTGTAACCCTGCTAAATAAATCCCTGTGGACAGCCAGGGATCCTCCAAGATCAATGGTGTTCCTCTCACCATTAAGAAAGGTTACATCTTTCCCTATTCCCTAATCTTAAAGGTTTTGGATACGGGGGGAATTTAACTACCAATTTTCATCCTTTTAGTATAGCAAGCTCTGAGGAAGTCATTTTTGATGCTTCAGCTAGCAAGGCCAGGTCAGGTCTAGTTCAGCATCAATGGGATGCGTAAAAAAGGAAAAACAAATATATTCAGAATAGGAAATTCACCGCTTTAGCCGGCACTCTATATGCCAGGGGTTTCCGCAGCCACACTCAAGGTAATATGGAAGGCCTATGAGCTCAGTGAAAAATCAACCCTAAAAAAACAAGGCTGGGTAGTCCTGAGGAGCGAATCACCTATAGCAAGATCCTAGGGAAAACCCATCAAGGGTATAATCAAAAGCATCAGGGGATGAAAAAAAAAGCGAGAAGTTGCCTTCTCGCTAGTAAATAGTCATTAAAAAAGACTTCTTTTAAGAAATTCAAAGTTAAAAGAACGTGCTGAATCTCTTGAAAATAAACCCAAAACTTGGTATCAGGAAGTGCGTGTCAGTAATATCAAATATTCCAGCAAATCCATGGTCATTTTTAAATCCGGCTTTCAGACCACATCCCTAATCTTAACAATACCTGTAACATCAAGGAATAATGATACCAGGCTCATTTTTTTTAAACCTACAACTTTAATATTTACCCTCTCGGAGGGGGCTCCCCTGTTTAAACTCCTGCTAAACCAATTGCGATATTTTATTCTATTGATAAGCCTTTGAGGCAGGGTCCATTTGTTGCTCCTGAACATTTCTACAGAATTCCATCTCGCAAGTTCCTTGGCTTTTGAAGTTTCTGGAGTCGAGGCAATTAGCAGTAGCAGCGCTTCTGCATAATAATTTTTCAAACAGGCAGGACTGAAATATTCTTGCCAGGCTTCAAATGCCTTCTTCCCAAGGGTTTCAGCTAAATGCTCGTGTTGAAGAAGAAAAGAATGAAGATCATCTATTTTATTTTCCGGAAAAAAAAGTGCGAATTCGTGCCAGTCCGGGCCTTTTGGTGGCACAAAATCATCAGCTAGGATCACAGGGCACCTTCCTAAGGCCATGCTCTCATAAATTCTATAGGTAGCCGGAGCCCAACCTGCAGGGCAAATCGAAAATTTAGACCCTCTTATAAGGTCTACATATTTTTCGAGCTCGTCCTTTTCGAATTTCATCCAGCTATTTGTAAGTTCCAGCCGGCACCGGTCTTTTGACCCAAGGGAAGTTAGCATTTTGGATCTAAGCCTGTTAGACTTGATATTCCCTCTCCAGACAGCTAAATACCTTGGCTTTACTTTTTCCATTTTGGCAGAGAACACTAATTCATTCGGAAATTGCGCATACGACACCGCAGTGTTAATTCCATCTATCACCCTCGATCTTGGTAGGCAGGTATATAACCCCCGCAGAAGACCTGTCGCACTATCATCAGTATTAATAGTAAAAATTTTTTCGGGATATTTTGATATGATTGGATCAGAAAGTAAATCCTTAATATAATCGAAATTTTTAAAGGAATCATTCTCGTGAATTAAAATAACATCAGCTTCTTGAGGATCAAAAACCTCTTCCACATTTTTATAGGAAGAAAGAGCTTCTTTTATAATATATATTAAGGAGGAATTTTTATCAGATAATTCAGAAAACCCTCTACTAATGAAAAATAGTTTCATTCAAAATAAAATTAAAGTGTTTAGAATAAGAGCTACCACTACTTGTACTGAAAATCGCATTTCTAAGTGCTTTGTTTTAAAAGTTCACTTGTTAATCAAATTCCACCGATGCGCTGCTTCTTTCTCAGCCATATACTCAGCTATTAGTATTTTTCTTAAAAGACCTTTGCTTGTTAATCTTTTTTTCCAATAGCGGGCCCATTTCATTATAGGATTCACGGGATATTCCTCGAATTTCCAGAGTTGGGAAAGAGCAAAATTAGAAGCGGCATGACCTGCGGCTATCTTTACTAAATAATTATGATCCAGGCGAGACTTTGGTATAAAATGAAGTAGTTCTAAACCAGGTAATACTCCAGCCAAATATCCGTCACGACAGGCGTGCAGTGCGAGATCTATATCTCCTCCCGAAAGCAGGGAATCTCCTCCTCGATCGAGTGAAGCTGATAAAGGACTAGCCTGGCAGGATTCTACATAACCAAGGGCGATAGATTTTCGAATACCTAATCCCGCACCAAAAGGTATTGCTTTATGATAACCCACAGCATTTGAAAAATGAGCACGTGCCTCGTTGCGAATGGCCAGGGATCTTAAGAACGGTATTTCTTCCTGTGAAGGAGGCTTTTCAAATTCCGGAAGAATTTTCCCCGCACCCAGGACTCCCAACAGCGGCATCGATCGCATGGTTTTAAACAGAATTTCCAGATAATCCTCCTTCAGGTAATTATCATCATCGACAAAAACCAGCAAAGCTGCCCTTGCTTCTTTTATCCCTCTTATCCTGGCGGAGGTCAAGCCGAGATTTTCCTCACAGAGATGTCTGACCGA
>JBGSWA010000106.1:0-8555 GCA_041752645.1 Gillisia sp. | reverse complement strand
AATACTGTTTCCAGCAAGTAAATTCCTTAACCTTATAGTTACCAAAGTGCCTATTGACAATGGTTTCGAAGGAAGTGGAGGACACTAACCCCATAATTTGAGCAAATATGTATTTTCCTGAATGCATAAGTATGTGATATTAAGCAATTTACATTTTTTTTGAACTTCAAAAATTTAAATCGTCTTAGGCTAAAAAACATCGCAAACTCAATACTGACAATACTTTCAAAGAACTAATTAATAAAACAACGCAACGCTAGTGTTGATAATTAAAACCTTATTTATGACAAAACTTTCCCTAATTACGATTTTTTTTCTTATTAATATTAGTTTATTATTCGCCCAAGATTGTGGCACTATTGTAAAAAATATTGATCTTGGAGGAGATGAAACCGTTTGGAATTCAAGTGTTAGTAACGATGGATTTGTTTATTTAGGTGGGGAAGTTACAAGGCCTGGAGGTATAAAGGGAGCCTTTATAATTAAAACTGATACCCTTGGCAATGTAATTTGGTCAAGGGTAATTCCCGGTACAGGTGAACAGTTGTTTCGTAAAGTTCAAGTAACTTCTGATTCTGGAGTAATTACAGTAGGAAGAACTAGCACGTACCCAATAAATCCCAGATTTGCAGCCATGGTTATCAAATGGGATAAAAATGGTAACAGACAATGGTCGAAATCCTTTAATTCAAACTCCCAGAATGGAGATTGGGGGTTAGGAATTTTAGAAACATCTGATGGTGGGTATTTATTAACTGGAAATCAAAATTCAACAGGTTTTCAGGCATCTGCAATGGCATTAAAAATGGATAAACTAGGTAACGCAATTTGGATAAAGAAATATCCATATTTCGAAGGACTTGAATTTCAAGGTGCAATTGAAGAAAATGACAGTTATATCTTGTCTGGAGAATACTTATTCAATTCTAATACCACTTACAGACCACTCATCATAAAAGTTGACAAATCAAATGGTAATCTGCTTTTAACAAAATCATTTTCCGGTGCTGGAATTTTGGTGGCATGGGGAGGTTTGAAAAAGAGAAATGGAGGATTCTTTTTTAATGGAGGGAGTTTGTTACAAACTAATGGATCTGATGGCTTTCAACAAGTTGTCATTTACTTAGATGAAAATTTATCTTTTGAAAAAGCTCTTCGAATTAAACATCTTCAATATAAAAATGCTCCAATGATAGATCTTGTTCCTATGGGTGATGGAGGGTTTGTTTCTTCTAATGGAGGTAATAGAAGCTTCGATGATGCTGAAATGTATAGAGTAGACATAAATGGAAATATAATTTGGAAATCAAGGTTTGGTGGAATAGGTAGCCAAATGTTAACGAGCAGTTCATTATTGGTAGGGGACGATTTTGTATTTTCGGGTAATACTGCCACTAGCAGTGGAGGGAAGGATATTCTTTGGATAAGAACCCCAACAATCGGAAATTCAATGAATTGTGGATTAACAGCATCTGATGCAATTGTTGAACCTGTCTCTTTAACTAACTTAAGTTTTTCTTTTGGCTCGGTAACTGATTTTCCTTCAAACTTATGGGTTAGTTTTAACCCTGCAATTGAAGTTGACGGTTTTACAACAACTTATTCTTGTGGTACAATTTGCAGTGATGTAAATCCTCTTCCTTTGACATTTAAAAGTGTTAAGGCAGCTTATTCAAAAAGTCAGGGTATTTTGATAAAGTATGAAACTTTAAATGAAATAAATGTTGGTAATCTTATTATTGAGAGGAGTTTTGATGGGTTGCAATTTTCTGGGGTAGGAGTTAATTCGCCAAAGGGTGCAATAGAAAATGTTTATGAATTCTTAGATTCAGAAATCGGAAGTACTAACAAAATTGTTTATTATAGGATTAAGGCTGTTGATAAGGATGGGGAATTAAATTTTAGTAAAATTGTAGTTGCTTCAACTGATTCCAAAGGGATTGAGAATTTTGAAATTGTACCCAATCCTTCTAAGGGTTTAACGCAGGTTCGGGTTACAGTTACAGAAAATAGTGAAAATTCACATTATATTTTGTCTGATGCTACTGGTCGTCAATATATCAGAAGGAAAATCAGTATAGTCAAAGGCGAGAATATAATAACCCTAAATAGTTCGGGGGAACTCCCTTCTGGGATTTTCTATTTTACACTCATACAAAATGGGGTTTCAGTTTCTAAAAAAATTGTAATTCAAAGGTAAATTAGATTAATTAGCTAAGGCAAAGGCATATTTAGATTTATGTTTGGTTGACAAGCCATAATTCTAAATATGTCCTTCTTTGCTAAAT
Source organism: Gillisia sp. (assembly GCA_041752645.1). Taxonomy (GTDB): domain Bacteria; phylum Bacteroidota; class Bacteroidia; order Flavobacteriales; family Flavobacteriaceae; genus Gillisia. The sequence goes on along the minus strand of JBGSWA010000106.1, from coordinate 6,267 downwards.
AGTTTGAATAGATCTATTCTTCAACCAATAAAAATCCAAATATCAATATTACAGATTCATTTGAACGATTTTTTTGATTACATTATTTATTGCAGGAATCAATCAACTTTTTAAAATTATTCTTGATTTTTAGCAAGTTTATTAGATCCAATATCCAATGCTAGCATTATGTTGGTTGGACGATCATTTTGATATAAATAATAGGGCAAGTTTGGATCTAAGGTTTTAAAATCTCCAATCGATAAAGGAAATAGGTATTTTCTGTTGATTCTATTCGAAATTGTTGGGATGTTGTTTTTAAAGGACAATCACAGACTAATATTAATTATGTATTTATTTTTAAAGGAAATACAAATTTTAGGATTAATGAACGCAAAGGGTCATAGTTATTAAATAGATATGAAAATTGAAATAAATGGTTTGAAATATAATTTATCCCCAATAAACGGTATTTAAATATTTATTTGAATTACTATCTTGAACTAATAAATGAAATCTCAACGAGCATAGATATACCCAGACCAGTTTGTTTTGGTGATTCTATTTGATAAATAAAAACCTACAAGCTGGGCCTGCTCACAAAAAGTGGACATATGTAAAAATTAAATGAAGTTTCAGAAGTATTTATTTTAATTACTTTTAATGTGTACTTCAAGTTTTAAAATGACAATGCTCAATGGTATTTCTCTTGGAGATCCCTCAAAATGTATAATATTTTGATCTTCTTCATTTTTTGATAATCCTGAGAAAGGATTGTAATATTTAAAATTCTCTAAATACCCTAACAAAATTATCCTTCTAATATTGAATGAATTGGCAAAGTGGGCAAAAGCACTGTCAATTCCTATGAATAGGTAGGATTTTTTTATTATTAATGCAATTTGATTTAAAGTTAGAATTCCGCAGTAATTATGATAATTATCATAATGAAAATTTAGTTCGCTATTCAGACCTACTTCAATTACAGGTAAATTATATTGCTGATTAATATGCTTAATTAATTTTATCCATTTTTCATTTTTCCATTCCTTTTTTTGAACATTAGATTTAGCATGAATTGTAATATATTTTTCGGGTAAATTTGAAATAGAACAACTTATTGGTATCAAGTAATTGGGTTTTACATTTATAACTGGAAGATTAGCTGAAATACAAAATACTTGAAGTAAAGAGCCGTAATTAAAATAATTTGAAACATTCATCTTTAATTTATTCGAATTTGAAATTTTGAGTCGAAATGTTTCGCAGAATGTTTCGTCTACATGCAAATCGTAAATATTGTAAAAGTATTTGAGTAAAGGTTTCAAATAAATCCATTCACTTAAACAAGTGACAGGAATTGTGTAATCAATATTCGGATTTTGTTGCACAATTTCCTGATAATTTTTGCCTACAATCCTTATTATATAAATTTCATCCTTTTCATTAAATTTAACAAGTTGCTCTATCGGCTCAGCTGCTATATTATCTCCCAAATGCTGAGTAAGTGAAATTATTATTTTTTTCTTTGAAGTTCGAATGAAAAGTATTTTAAAAAAATGAAATATCGATGGGATTATTAGTTTTAATGACCAGATCTTCAATAATTTAAATTTAATTTTATTCATTTTTTAGTTCTATTTCGATAAATTTAAGATTCAATCACATTTTTTTAAGCTATAAAATTAAGTTAGGATTGGATACCTAATTGATTAGTATAAACTTTTTTTATTGTGGCTAAATTCTGAGTTTGTAAAACTTAGTAATGATAGATTTGAATACTTATGCCAAGTTATTATATCAAAGTGCATGTCCTCATCATATATATTATTTATACATATGTCTTCCCAAAATAGAATACATTCCTCTTCTACATCTAAAGTGAAATGATTGAAAATTCCGGTCTTTGTAAACCAAACAAATGTTCTATAACCTAGATTATAGAGTGTTTCAAATGGAAGAAGTGGATTATTGCCAGTCGCTTTTATAAGTTTAGGATGCCATTCAAAAATTAAACATGGGTGATTGCTTTCAATTATTCTTTTTGCTCCATTTATTACTTTACCATCAAATCCGTCAACATCAATTTTAATTAAATCCACTTTAAATGATTTTTTTTTGCAAAGTAATGTATCTAAATCTGAAGCGATTTCCGAATTACTACCTTGTGAACTTGCTGTACCTCCATGAATACGAACCAAATTTCCTACATTTTCAATTTTATCAGAAAGGATTGCTTTTATGTATGTAACATCAGAAAATTGCTTCATGTTATCCTTTAGATAAAGGAAAAATTCATCATCTCCATCAATACATGTAAAATCTTCAATTAAGTTTTCACAGTTTGCTTTCAATAGCAATACAGTATCGCCAATAGCTGCACCAATATCTAGAATAGAAATTTTCCTTTTTTTCTCCTGAAATACTTGAAATACACATTCTATTAGTGGAGCATTTAAATATTTATACAATCTTGAATTATAAGAATAAGCAAAATCTATAGGTTGTATTATATTAAACCCATGCATTTTTGATCTTACTTTTAGATTTTTTTGTTTTCTGATATAGTTTGTACTATACCACCATAACTTGTTAATTATTGGTATTTTAGCCAGTTTATATGTACTCAACGTAATTCTAAATATTATAAATTTAAAGTTCATTTTTTACTTTTTTACCAAGCTTACATAAACATCCCCTGCATAAGTTTCTATAAAAATATTACTTTTTATATGTTCTAAGAAATCTTCGGAATTTAGCCATTTTTTTAATTGGAATTCCATTGTTTCTTCAATACAATAATTGAAATTGTAATTTTCCAGGGTATTTAACAATTGTATTATTTTAATTAAACTGTCTAGGTTTTCAGGTACGGCATATTCAAATGACAGATTTTTTATTGGAAAATTTAGAGTTGATAAAACTTCAAATTCAAATCCTTCAACATCAATTTTTATAAATTCAGGTTGACCAAATTCCATTATTAAATTTTCCAAGGTTGTAATTGGAACTTTTTCAGGCTCAGTCCAATCAAAATTTTCAAATCTCCCAGTACTCTTAACTTTCTTTATCCAAGTGTTTGAAAAGGTTGAAAGTGCAGTGTTTTTAGATTTATAAAATTCTAAATATCCTTCAAAAGCACCTATCCCCTTTTGAACTATTTTTATTTTCTTACCATACATAGATTTTAAAAAATCAGTACATATTTTTTGTGGTTCAACTGCTATTATTCTTGCTCCTAATTTTATAAAAGGTTTTATCCTATTCCCATAATTTGCACCGATATCAAAGACTAAATCGTTTTTATTAATAAAAAGGCGATAGAATTGAGTCATTTTTGCATTTATTGCTATTTGTTTTTTGTATGAATCATTTGCAATAATTTTATTTTTAATATCAACTAAAATATAAAATAGTTTTGGACTTAAAAGTTTTCGTAATTTTTCTTTACCAAGCATTTTTTTTTGCAAAATAATGAATATTTTTTTTTAAATAATAATTTGGTTTTTTATTTCTTTCTTTTTAGGAAATAGCATTTTAATTTTTCTTTTAGGTATTTCAAGAATTAAGTTAGAAAAATTCTGATTTACTTACTATTTCAGTATGGTTTCCCTGTATTTAATCAAAACCCCCTTTATTTGCAATCATCCACTATGTCACAGCCTTTTTTTTCGATCTGTATTCCGGTTTATAAAAACATCCAATTTCTGGAGAGGCTGCTGCAGTCTATACGCATCCAAACCTTTACCGATTACGAAGTGGTGGTTTCTGATGATAGTCCTGACGATAGGGTTGAAAAGTATCTGAGGGAAAATTACGCGGATCTGCCGATTACCTACTACCGCAATGCCAAAGCGCTTGGTACGCCGGCCAACTGGAATTTTGCTATTGAAAAGGCCACCGGCCTCTGGATCAAACTGATGCATGATGATGACTGGTTTGCTTCCGAAGAAAGCCTTTCGATTTTTCACAAAGCTGTTGAAGGCTCAAAGGCTACTTTTTTCTATTGCAATTATAGTAATGTTTTGCTGAGCAATGTAGCCATGAGCAGCGAAAAAATCGATGGATCCGGCTGGCGTAAAAAGTTAATCGATACCAGCCCCGAAGTGCTTTATGCCCGCAATGTCATCGGGCCACCAAGTGTGACCCTTGTTCATCATACTGTAGAAGCAGCCTATGATACCCGCATGAAATGGTTGGTGGATATTGATTTTTACATCTCGGTTTTACGTACCGGGAAAGCGCAGTACATACCGGAATTGTTGGTGCATGTGGGGTTAGGCGATGAACAGGTGACCCAATACACCCACAACAAACCCGAAGTTGAGATACCCGAGGGGCTGCTGCTGCATAGCAAGCTGGGAGATACTGCTTTTAATACCTGGCTATATTATGATGGCTGGTGGCGGTTGATGCGGAACCTTAAAATTCGTTCTCTCGAAGCATTGGAGGTTTATGCAAAGGATTTGCCGGTTTCGGATATATTGGTTCAAATGCTGCGTCATCAAGGTTTTTTCCCGGCTATTTGGTTGCAAATTGGGGTACTTTCAAAAGCAAGTATGTTTATGTCGTGGATGATGCAGTTATTTGCAGGGCGTTTTAAGTAGAAAGCATGCCTCAATTAAGCATCATTTTAGTCAATTTTTATTCGGCCTCCGTGCTGAAGCCTTGCCTTGAATCGATTTTTCAGGATGCCGGACAGTTGACTTTTGAGGTCATTGTGGTAAACAATAGCCCCGGCGATACCGATTTAGCCCTGCTGAAACCTCTGTTTCCTCAGGTTCAGTGGCTTGCTACCGGCTATAATGCCGGGTTTGCCCGTGCCAACAACCTCGGAATCGGGCAGGCAGTCGGAGATCTTATTTTATTGCTGAACAGCGATACGCTTGTGGCCTCCGGAACGCTGCCCTATGTAGCAACCTGGATGGAGAAACATCCGGATTTTGCGGCCTGTGGTACACCGCTGATTTATCCGGATGGTACTCCCCAAATCAGTGGGAATTATGCCCTGAAAGGCGGACTGAATTACCTGCTTATGATTCCTTTTTTGGGGCAACTTATCAAAAAAACAGGGCAGATGATTGGGGTGCAAAAAACCAATATCGATACCATTGCTGCAGAGGTGCAGGAGGTGGATTGGATCAATGGTGCTTTTTTAATGACCCGGAAATCAGCGATTGCTATAGCAGGAATGTTGGATGAGGACTTTTTTTTGTATCATGAAGAAAGTGAGTGGTGTAGCCGGTTGAAGAAAACAGGGAAGCTGGGTATCCTCGGCAAATATCCGGTTATTCATATCGAAGGGTTTTCTTCCAATCAGGCTTTTCAATCCAGGTCAGCAGGGCACAATCAGTTGTTTGATAAAAAAGGCAGACAGCTGTTTGTATCCCTGATGCTTCGTATCCGGAAGGAGTTTGGACTGGGTTGGTTCTTTTTTCACTTGTTTGCCTTTACTTTCTCTTTGCCCGTGGTCTTGCTAATTGTATTTTTTAGTAGCATGGCGAACCCCTCCAGACTTAAGCCATATCGTTCCTATGCCAGTAATATTTTAAGCATTTGGTCGCTTGTACTGGTCATGGTTTCGGGTAAACCCCATTTTTACAAAGTATTGTAGCCTGCTTTCATGTGTGTATTTTTTTAGTGCGCTGGCTAAAGCCAGCTATTTTTAATTGCCACATGGTTCCGATAGCTATCGGAACCCCAATATTCATCCGTGCTGGGTGCGCGGCAGCTCGTGGGGATTTCATGTGTTCATTTTTTATTGCGCAGGCTAAAGCCTGCTTTTTTTATTTGTAATATTTTAATCCCAGCTATCCGGGAAGGAATACACTTTCAAATTTTTAAATTTTGAGGAAGAGCTTAACTGGGGATTTTGCACACCAACCCACCCTGATAAAAAGTAGTAGTGGTAATTGTGGTGATGGTGCCATTGCTTATGTCCTTTACTTTTTTTCTTGATAAAAAAAGTAACAAAAAAATCAAGGCACAGCCAAGGCGTTTGCCGCAATGCTTTTTCCAAAGATTATTGGGATTCATAGGTAATAGTAAGTTACCGGAGGCAGCACCGCAAGTCGGCTGCGTTTCAGGCTTTGTTTTCGGGCCGCTGTTTTATGGGTAGATTTTACTATTTATTTAAGATCACCCTTGTCCATAGCCCGAAAACGCCATTCCACTTGCCTGCTTGCTAACGCTGTGGCTGTGCCGGGGGCTCCGGGCGGCGATTTCGGCTACCTATACTCGTTTTTCTTTATTAGGCACCTGCTTCATGTGTTCATTTTTTAGTTCGCT
>JBGSWA010000105.1:0-2742 GCA_041752645.1 Gillisia sp. | reverse complement strand
TCTTTAGTGGTGAGTCAAGTATGCGAGTTTATGCTATGGCCTAGGGCTCAAAGAAACATTAAGGAAATCATTTCACTTTCTACTCCAACTTTTAACTTCGAACTAAAAACAACAATTAACTTTCCACTTTTGCTGATAGATTTCTCAGGCTAATCTTTTAACCGCAAAGTTTAATCGCAGTGGCCTCAGAGGGGTTTAGGAGAAAACACGGATTACGGAAAACGAGAAATACACGAATTAATCGAATTTAGAAAAAACACGGGACGTTGAAATTTTTAACTTTTCAACTTTAACTTTTTCCGGCCTTCCCACCTTGATTCCTTGCTCCAACCCATTATGCATGATCAAATGTGATCTTTTCTTTTTCCGATTCCGGGATCCTGTCTTTGTCAAGCTGAGCCACTTGAGAACTTTCCTCTTCTGTCTTCTGACTCCAGTCTTCGATCTCCATCATTTCCATTCTAAGAATACTTTTTTTCTTCAGTACATAGAACAATAAAAACATCGCGCCATACATTGCGACCACAAGGATTGACAGCCATACATTGGAAAGGAGTTTTGAAAAGAGCCAGAAGATGCATATTACCAAAATATTCAAAGAGGCCAGAAAAATTCCCGATTTTTTATGGGAGAGGCCCAGGTCCAGCAAAATATGATGCGCATGCTCCTTATCGGCAGAAAAAGGGCTGTCGCCTTTTAAAAGGCGGAGAAGGATTACCCTCAGGGTATCAAAAACGGGGATAAACAGGATGCAGGCGACAAATAAAAGGCGGTTTGAAGGACTAAAGCCTTCCCGAACCATGGGAAGGGACTGTACCATCACCAGGAGTTTGATTCTCAAAAAAGCGAGTACCAGGCCTACGATGAGGGAGCCGGAATCTCCCATAAAAATTTTGCGCTGTCCCCTGGAATAGTTGAACCTCAAAAAGGCGCTTAAGATCCCTCCTAGGCTCACGCTTATCAAAACGAAATATGGATGACCGCTGACATAAAAGACCACTGCATAAGCCGTGCAGATCACGATCCCCACAAGGGCGGCCAGGCCGTCGATCCCATCAATTAAATTATAGGCATTGATAAGCGCTATAACCAAAAAGGTGGTCAAGAAAAGGCCAAGGATCTCGGGGATTTCATAGATCCCCCAAAAACCGTGCAGGCTGGTAAGGTGCATTTCAGGTGAGAAAACAAGAAAACATGCAGCGGCTATCTGCCCAAATAATTTTACCCGTGCGGTAGAGATCACCAGGTCGTCTTTTAAACCCACCATAAATAAAATGGTGATCGCTCCAATAAGGTGGCTTCCCACATAATTGAGCCTGAGGCTTTGTATAAGGGCCAGCACCATAATTAGGGTAATGTAAAATGCAACGCCGCCAAAGGAAGGCGTTTCAGTGGAATGGGCACTGCGACCAACAACTTCTGCCATCAGGTTTTTTTCTTTACTCACCCACAATACCTTAGGAATAAGGTAAAAAGTCAATAGAAATGCGCCTATAAACAAGCACATCACAAAAATTAAATAATAATCACGGAAAAGTTCGAGGATCACCTCGTGATTGAGTAAATTCATGGGGTATAAATGGAGGGATTAGTAAATATTAACAATCGGCAGGGCGATGGGGTGTGTCCCGATGTCCCGGGATTAAAATTAAAATTTGGAATCTGGATTTCACGTAGCGGGCAAAGCGGTTACGCAGCGAACGAAAAGAAATCATTTTTCCTATTTGAGACTTTATTATAATTTCTTGAAATCGTGGGGCTTCACAACTAGTGACCTTTTCCAAAGTTTTGGACTATGGAGAAGGTATCGTCAATTCGAATTTTTGATTTGATCCCACGATGCTTTGGGGCTTCCGACCTTCCGAGCGAGATTTAAAATTGAAATTTAAGATTATAAATTTATATCCGTAGGATCGAATGCTAATTTGTTTTTTTCGTGCTTTAGTCTTCGGGGACAGTTTTCAGTTTGTTGCTTTTAATCTACAAACAACCTTAAACTACGTACTTCTAAATTCTAACTTCATCTCCGTAGATCTTCAACAAAGAATCCACAATTCTTCCGGCTGTTTTCCCGTCCCAAAGCGGGATCTTTCTACCCTTTTTCCAGTTGCCGGACATCAGTTTTTCAAGGTATGGTTTCAGATTTTCAGGTGCGGTGCCTACAAGCTCGTTGGTTCCTAAAGTAATGGTTTCCGGGCGCTCGGTATTGTCTCGCAATGTTAAACAAGGAACGCCCATTACCGTGGTTTCTTCGGTAATTCCTCCGCTATCGGTGATCACGGCAAAGGAATTTTTGACTAGGTAATTGAATTCCAGATAAGATAGGGGCTCCACATAATGCAAATTCTCGTGGACAATCCCCATATTTTCCAATATTTTTGCGGTTCGTGGGTGTACCGGGAATATAACAGGCATTTTTGCGCTACCATCCATAATGGCCTGCATCATTTCCTTGAGTTTTCCTTCTTCGTCCACATTTGCCGGGCGGTGCAGGGTAAGCACAAAAAAGCTTTTTTCCTTTAATTTTTCGCCGTTGACTTCGATGTTTGGATCTATAAAATTGTCAATATTTGAAAGCAGGGTATCTATCATTGTATTCCCCACAAAGTGGATCCTGTTTTCTTCAACTCCCGCTTTTCTCAGGTTTTCATTAGCAATTTCCGAAGTGGTGAAAAAATGATCGGTAATGGCATCGGTGACCATACGGTTGATTTCCTCGGGCATACTGAGGTCTCCGGAACG
>JBGSWA010000104.1:0-3350 GCA_041752645.1 Gillisia sp. | reverse complement strand
AGCTAAAAGCAAGCTAACCATAAACTATAGTGTCAAAGCTTATTTATTTACTTCAGTGAAAAATAATATCATTTCACACTATTCCGGCAAATTAGCAAAGTCAACGCTTAGTCTTGATTATTTTTCTGATGAACAAATTCCCCCATCTAATACTACACAAGAAGCAATTGATTACAATTGTTTACTTAAGGTGTATGAGGATTCCCTGAATGAATTGCCTGAAAAGTGCAAGGAAGTGTTTGTACTCAGCCGCAATGGCTATTCAATGAAAGAAATTGCCCGGATTCAAAATATTTCCCCTAAAACCGTTGAGGTACATATTGGCAAGGCATTGCGTTTTTTACGTACCAAACTCAACACCTTATTTCTGCTGCTTTTACTTCTCAAATAATTTTTTTTTATTACAGTAAGGGATAACGCCCTATCGGGCGGTCTATCTTGTGGCGACTTCCTATTTTTTGATTATAATATTACAGGCAAATGTATAAAAGGCGTATCACGCATGATATCCTGCAACGATTTTTAGAGGGCAATTGTTCAGAAGATGAAAAGTCGCTTGTTGAAGACTGGTATGCACAATTAGACAGGCATTTTGATGACAATTCGAACAGCGTACCTTCATTTGATAAGGAAAATGTTTTTGATAAAATCAAAAGTGAATTAGGTATTGCTGATTATAATGAGCCGAAGTTAAGCAGGTCAACCAAGAGTTTAAAATATTATTTAGCTATAGCGGCTTCGGTAATTGTTATTGTGTTTGCAGGATACAGTGTGTTTTTCAATGATATTACCAAAGGAAAATCTGCGGATAAAAGTATTGCAGATAAGTTGCCTGAAAATACATTGTTAAACAGTAACGTTTTCACAAATACTTCTGGCTTAATCGTTAAAGAAATTTTGCCGGATGGATCAACAGTGTGGCTAAATCCTGGCGCTGTATTAAAGTACACAAAGTCGCCCGGATCAGCCAATAGAAATATAGATTTCAGCGGGGAAGCTTTTTTTGAAGTTGCCCGGGATGTTACAGCTCCCTTTGTTATTCATACCGGTTCTATGACTACTACCGTTTTGGGTACTTCTTTCAACGTTAGAGCCATTCCCCATAGTACAAAGTTTAAGGTATCAGTTGTTTCCGGCAGTGTTAATGTGAGTGTAAATGATGCTAAGAAGGTAGTGCAATCAGTTTTATTAAAACCAAATGAGCAGGCAAATTTTCATCTGAGTACCAGAGAACTCACGTTTACTCCAATTTCGATAATCGAATTAAAAGAAAATTTCTGGAAACCTGTTTCCTTAAATTTTGAAGATGCTGATATGAGTCAGATTGCCGATGAATTGGAAAAAGCATTTAAAATCAAAGTTGAATTTGAAAAACCCGGTATATTAAAATGTAAACTGAAGGTTGATTTTGAAAATCAGAAATTGCCTCAGATTCTTGAATTTCTTGAAAAACTTCTCGACGTACAATGCAAATTAAACGATCAAAACGTTTTGATGATTAACGGAGAGGGGTGTAATTAAAATAAACCAACAACTAAAACTAAAACGAACGCTGTATGAAACCCCAACTTTTTTCTGGTTAAACAAAAAATCAGGAGTGTACCACCACCCCTGATATAAACTGAATTACCACGCCGTTAAATACAGCGTGGATGATACGCTATTATCTCATCAGTCTAAATCAAATGTATGAACATTTCTTCATTCACTAAGCACCGAATGCTTGTAATTATGCGAATTGCTTTTATCAAATTAGTATTATTATTTCTAACTACGTCCTTCCTTTATGCCACCAATACAACCGGGCAGGATTATTTGGATAGGAAAGTTTCTCTGCAGGAAAAAAATATTTCCTTAAAGTCGGCATTGAATAAAATAGAAAAAGCTGCCAAGGTACGCTTCTCCTACAGCCGCAGTTTAATAGATCTTAATCAGGAAATTAGTTTTTCCGCCAATTCGGAACGCCTTGCCGAATTGCTTGACCGCTTGTTTTTACCGCTTGCTATTAAGTATAAGCCGACAGAAAGCCAAATATTGCTGTTTGCCGAAAAAAAAGCGGGAGAGCCTCCGGTAACTTTAAACAATAATGAGGCTAATAGTATCTCCGCCTCACCCATTCAGGATATTGTTATTAAGGGTAAAGTTGTTTCGAGTATTAATAACGCCCCGGTACCAGGAGTTAGTATTATTGAAAAAGGTAGTGCAAAGGGAACATCCACTGATGCCAATGGGGAATTTTCCATTGCGGTAGCATCAGAAAAATCGGTATTGATTTTTACAGCAGTTGGATACATTCCGAAAGAAGTAGTAGCCGGCAACGGCATATTTCTTAATGTTATATTGACTTTAAATGTAAAAACATCGGATGAGGTTGTAGTGGTTGGTTATGGTACACAGCGCAAGAGGAACGTAACTGGCGCTATTTCTTCAGTAAAAGGTGATGCTATTCGCCAGGTGCCAGTTTTTAGTCCGGAGCAGGCATTACAAGGCAGGGCGGCAGGCGTGCAAGTAATGCAATCTAATGGTGCACCTGGTGGAGCAGTTCAAGTTCAAATAAGGGGCGTAAACAGCACTAGCGCAAACGGCAATCAACCTCTTTATGTAGTGGACGGTATTCCATTGTTCGATCAGGTAGGTGAGCAGGTACCCGGAACTTCAGGAGCTGGACGGCCTGAAAATAACGCAGGTAGCCCATTGGCAACCCTCAATCCTAATGATATTGAATCAATGGAAATACTAAAGGATGCCTCTGCAACTGCCATTTATGGAGCAAGAGCTGCAAATGGTGTAGTAGTGATTACTACCAAGAGTGGTAAGGCGGGCAAAACCGTTTTCGCATTTGACTATTACAGAGGGGTTCAAAAAATTCAAAAGAAATGGGATTTACAAAATGCTACCGAAGGGATGAAGGTTAGAAACCAGGCACTGTTAAATACAATAAGTGACTTTACCAGGAATATAGCGCCTGAGTTTTTTAACCCATATTCTTTCTCTACAAGTCCGAATTATAAAAATAATGATTGGCAAGATGCTCTCTTTGTAAATGCACCCATACAAGATATTAGCCTTACAGCTAGTGGTGGTTCAGATGGAGTTCGTTATTTGGTGAGTGGCAATTACTTTGACCAAAGTGGTATTTTCTTGAACACAAACATGAAAAGGTTTTCAAACAGAGTAAATCTTGATTTGAAAGCAAATGATAAATTAAATTTTGGAGTTAGAACTACTTTTTCATACCAGGAAGGTAACAACGTAACGGATGGTAATCCTTTCCAGGGAACAGTAATTGGTGCTTTCGGATTTCAGGGAGATCAACCATATTTTCCGGATGGGTCGTACTTTCAAAGGCC
>JBGSWA010000103.1:0-2541 GCA_041752645.1 Gillisia sp. | reverse complement strand
AAGGAGATACTTCAATTTGGGGGAAAAGCCATTAAAAGCAGGAAAGAGCACGAATGCGGAAGCGACCGCATAGCAGAGGCGGTAGAAGATATGGAGGTGGATATTGTAGTGAACGTACAGGGGGATGAGCCCCTGATAGATAGGGAGAGCCTGCGAAAACTTTTGGAAGTCTTTAAAGATGACCCTGATAAAGCAATTGATCTGGCTTCTCTGAAAACCCCGATGCACCAAAGCGAGGAAATTACCAATCCGAACAATGTAAAGGTTATTACCAATAAAAATAACCTGGCTCTGTATTTTTCCCGGTTTCCGCTGCCATATCCCCGCAATACAGCCTCAGGAGTCACTTATTTTAAGCATATCGGAGTCTATGCCTTTCGGAAACAGGCCCTGATGGATTTTTATAATTTGCCAATGCTGGAATTGGAAGCCACAGAAAAAATAGAATGTATCCGGTATCTGGAATACGGAAAAAATATTATGATGGTGGAAACTGATTTCAAGGGAATTGGAATTGATACTCCCGAAGACCTTGAAACAGCTAAGAAATTAGTCAAGGATTAGAACACCCCTCCCTGATCCCAAAGACCCGGGAGGGTTTCCTGAGGCCTCCAGGATCCTGACAAAACTCTCTGTTTAACTGCCCGAAACGGCCTCCTTATAAACCCTTAATGCCCTTTCCCTGGCGACTTTGTGATCCACCATCATCTCAGGGTATTGGCTTGTTCCGAATTCCCTGACCCATTTTTTGATGTATCGGTGCTCCTTGTCGTAATCACTGCTCTGGGTGGCGGGATTAAAGATCCTGAAATAGGGAGCGGCATCAGCCCCAGCCCCTGCAATCCACTGCCAGTTCCCGATATTGGAAGACATTTCATAATCCAGCAATTTCTCGGCAAAATATGCCTCGCCCCATCGCCAGTCTATCAATAAATGTTTGCATAAAAAACTGCCTACCAGCATCCGCACCCGGTTATGCATAAAGCCCGATTCATTTAACTCCCGCATCCCGGCATCAACCAGGGGATACCCGGTTTTTCCCGTTTTCCATTTTTCAAATTCCGCAGGTTCATTCCGCCATTTGATCCTGTCGTATTTCCCTTTAAAAGATTCTGTCACTGTATGGGGATGATGATCCAGGATCTGCATAAAAAACTCCCGCCAGATAAGTTCCTGCCAGAAAATCTCGTTTTTTTCGGAAATGGCTTTTTGCATGATCCTCCGGATACTGAGAGTCCCAAACCTCAAATACGGTCCCAGATGTGAGGTGGCATCCAGGGCAGGGTAATTTCTCTTTGCCTCATATTCCTGGATCAGCCCGGGCGAGATATCGTAAGGCGGTACCCTTTGCAAGGAGGGTTCAAAGCCGAGCTGCTTCAAGCTCAAATCCGGCAACCCGGTATTTTTGATCAAATGCTCCAAAAGCCCATTTGCTTCCTGGATTTTCAAGGGGGTTGTCCTGAATTTTTTCTTCCATAACCTCATATACGGGGTGTACACCGAGTAGGGAGTGCCGTCTTTTTTTACAATTTCATCTCTCTCAAAGATTACCTGATCTTTAAAGCTGTGAAACCCGATGTTATTAGCAGCTAATAGTTTTTCGATCTTAGCATCCCGCTCCTTGGCATAGGGTTCATAATCCCTGTTAGTAAAAACAGCGCGGATTTCGTATTGCTTCACTAATTTTTTAAATATTTCAGAGGGTTCCCCGTGGTAGCTTGCAATGGAACTTCCGTTTTCCTGCAATTCCTGCCTCATTTTCTCTATATGCTCGTGGATAAAGCTGAGCCTTGCATCCTTTTTTGGCAATTGATCCAGGATTTCATGGTCGAAAATAAAAATAGGAAGCACAGAAAAACCGGAATTCAATGCGGCTAAAAAGCCGGTGTTATCATCGATTCTCAAATCCCTTCTAAACCAGAATACCGCTATTTTTTCTTTCATTAATTGAGTTTTAAAGTTGATAAACCCCCGTCGAGTCCCAGGATCTGTCCGGTCATCCAGCTGCTTTTATCCCCGATCAGAAAGCTGACCAAATTCGCTATATCCGCTGGCTCCCCGATTCGTTTTAAGGGATGCGACTGGTCCATTTTTTTTCTTTTATCCTCCCTGGAAATCAATTTTTCTGCCAAAGGGGTATTGGTCAGAGAAGGCGCGATTACATTTACCCTGAATCCCGGGGCGTATTCGGCTGCCAATGCTTTTGCAAAGCCTTCAATTGCTCCTTTTGCGGCAGCCACGCTGGTATGGAACGGCATCCCTACTTTTACCGCGACACTGCTGAAAAATACCAGAGAGGCCTGTTCTGAATTCATTAATTTGGGAAGCAGGCCTTGCACCACCCGTACCAGGGAAATAAAATTGAGGTTCAATTCTTCTTCAAATGCTTCCGCTGTAAGCATTTTAAAGGGTTTTAAATTAATACTTCCCGGGAAGTAAACCAGGCCATCAATGGTATCGGGCAAATCCAAATTTTCAATGTGATCCTGGGTCACATCAAATCTCAGCTGTTTAACCCCAAGGGCATCTAAATCACCAGAG
>JBGSWA010000102.1:0-4823 GCA_041752645.1 Gillisia sp. | reverse complement strand
CTTCTTTAGTAGAGACCTTCTATTCATTTTCTTTAATTTAATTAAAATATTTTTGAAATAAAGTTTTACCGTTATTCTAAAACCGATTGAATCTGGCTTAGGTAAATAGTTTAATACCTTTTAAACAGGTTGGTAATACTAAGCAAAAAGCCCCGGTGTTGTGGAGCTGTAAATAAAATTTCCTGTACGGCCATAATCTCGGCTTTTATGTTTTTCCGGCCATATTCCTTGATAATTGAGTAGGTGTTTTGTTGATGTTTTATATCATCTGATAAATTACTATTTAACAGCATGGTGGCTTCGAATAATAGCGCATCACCAGATGCCATGTTACCTGAAAGATAATCGTCAATAGTTTTAATGTTATTCAATGAAGTCCGCATATTTTATTGAGTTTTGTTTAACAGTTTCCTTAACTTTTTCCAGACATTTATATTTTGCTACTGTTGCCGAATGAGTACTTGAGTATCCAAACAGTGGAGTAACAGTACTAACTGGCAAAAGGTCATAATAATATGCTTTTAGCAGTTCCATACATTTCTTACCTGCGGTTTCCAGGAAATACAATATTTTACCGGTGGCAAGTTTTTCATCCGGCACATCCTCTATTTCAAGGTCATTTAAGAGCTGGTACTTACTGCCATCCCTATGACGACGCAGCCATAGATTTTTGGCAATACCGAACAAATAGGCATTTTCGCTTACAATTATTTCAGTGTCTCCCGAAGTAATTTTTTCGTAGTATATAACTAGTGTATCCTGGAATATATCCTGTGCTTCTTCAAGGGTGCCGCCCATACGGGCTATGTACCTTGCAACTATGGGAAACGCCTTTTTGTAAAGCCTCATAAAAAAAGCCTCACGCTGTTTAACCATTGAAATCTTATTGTTATTTATTGTTATCATGAGTGTTTATTACTATGTGCAAAATATGGAAGAAATATCACCCACAAACTTAGATTATTTTAAAGCGTTAAAATTTGGTGCTGATTTTTTACGGTCGTCGGAAGTATGGCATTGAATGATGTTAGTGTTTATATTTTAATGAGAAAAAGTGTTTTGTTGTAAGCTCCTCCAAAAATATTACATATTGAAAGTAGACGCAATTAGTAACTTAAAAAAACAAAAAAAATGAAAAAGAGTCAATTTAGTCCTACACAAATTGTGGGCATTCTCAAAGAATTTGATAATAACAAATCAGACGAAGAAATTACCCGGGATCATGGCGTTAATAAAGCTTCGTTGTATAAATGGCGGCAACGTCATGGTGAAATGGAAGCCAGCGGGTTAAAAAGAGTAAAGGAGCTGGAAGAAAAAAATGCACTTTTAAAACGGAGATATGCCAGCCCCTTCAAAGCAACGTATTCTGCATAGCCAATGGGTTAACCACGGAACGTTGCGTAGTAATTATGCCGTTATTAGAATCGAATGGCTGCCAAGTTTCCGTTTAACATCGCTTTCATTTCTTGCCCGTTGGCCAAAACGAAAGCTTAGTTATTAGCGGCTGGCTTGATGAGAATACCTTCACCTAATTTTTAAAAACTGATTTTTTTTTGCTCTGCCATTATTGATTTCAAATCCAGTTATTTCATTTGAAGTGTTTCGCAAAAATTTAATGTCTCTAATCCACCAATAACTTCCAAAAAAATTATCATATTCAATTTGAGTTATAGTGACAACATTCCCCCTTGGAAGTATTGCCACCAGTTGGTTATCTTTAAAGTTGATTGAGTACGTGGTTGATAAATGGCCACAATAAAATTCACCGGTATATTCCTTAAGATGGCTCAAATCCACGCTCAAAAGCTTAGCTGCCCTATTTACGTTTCCTTTTTCAGAAAAACTTATTGAATCCACTTCAGTATTTTTGCATTTTATATATTTAATATTTATGGCGTCGGTTCTGCTTTCGTACTCAGTATTTGATAGTGGAATTAAATCGAAGCGCCGTTTTTCACTCTTGATTTCCCCTACGATGTTTCTGTCAACTACAAAAATCCGCAATACTTTGGCGTGACCAATTTGATATTCGCCTGAAATGGCTTTCTCAATGGACTCTGGAATCAGCAGTTTCTTTCCTGCAACAGCATCTTCTTTTGTAACAGGTTCTAATTGCTCTGCAAGGAAAATGTCTGCAATTTGCATGGCAGTTTTCTCCGCTTCAAAAGCTTCAAAATTTCCCAATAAAATAATTGACAGATTTTGATTGGGAAATCTGCCGATATAAGTCCGGTAACCAGCATCTGACCCATCGTGTCCAATAAGAGTTTGGCCTCTGTATCTTTTTATTCCCTGACCATACCCATAATTCAGTTTCAACTCTTTATTATTAACTGAGTCAATACTAGGTAATTTCTGCAGACTTGGTATTGCATCGATGGTTTTTATTACTTTATCATTGCCAACAATCTTAGTATGGTAGTTGTCTACCCATTTGCATAAATCCTTGAGGGAAGTGTGAAGACCATTTGCTCCGGTTGTTGTAGAATTTATTAGGCTTTTTTCAAAACCCTTTTCCGAGGCTTTGTAAGAGTAAGCTTTGTTCTTAATGATTAGTTGATAGTTATCTAAGAAAAAGGAATTGCTCATTCCAAGTGGTGTAAATATGTTGTCTTTAGTCCATGTTGCAAAAGTTTTTCCGGTTATTCTTTCAACTATCAATGCCAATAAGGTGTAACCTGAATTACAATACTGAAATCTTTCACCAGGTGAAAAATTCAACTCTTTTTGTCTAAAAATTAAATTCAGCACATCCTGATTGAAAATGATATCATCCTGCTTCCAGCCTGCGAGGTAGAGCAAATCCCATTGGTCTTTTAAGCCGCTGGTATGTGTTAGCAAATTTAGAATAGTAATCTTAGTACCATAGTCAGGTAATTCAGGTATG
Organism: Gillisia sp.; assembly: GCA_041752645.1. Lineage (GTDB taxonomy): Bacteria > Bacteroidota > Bacteroidia > Flavobacteriales > Flavobacteriaceae > Gillisia. The sequence goes on along the minus strand of JBGSWA010000102.1, from coordinate 1,936 downwards.
TACTTGTGTACATCATCGTTTACAGAAAGTTTGCCTTTATTCGCCAACAGGGCGATGGAAAATGCCGTAAACTGTTTAGATAAAGAAGCTACATTGAAAACCGTATTTGACTTATTAGGGATTGAGTATTCTAGGTTTGCCATACCAAAGCTCTTTTCATATACAATTTTCTCGTCTTTGATGACCGCCAGAGAAACGCCTGGCGAGTGATTATTGTTCCACTTTGAAAATAACGTGTCTACTTTTGGCGCCATTTTCCTTTCGGACGGTAATATTTTAATCTGGCAAAAGATTGTTTCAGTAATTGTCAAAAAAAGTAAAATAGTTACAGACGCTTTCTTCATTTTCATTTCTTACTCGTTTTAGTTTCTGGAATGCTTGCCGCTATCGTCAGGTATTTGCGATGTGGCGGCGGATTTATTCGTCTGCATGGTACCGCAGTTGATTAATGAATTAAAGTTGAGGTTAAGTAAAAAGTCGATAGAATTCCTTCGGCTGGAACTGATGTTGATAGTAGCATTGTTATTCCGTCCGCCCCAATATTGCAAAACCCAATTGTGCTGGCATTTTTACTTTTGTAGTTCAATTTGCTTTTGTTTTTTTAGAATTAAATAGTCAAGTCCAATAGCCGAAACTTTTGGAAATAATAATAAAAGAAAAAATATAAAATAAGAAACTGTCACAATAGGCGGCGTTCCTGCTAAAACAAAAATGTGATTTCCTTCTGGTCGGTCGGGGAAAACAAAATTTTGTGTCAAATTCCATCCAAAATGTATAGCTGTCGGAATAAGAATTGAATTCGTTTTAGCGTATGAATAAGCAAGTAAAAGTCCCATTCCAAATGTAAAGGCAAAGATTACACTCATTTGAATTATGTTTCCAAATATTCCATTGTTAAGCCAATGAAGTAGTCCAAAGACAACTGATGATATAACAATAGCCCACTTTGCCCCAATTTTTTTTATTAGAATATAAAGCAAAACTCCTCTGCATAACAATTCTTCTGTCAAAACGCCTCTTAACGTTTCCCAAACCCCTGCAAAAAATAAGTTAGTCGTTAATTTGGGATTAAGGATAAACTGTTCTTTGGCAAAATATATTTTCAGCAAGAATGTTGTCGCACAACAAATGGCCGTAACTATAAAAAGTATGAGTATAAGTTTGAGTCGTTCTTTATTAGGTGTCAAACCTAAAACGGATAAATTCTTTTTCTCCAATAGCCAAACTATTAACCAAGAAATTGCAAGTAGTCCAATTATTTGTAACATTTTCTCTTTTGAAGTTTAAGGTGTGTCCCGATATTCTTGCACACAACATTTAGAAAAGTATCCGCAATGCCCCTTTTAAAAGCCCCGTAGCAAAAATGTTTACGGGGCATTGTGGTATACTTTTAAGTTGGCTGATCTCGCCGTAAGCTACCTGTTAGGAGTAAAGTATCCGCCTTTCGGTGTTGTTATAAAAGTTTTGTAAATAATTTTTTGTTGCTGTTTTATAAATAACAGGCATTGGTTTTAAAAAAGCCTGTTGAATGATATAACTGCAGTTTAAAAATAAGTTTTTATCAGTTGCATTTTTCATTTTGGCCTTTAATTTTTATTACCTGGCAATAGTATTGCCATTACGCCTGCAGCAGCGTTTGGTAAAGTGATGTATTTTAAAAGTGCCGCTGATACAACTTATCCATCATCTGCCTGTTTCCAATGGCCATACACTTTTAACAGTTCCAGTGTAATTTGTTTGCAGCATGGGCATTCATACATATTGATCCCAAACCTTTCTTTCAGTTTAAAATCAATGCACACTTTTACAAGTCCTTTGTGCTGCGGCAGTTTCATCTGCTGCAGGATGGCATTGATACGCTGCTGCCTGTTGCGGTTAGCAAGGTAGCCGTAGGTTCTTATTTTAGTAAAACGTTTGGGTAAAATATGCTGTGCAA
>JBGSWA010000101.1:0-7094 GCA_041752645.1 Gillisia sp. | reverse complement strand
AGAGCGCTCCCTGCTGGAGATTAGCCGGCAACAGCAAGTAAAGAATTCCATTTATACCTATTTATTACAAAGACGGGAAGAGTCTATTTTAGCAGCTGCGGCGCAAGTGCCCAATTATCGGATTATCAATGCACCGGACCTTTCGGGGAAGGTGGCTCCCAAGTCCATCATGGTTTATTTCTTTGCTTTGGCGCTTGCAATAACCTTGCTGGCTATTTTCATCTACCTCAAAGAATTTGCGGGTAATAAAGTGCTTTTCAGCGATGAACTGGAAGAGGATACCGGAATACCGGTATTGGGTGAACTTGTTTATTCCAAAAGGGGAAACGAGGGGCCAGTAATTATGCCATCGGAGCGTCTGCTGATTGCAGAACAATTGAGGGATTTGCGTACCAACCTATCTTATATCAATGTTGCAAAAGAGGGTGGGCAAGTGTTGCTCATTACTTCGTCTATTAGCGGTGAGGGTAAAAGTTTTTTATCTATCAATCTCGCAGCCTCTCTGGCAAGAGTAGAAAAGAAAGTGCTGATCATGGAGTGCGATCTCCGGAAGCCAACGATTACAAAAAATTTGGGATTGGGCAAAGCAAAAGGGCTTACAGATTATATGATTGGCGCAGCCACGGCAGAAGAGATAATTAGACCCCTTGAACAAATTGATAACCTTTCGCTGATATCGTCTGGTCCGGTGCCACCTAACCCCGTAGAATTATTGATGAATGGAAAATTTGAAGCGTTGATTACTAAATTAAGTACACAGTTCGATTACATCCTCATCGATTCACCACCTGCCGGTATACTAACAGATGCCAAAGTATTGGCCAAGGTAGCAGATAGCACCTTGTATATTGTACGGTTTAATTATACACCCCATCATTTTGTAGAATTCATTCGCCAACAGGCCCTACGCAAAACACTGCCAAGGATCAACCTGGTATTCAATGGAGTGATAAGGAAAAATATTCCGGGCTACGGCTACGGACCGGGTTATGGCTATGGCTATGGTTATGGTTACGGACCGGATAATAAAAAGTCCAAATAAATAGTGCTTATTGGAGGCAGTAAGACTAATTCCAGATTTTGTAGCTAGGATAGCAGCTCCAGGGCAATGTCATTGTATTATTATTATAAGAAAATAATACAATTTAATGACGCTTAATTATCAGTAAGTAAATCCGCAAAAAATCATGAATACACTTCAGCTTATTGGCAGATCGGAACTGCTTTTTACTCAGGACATTAATTCCAACGAACATCAATTGCGAGAGATAGTTGCCTCGAGTTCGTTTTTGGTCATTGGAGGTGCCGGTTCTATTGGGCAAGCTGTAACAAAGGAAATATTTAAGAGGAATCCTCTCAAGCTGCATGTTGTTGACATTTCTGAAAACAATATGGTGGAACTGGTAAGAGATATTAGAAGTTCATTTGGATATATCAATGGGGATTTTCAAACTTTTGCATTGGATATTGGCTCCCTGGAATATGATGCGTTCATTGCAGCAGATGGTAAGTATGATTATGTGTTGAATTTGTCTGCTTTAAAACATGTGCGTTCTGAAAAAGACCCATTTACATTGATGCGAATGATTAATGTAAATATTTTCAATACCGATAAAACAATCCAACAAGCAATCGATAAAGGAACAAAAAAATATTTTTGTGTTTCAACCGATAAAGCGGCAAATCCTGTAAATATGATGGGAGCTTCTAAACGCATTATGGAAATGTTTCTACTGCGTAGAAGCAAACAAATAACTATTTCTACAGCACGTTTTGCGAATGTTGCTTTTTCCGATGGCTCATTGCTGCATGGGTTTAACCAGCGAATTCAAAAACAACAACCGATTGTAGCACCAAACGATATTAAACGATATTTTGTTATCCCACAAGAATCGGGGGAACTCTGTTTGATGTCTTGCATTTTTGGCGAAAATAGAGATGTCCTTTTTCCTAAGTTAAGCGAAAGCTTGCATCTGATTACGTTCGCCGATATAGCAGTAGAGTTTTTAAAACAATTAGGGTACGAACCTTTTTTATGTGTAGATGAAGATGAGGCTAGAAGGCTTATGGAAACTTTACCACAAGAAGGAAAATGGCCTTGTCTATTTACAAAAAGTGATACAACAGGCGAAAAGGATTTTGAAGAATTCTATACCGACAACGAAATCCTCGACATGGCCAGATTTGTAAACTTGGGGGTTATCAAAAATGAATATTATAATAATGACATTAAACTAAATCTATTTTCAACTGCAATAAATAGTATGAAAGCCGAAGGAGAGTGGTCAAAGGAGCAGATTGTTGAATTATTCCATAAAATGATACCCAACTTCGGACACAAAGAAACAGGTAAATATTTAGACGCAAAAATGTAATGATGACTGATTTTCAACCTGCCATAAACTTCATAAAAGCACAATTCAAAGGACAAGAATTCATTCCTTTACACATTCCTCATTTTGGGAGTAATGAAAAAAAATATTTGTTGGAAACAATAGACAGCACATTTGTATCTTCTGTTGGCCCATTTGTAGATCGTTTTGAAAGCATGATGCAAGAAATAACGAGCGCAAAGAAAGGAATTGCCGTTGTAAATGGAACGGCTGGTTTACAAGTAGCGTTGCGATTGGCAGGTGTAAACGCCGGCGACGAAGTTTTAACACAGGGCTTGACTTTTGTAGCAACAGCAAATGCCATCGCTTACAATAATGCACATCCGGTTTTTCTTGATGTAGATGTAGACACAATGGGGCTTTCTCCATTTGCAGTTGCTGGTTTTTTAGAAGAGTATGCAGAATTGAGAGAAAGTATTTGTTTCAATAAAAAAACAAATAGAAAAATAGCAGCTTGTATGCCGATGCACACCTTTGGTTTTCCAGTGCATTTAGATGAGCTTTTGGCAGTCTGTAATAAATGGAATATTCCAATAGTGGAAGACGCTGCTGAATCTTTAGGGAGTTATTACAAAGGAAAACATACTGGTACATTGGGTAAGTTAGGTGCATTTTCGTTTAATGGGAATAAAATAGTTACCGCTGGAGGCGGAGGTGCAATTATAACCAGCGACGAAGAAATAGGAACCAAAGCAAAGTACCTGACTACAACCGCCAAAAGACCGCATCCTTATGAGTTTTACCACGACGAATTGGGCTATAATTACAGAATGCCCAATTTGAATGCTGCCCTGGCTTGTGCCCAACTAGAGCAGTTGAATTCTTTGTTGGAAAACAAACGACGATTGGCAACTGAATATGCCAGTTTTTTTTCTGATAAGGGAATTAATTTTAGGACAGAATTGGAAAATACCAAAGCCAACTATTGGTTAATGTGTATTGAATTAGAAAATAGGATCGAAAGAGATTTGTTTTTAAAAGAATCCAATGAAAATAACGTGATGACCAGACCGATTTGGCAGCTAATGCACCGTTTACCGATGTACAACGATTGCCAGAAAGATGAACAAAAAAACGCTTTATTTTTAGAAGATAGAATCGTTAATATCCCTAGTAGTGCAAGATTCTAAAAATGTGTACATCTTTGGTTACTCCGGACATGCTTATGTGTTGATTGAAAGCATGTTGGAATTAGGCTATACTATTTCAGGCTATTTTGATAAACAAGAGTCAACCTCAAATCCATACAATCTTAAATATTGTGGCTACGAATTGGAGGTGGATTTAAATTCGATTGTAAAAAATGATTGTGTTTTCCCAACAGTTGGTGAACAACAAATAAGAGAAAAAATAGTGAGCCTGTTTATTTCGAAAAATCTGACCCAATTTACTTTAATAGATAACACGGCCAATGTTTCAAAGACAACAACAATAGGTCTCTCTACGTATGTTGGAAAAAATGCTATTATTAATGCCATAAGTACAATAGGAGTAGGAGTAATCATTAATACAAATGCAGTTGTGGAACACGAATGCGAAATCGGTAATTATGTTCATGTAGCGCCTTCGGCAACCTTGGCGGGAAATGTTACAGTTGGCAAATGTAGCTTTGTAGGTGCAAATGCTGTCTGTAAACAGAATATTAGTATTGGTTCAAATTGTATTTTGGGAGCAGGTAGTGTTTTATTAAAAAACTTGCCAAATGGAGAAGTTTGGATTGGTAATCCTGCAAAGAAAATTCAACAATGAAACAGAAAGTAATCATAATTGCTGAAGCAGGCGTTAATCACAACGGTGACATTGACAAAGCCTTTCGGCTAATTGATGCTGCTGTTACAGCTGGTGTAGATTATGTAAAGTTTCAGACCTTTAAAGCTGAAAACCTGGTATCAAAATCAGCAAAGAAAGCAGCCTATCAAATTCAGAATACGCAAAACGAGACTGACAGTCAGTTGGAAATGTTGAAGAAATTAGAACTATCTCATGCCCAACACGAAACGTTAATACGCTATTGCGAAGCTAAGCAAATCAAATTTTTCTCCACTGCTTTTGATTTGCCATCTTTAGAATATTTGGCCAGTATTGGATTAAAGCTGGTAAAGATACCAAGTGGTGAAATAACGAACTTACCTTATTTAAAAAAGGCTGCACAATTATTTGAAGAGGTGATTATTTCTACCGGCATGTCAATGATGGGTGAAATAAAGGATACGTTAACGATCTTTTTAGATGCTGGAATTAAAAGTGATAACATAACAATTTTGCATTGCAATACCGAGTATCCTACTCCAATGAAAGATGTCAATCTAAGTGCGATGTTAAGCATCAAAAAAGAGTTTGGAGTAAAAGTGGGTTATTCAGATCATACTTTAGGGATCGAAGTGCCGATTGCCGCAGTGGCCTTAGGTGCTTCTGTTATTGAAAAGCATTTTACTTTAGACAAAAATCTCGATGGGCCGGATCACAAAGCCTCTTTAGAACCAAATGAACTAATAGCCATGTGTAAAGCGATAAGAAACATCGAAGATGCTTTATCTGGAAATGGGATAAAAGAGCCTAGCGAAAGCGAAATGAAAAACATGGCGATCGCAAGAAAAAGTATCGTAGCTAAATTACCAATTGAAAAGGGGAGTATTATTACCGAGGAAAATATTACGACTAAAAGACCTGGAAATGGGATATCTGCTATGCAGTGGGAGAAGGTTTTGGGAACAAGGGCAGTTAAAAATTTTGAAGAGGACGATTTAATAACTTTATGAAAATAGCCGTCTTAACGAGTTCACGTGCTGATTTTGGTATTTATTTACCATTGTTAAATAAATTGCAGGCAGATGATTTCTTTGAATTAGAGATGATCGCTTTCGGATCACACTTGTCCAAAAATCATGGCTATACAATTAATGAGATTAGAAATTATCATTTCAAGACCCTCCATGAGATTGAAACACCATTGGCCAATCACAATGCCAGAGCTATTTCGAATAACATCGGTGATACAGTAGGCATCTTTGCTGACTTTTGGTCAAAAAATAAATATGATTATATCATTGCTTTGGGCGATAGATACGAAATGTTTGCTGCAGTAACTGCAACAACACCTTATGTTTGTAAAGTTGCACACATACATGCTGGCGAAACAACTTTAGGAGCAATAGATAATGTGTATCGACATGCTATTTCGCTAATGTCTCAGGTATTATTGGTTTCAACCGATGTTTACAAAGCAAGAGCGGTTCAGATTAATCCAGCAGCAAGTACCCACAACGTTGGTGCTTTAAGCGTAGATAATTTGAAAAAGATAAATTATTTGAGCAAAGAAGATTTTAAATATAAGTTTAATATTGACTTATCTATACCCACCATCTTATGCACATTCCATCCTGAAACAGTAAATTTAGAAAAGAACATCAATTATATCCATGAAGTATTGGCTTCATTCAACGAGTTAGCTAAAAAATATCAAATTGTAATTACCCTACCTAATGCTGATACAATCGGGGATCAGATAAAAGAAATCATTTTAGAATATGGTTGTCAAAATCCTTCTCTGAAAATTGTTGCGTCTTTCGGAATGATAGGATATTTATCCTGTATGAAATATTGCGAATTTATGCTTGGGAATACTTCTAGTGGTTTTGTAGAAGCTGCTTTTTTCCCAAAGTGGGTCATTAATCTGGGCAATAGACAGGATGGAAGAATACTAACTAAAAATATCATTTCTGTACCTGTTGAAAAGCAGGCTATTCTGGATGCGGTACACGATGTTGAAAATTTTAATGATATCAGTTTCACAAGCGTTTATGGCGAAGGAGATACTGCTTCAAAAATGATAGCAATTTTAAAAAATGAGTATGAGAAATTTTAGAGATCATCTGATTGCTTCCGGCAGTTCTATAAAAGAAGCGTTGATCAAGCTGGATATTCTTGCGAAAGATGCGATTTTGTTTGTAGTGGACCAAGATGATAAATTGCTGGGTTCACTTACAGATGGAGATGTGAGACGAGCACTTATAAAAGGAATTACGATCGATAAAGCAGTAAATGAAATTATTCAAACTCATCCAAAATATATATCAAAAGGAGACCAGGATATACAGAAGGTGATAGCATATCGGGAAGGGAATTTCAGAATCCTACCGGTTATAGATAACGAGCGGAAAGTAGTAAACGTAATTAATTTCCAGGAAATAAAATCGTATTTACCGGTTGATGTTGTGATTATGGCTGGCGGTAGAGGCCAGCGACTACAACCTCTTACGGACAAAACGCCGAAGCCACTTTTAAAAGTCGGTAACAAAGCCATTTTGGAGCACAATGTAGAACGACTTGCATTATATGGCATCGATGATTTTTGGATATCCGTAAAATATTTAGGAGAACAAATCGAAAGTTATTTTGGCGATGGAACAGAAAGAAATATAACCATTAATTATGTTTGGGAAGATGTTGCTTTAGGTACGATAGGTGCTGTATCTAAAATAAACAATTTCCTACACGATTATATATTGGTGATGAACTCTGATTTGCTTACCAATTTGGACTACGAGCACCTGTTTCTGGATTTCATAGAAAAAGGTGCTGACTTTTCTGTAGTTACAATTCCCTACCAGGTAAATATTCCTTATGCAGTATTAGAGACGCACGAAGGACATATTAAAAGCTTTAAAGAGAAACCTACTTATACCTACTATTCTAACGGGG
>JBGSWA010000100.1:0-10058 GCA_041752645.1 Gillisia sp. | reverse complement strand
AAATTTCCATGGACATAAAGGCAAATAGTGTCACTGCTTTTATAGGACCTTCGGGATGTGGGAAATCTACTTTTTTAAGACTATTCAATAGGATGAACGATTATGTGGATGGTTTCCGGATGGAGGGAAAGATCCTGATAGACGATCAAAATATCAACAAGAAAAAGGTAAATGTCGAGCAGCTTCGCAAACAGGTGGGAATGGTATTTCAAAAGCCTAATCCATTTCCAAAATCCATATTTGAAAATGTGGCTTATGGCTTAAGGATCCAGGGTATAAAAGACAAAACCTTTTTGAAGGAGCGGGTGGAATCCTCCCTAAAACAAGTCGCCCTTTGGGAAGAGGTAAAAGGCAATCTGAATAAATCGGCCTTGGCACTCTCCGGAGGACAGCAACAGCGCCTTTGTATTGCAAGAACCCTGGCTGTGGAGCCATCAGTTATTTTGATGGATGAGCCCACCTCTGCATTGGACCCTATTTCCACTGCGAAAATTGAAGAACTCATTCACGAGTTAAAAAGTCAGTATACCATTGTTATTGTTACACATAATATGCAGCAGGCAGGGAGAATAAGTGATTATACTGGATTTTTCTATCTTGGAGAGATCATTGAATTCGACAAGACAAATAAAATATTCACCAATCCTGAAAAAAAACAAACCGAAAATTACATTACGGGTCGTTTCGGATAAAATTCATAAACCATGATAAATTTAGATCAATACAGGGAATCCTTAAAACAGTCTGGACTTGAAATGTTTGAGCTCTGTGAAAAGCAAATGCGAAAATCAAAAGAAGCATTTCTCAATCACGACAGCGACCTGGCCGAGGAGGTCATACATACCGAAAACAGGGTAAATGCCCTGGATTTGAAAATAGACCGCGATTGCGAAAGATTTATTGCCCTGCATACCCCGGTAGCAGGAGATCTTAGGTTTGTTTTGGCCCTGAGAAAAATTAATTTTGATCTTGAAAGAATTGGGGATCATGCCTTTGGTGTGGCAAAATATATCATTGAGATCAATACACCTATAGATCCTAAACTCCTGGATAGTTTGCGTTTTGTAGAAATGTACGATTCTGCACTTTCTATGTTAGACGACATTAAAGAGGCTTATGTTGATGATGATACCAAAAAAGCAAGGAAGGTTTATAAAAAGGATAAAGTCTTAAATAAGATAAATATAAATGCCTTTAAGGTTATCTCTGAAGAAGTTAAAAAAGATGCCAGTTTAATAGATCAGTATTTATTGCTTTTTTCAATCATTAAAAAGATAGAACGCATTGGGGATCTGATCACCAATATTGCCGAAGAAATTATTTTCTACAGGGAGGCGGAAATTTTAAAACATCAGAAAAAGAAAAAAGTTAGAAAACCAAAAGAATAAAACTTCACATTTTTTTTCGAAACAACATAAAGAACTCCTTATAAATCTCAATTTATAAGGAGTTTTATTATTATTATTATTATTATTTCAATAATATCTCAGTGCAAACCCGGTTTTCTCATTCTAATGGGGTTTGAGAACTTTGGCACAAAATGGGACAAATGTCAACTACATTATTTTAGGCTTTATGGTCGCCACGGGTTTCCTATCTATGTGGATATCCAACACGGCTAAAGCTGTCACGATGCTTCCAATAGGGGTAGCAATTATTACCCAGTTAAAGGACAATCCTAATACGGTTGAAAATGAAAATTTAAAATTCGGAAAAGCCTTAATACTGGCAATTGCCTATAGTGCTTCCATAGGTGGGATCGGAACATTAATTGGAACACCCCAAATTTGATCTTTGCCGGAATAGTGGAACAAATTTACGGCATCGAAATAAGTTTCCTTAAATGGGCAATGTTCGGCATGCCAATTTCTGTTATGTTACTTTATATATGTTGGAAATATCTCACCAAAATTGCTTTTAAGTTTTAACAAAAAGAATTCCCGGGAAGAAAATCAGAAATTATTCGGTTGTTAAAAGGTCTGGGCAAAATGAGCAAACAGGAAAAAACGGTATTGGCAGTTTTTGCTACCACTGCCTTTTGTTGGATTACAAGGTCCTTTTTAATTCAGCCTATTTTTTCGTTTATCGATGATACCATAATTTCAATTGCTGCAGGGATTGTCCTTTTTGTTGTTCCCGGAAATAAAAAAGGTAAAAGATTATTACACTGGGAGAAAGCTGTTAAAATTCCCTGGGGTATTATTTTGTTATTTGGTGGTGGTATGGCATTGGCAAAAGCCTTTGGGGATAATGGCCTGGCCATATGGATTGGAAATCAATTAGTGGATCTGGAGAATCTGCCATTTTTCCTGCTACTTCTGTTTTTAATTGCCAGGGTTAATTTTTTAACCGAAGTCACATCCAGCACAGCCACCACAGCCATGTTGCTTCTTGTTTTGGCCCCAATGGCTTTGGTGATGAATATTCATCCCTACTCCCTGATGGTGGGTGCAACTCTGGCCGCTTCCTGCGCATTTATGTTACCAGTGGCGACCCCTCCAAATGCCGTAGTTTTTGGCTCCGGTCATCTAAGGATTTCAGATATGGTAAAATCTGGATTCTAGATGAATACTATTTCTATTGTTATTGTAACTCTTATCGTGTATTTTGCGCTCCCTTATATTTGGGATTTTGATACGAACAAGGTTCCCGAACTTTTTAAGATAAGTCAGGTAAATTCATAAGTAAAGGGATTTTCTTCAATAAATATCTTTCTAAACTCTATAAAAATTTTTATTAAAAACCAAAATTTTACCGAAATCATGAAATATTATGTACTAAGACTGTGTGGCTTGTTTATTTTAATTTTAACGACCAATGCAGCTTTTTCCCAAAGTAATAAGCTCAAATTAAATTTTGACGACACCGGCGAAACCTATGTAAAAGCTTCGGTGAGAATGCAATTATGGACCAGGTATTTTGACTCAAACCCGGGAACAACAATAAACGGTGAAAATGTGAATAATGTGTTTGATGTATCTGTGAGAAGGTTAAGAATGGGGATTTCTGCACAAATAACTCCAAAATTATATGTGTACTCTTTATTTGGGGGAAATAATTTGAATTCAGTTTCAGAAAAAAATTTCCAGTTCAAAGTACTGGATTTATATGCCGAATATGAATTTGCCAAAGAATTCACTCTGGGTTTCGGGAAGTCGGGCTGGGAAGGACTCAGCAGATGGAACGTGAGGAGCAGCAAATCCTTAATGGCAGTTGATGCCCCTTTATTTTCATTGTTAACCGTCAATAAAAATGATGATGTAGCCAGGGATTTGGGGCTTTGGGCAAAAGGACAATTAGGAAAATTTGATTATATACTCTCGATCAAAAATCCTGTTCAGTTTGGAGTACCTGCTCAGGAAGGAATAGTGGATTATGCACTCAATAGACCACGAAAAAGAGTGTCGGGCTATCTTAAATACGAATTTTTAGACAATGAAAGCAATAAAACGGCCTATAGCGGTGGGGCGGGATCCTATGTGGGAACAAAAAATATATTTAATTTAGGTGCGGGATTTATGCATCAGCCTAAAATGACCTCACAAATTGTAAACGAGCAAGAGAAATTTTACGATTTTAATAACTGGGCGGTAGATCTGTTTTATGATGTTCCCCTGAATAAGGATAAAGGGACTGCCATCACTTCTTATCTGGGATTTTACAGCACTGATTTCGGTCCGGATTATATCAGAAATGTAGGTGCCAATGATATCACCTCCGGGGGCACCTCTTTTAATGGAAGCGGAAACGATTTTCCAATGATGGGAACCGGAAATACGGTATTTTTCCAATTCGGATATTTGTTGCCAAAAGCTAAAAACAACAATCAATTTCAACCGAATATTGCCATTCAATATTCCGATTTTGATCTCCTTGCCGATGCAATGCTGGTCTATGACCTGGGGATAAACTGTTATTTCAAGGGGCATAGCAACAAACTCTCCCTTGGATACCAAAACAGGCCGGTGTTTCAAGACATAGAGGAGCAGTTAAGGGTAGAGCAGCGCAAGGGAATGTTTGTGTTGCAATATCAAATTGAGATCAACTAAAAACAAAAGTCCAAACAGGATATCTAAGTAGGCAACTTTAATCTTTTAGCTCACTTAAAAGTTGAAAGATTAAAGTTCCGTTTTTATCCATTTTGTATTGATAGATCGCCCTTCCCATAATATGCCCGTCTTCGTATTGAACTAAAAGCAGGTGATCGTTAATAAAGGAAACCCCGCTATAATGCATCGTTCCTCCTAAAACCCCTTTCTTCGGGATCAAGGCTGGTTTTTCCCTGAGTTTCTCCAGAATGAATTTTTCCGGATCTGGAATGCTGTCAAAATAGGATGGAAAATCTTTAGTCAGATACTTCTTTTTCATCAATTGATCACTCAGGGTATCCAGGGCCCGGTGCAGTTCCCTGATTTCGGTCTTCAGAGAATCCAGCTCAGCAGCCCTGGGTTTCTCCTCGGAAGATTTTCCGCAGGAACTCAACATGAGTAGCAAACTAAGAATCAGGATTTTTTTCATTTTTAGGCATAATTAGCGCGGTTTATAATTCCCCCATCACCAGGTAGGTCATATAACCAAGATAAAAGAAAAGTTTTACAGCTGCCTGCCAGGAATCGATCTTTTTTGGATTTCCAATAAACATTGCTAAAAACAGGAAAATGGTACCCCCTGCCAAAATATACAGATCTATATTAAAATTAGGATCGAATTCTATGGGTTTCAGAACAGAGGAAAGACCCAGGATAAGGAAAATATTAAAGATATTGGAGCCAATAATGTTCCCCACAGCAATATCGGCATTTTTTTTAAGTGCTGCAACCAGGGAAGTGGCAAGTTCTGGGAGAGAAGTTCCGGCTGCAACCACGGTCAGTCCAATGATCTTCTCACTTATTCCAAAGAATTCAGCCAGTTCAACGGCATTATTCACCACCAGATGTCCGCCATAAACCAGGCCGCCCAATCCTCCGATTATATAGATCCCAATTTTTACATTTGAAAGATGAGGGACATTGATCTCGGTTACTGTGGGATCAGATTTTAACTGGTTGTACACATAAAAGAGGAATAATCCAAAAAACACCAATAATACGAACCCGTCCATCTGGCCCAGAACGGAAGTTTCCGAACCGAACAAAAATTTGTCATTTACCAGGAAATAGAGAATGACAACCGCGAGAAACGAGATTGGGATCTCCTTCCAGGCCGTGCTGGACTGAACTGCCAGGGGAACAATCAAACCAGTGAGGCCAAGGATGATGAACAGGTTGAAATTATTGCTCCCAAGCACATTCCCGAATACGATGTCGTGATGGCCTTGAAGGGCCGCAAAGGTGTTGACAACAAGTTCTGGGGCCGAGGTTCCAAAAGCCACCACTGTAAGTCCAATGGCAAGGTCTGAAATATTGAATTTTTTGGCCAGGGCCGAAGCGCCTTCAACCATATAGTTCGCGCCAAGAATAAGAATCACCAGGCCGGCAATCAATAATAAAACAGGAATCAGCATATTTTTAAATTATAAAATCCTTACGAAATTAAGTTAAAAAACATCCTAAAAATCAGTTTGGTTCTAATAATTTTCAGTATTTAAGTGGAAATAGTTTCAGGGCGTATTGGAAGGCTTTAAATTGATTTTTTGGTTTTTGCATATCGCATATCAATTCCTCACGGCTGTACTTCTCAATAAGAAATTGGTTCCCTGTAGCTTCCTGAAGTTTTTCAAATTGATCCAGACAAACCAGTACCCTTGAGAGGGCAAGGGTGGTGCTTTGAAGAAAATGTTTGATCCTTTCTTTTTGAAAATTGGTTTTCGCGGCCAATTTAAAGGTGAGCTGCATTCCACCTATAAACTCCCTGTGCAATGCAGGGATATCAGTGCAAATGGTGGCAGCGGTTTTAGTACCAGCGTAGTGGTCTTCCCAAAGATCAAAAATGTCATTCCCCAATTGCATCAGACCGCCTAAATGGAAGTGCAATTTTCCCTCATGCTCCAGCAGAGGATCGTTCAAACATAACCGGTAATAGATAAATGAGGCGCCTCCCTTGGCAAGGCTAAATTCCTGAATTCTCTGGGGAGAATTGCCTGAATTTTGTTGTTCTTTACTATGCTGTTGTGATTTAAATACTTGTAAAGCCTGCTTTTTTAAGGCTCCAGGGTTGGCCGAATGTTTTAAGCCGAGCACATAAAAATGCAGCAGTAAAGCTTCATAAGAATCAGCCGGTTTTAAATTTTCTGGCTGCAGGATGAATTTTTCCAAATCACGGGCATGTTTTTTGGGAGCGTCAAAGAGATCGTCCAGCAGGCCTGAAATCCCGCCGAGAAAAGTAAGGCAGCTGCGTTCATTTTCGCTCATTGGTATTCCCCGCAGAGCGCAAAATGATTCTCCCAAAACCCCCGGAACACCCAGTCCGTAATATTTTGTGATCTTGTTAAAATCCTGAGGGGTTAGGCTCCCATCATTGTCAATTTTAAATGGGAGCAGTTCCTTTTCTGCCACATTCTTTATAAATCTCTTTTGATTTAGTAGGTGCTTCAGAAGGAAAAAATAAACCGAGCCCAGGGAAATTAAATTCCTGATATGATAAATACCGCTCAGGGCCTTGGCCTTCATGTGAGAGAAATGGTTGTTGGGTTCCGGGAAATCAAAAAATCCAAATAATTAGGCAGCTGCGGTAGGGCTTTCATGGTTTTAAAATTTAATTGCTGTCGAATAAAAAATGGGACTAAGGCCATTTTATAACTCCTCCCTTGCTCGGGTGCTTATGCCGCCCAGGCAAGGGGTGAGTGCTATTTTTTAATACCTGTTTAAATCCTCATTGTTCACAAAGAAGATGGAATTCACAAAGAACAGTTTTCCGTTTTCCCAAAAGGATCTGAACAGGGGATTGTCAACCAGATAAATAAAACTGCCTTTTCCCATTTTTTCCTCCCCGAAGATCATCGAGTTTTTGATGTTTTTTACTGCATCACTTCCTGCAAATCCTGAAATTATTTCCGGATTTTCCTCTAAATAAACCACATTATATCCCTTGGTTAAAAAGCTGAAACTCATATTGCTCAATTTTAAACTGAAATATGTTGGATCATATCCAAAGGCCATGGGGTGCGAATTATCCACTTTTGTTTTTACAATGCTACCCGTAATAAGATTCTTGATACCCTCCCGTTCCCGCAGGTTATAAGGAATGAGATTTCCTTTTTCTGTGGAATCTTTTTTAGTTGCCGGTTTGTTTGCCTTAAGGTCAAATCCATCTTTTCCTGCAAAACTCCCAACAGCATTTCCAATTGCAATTACTTTCCCTCCATTTTTGACCCAGGCCTTGAGTTCTTCCATTTTAGGATCGCTCAAAATGCTGCTGTAATTCCCCGAGGGGAAGATCAAAACATCCAGGGCGGATAAAACCAACTGGTTAAGATCCCCCGTATTGATCGAGGTAATTGGATAGTTGAGCTCCTGCTCAAAGAAGTGCCAGAGCTCGCCATAACTAAGGGACGAGGCGGCCTCCCCGCGCAAAACCCCGATCCTGGCCTTGTTGATGATCTTAATATGCGGAGAGCCAAAATCCGGCCCGCTGGTGGCAAAACTGCTGGCAGCAGCGGTTAACTGCCGGTTGTATGTGTTTGCAATCTCCACCAATTTTAAATCGAAGTCCTCCAGGGTACGGTTGTCACTTTTTGTAATTACAAGGCTTCCTGAATTAAATCTCTGGTTGGAGTTTTCAAATGGAATCCCGGTAAACCTCACCTTAAACCCTTTTTTAAGGAGCGCCGCCAGAAAACGGGCGTCCTGCATGCTGTTCCATTTTGTAATATACCCGGCCCCCTTTGGGGTAGGGGAATTGATAAGGGTATCCACTTGTTTTGCGGGTATGCCAGAAATAGCCCTGGTGCTGGCAACGGCATCCAAGCCATAGGCATAAGGAAGGCTCCAGGCGGTGATATCATAGGTAAGGGAATCACTCAATTTAACAGCAGGTTCAAATAAAACCTGTATCATTTTTCCCTTGGGCTGGGCTGTATTAACAAGGAGGGTATTTTCATTGGAGTTGAGCTCGCCGATTTTGTTTTGGGTGTAATGGAAGCCCTTTATTTTACCCGAGCTGGCATGGCTATAAGAAATTTCGTGAAAATCCAGCAACTTTTTTAAAGCGGTGATCTTATCGGGGCTTCCGCTCATCGCATAGCTTTTATATAAAAGATGGTCATTTTGGAAAAATTCTTTGAATTCGGAATTGAGTTTTTCGATGTTTTTTGAGGCTACCTCCACAGTGGAAAGCCCTGTAGTATTGTGATGGGCCACGCGATCCGCCAGAGTGAGAACGTATCCTTCCCCGGTTTGGATTCCCAGGCCAGCTGCCCCGCCTCCCGCTTGTTCATAGGTCATTCCAATGGCACCCATATATACAGGATAGGTATCGCCGTAACTCGGATATAAAAGATCAAAGCTTTCCTTAGTGAAATACAACCAACCTTTCGCGTCAAAATATTTTGCGTGATTCTTCCCTATTTCGGTTTGGAATTCCCGCTGAAAAGGAGTGATTAGCTCGTGAAAAGGTTCTGCCGCGGGAGCGAAATAATAGGGTTCGTTGATTTGTTGTTCGTGAAAATCTACATGGATATGAGGCATCCAGGTATTGTAAATCTTTAAGCGTTGTCGGGTTTCGCTTTGAGTTGCCCAGGCCCAGTCGCGGTTCAAATCGAACAGATAATGATTTGGCCTTCCCCCCGGCCATGGTTCGTTATGTTCGGTCGCCAAGGGCGAGGAATTATAGGATTCGGCCTTTACCTGGTTGTACCAGTTGGCATATCGGTCACGTCCATCTGGATTGACGCAGGGATCCATGATCACAAGGGTGTTTTTTAGCCATTCCTTTTTTGAGCTTACCAGTTCATAAAGAGTTTGCATCGCAGCCTCAGTGCTGGAGGCTTCATTTCCGTGGACGTTATAACTCAGCCATACTATTGCCTTTTCAGAGGAACCCTCGGCAGGCCCGGGAAGCATTCCTGCATTTTTTAGGTGATCGGTCCTTATCTTTTCCAGATCCCTCAGATTTTCCGATGAGGAAATCACAGCATAGGTAAGCGGACGAAATTCATTTGTTTTTCCGTAGGTGTGATACTGCATCATATTGGAGCTTTTGCCTACATATTCGAAATATTTTACAACATCGGTGTGTCTGGTAAATCGCGTACCGATCTCATATCCCAAAAAAATTTCGGGGGATTGTAATTCCTGGGTAAAAGCAGGTTGTAAACACAAAAGGAATACTGCAAAAGCTACTGATAAATTTTTCATTAATTATCTTTAGAATCTTTGTTAATAGGGTAAAGATAGCATACCACCCTGAAATAACTAAAAAATGGTTTGTAAAATAATGAACTTAGGTATCTTTGCTTTTTTAAAGTAAATCTATGCCTAAAGACTGTCTTTCCTATAAAGAAACCAATTATTTTACTCCCCTTATCACCGATTACCTGGATAAAAAGGAGACCCTAAAACCCTTTTATAACAGGTTTCCCGACCTCGATAATTTTAAGGCCCAGATGGAGGAGAAACAGGCATTTTTTAAGCCTGAAAAAAGAGCTGTTTTGGTGCGGGAATTAAAACTCCAATACCAAAAACTGGAGGTTTCTGATGCTGTATTGACAAATATCGAATCCCTTTCACAAGAAAACACCTTCAGCGTTACCACCGGGCATCAACTCAATTTATTCACCGGTCCGCTTTATTTTTTATATAAAATTGTTTCGGCCATCAATTTAGCTTCAGAATTAAACGAAAAATATTCAGAAGCTCATTTTGTTCCGGTGTATTGGATGGCCACGGAGGATCACGATTTTGAGGAGATCAATTTCTTTAACCTCAAAGGAAAAAAATTTCAATGGAACAGCCATCAGGCAGGAGCCGGGAAAGATGCGGTTGGGAATTTAGACACCGAGGGTTTAACGGAAGTTTTTGAGCTTTTTTCAGCAGAAATTGGGAACAGCAGAAATGCCGAGAGATTAAAAAACCTGTTTAAAAATGCCTATTTAGAGTATTCAAATCTTACCGATGCCACCT
>JBGSWA010000099.1:0-7545 GCA_041752645.1 Gillisia sp. | reverse complement strand
ACTGTCCTGGCATACGCCGCGACCACCCTGCAACCATTACGGGATGAAAATGTGCGAAAGGAAAAAATGCAGAATATTTTGGCCACCGTGGGGATTGAAACAACCCGGGATGAATCAGAGGTATTATACAACCAATACGTCCAGGAGGCTTTTGCCTTAGATGAAAATGGGGAGGTTATAGAATCCGCAGATGCTTTTCAAATAGACCTTGCAAAGGAATTGAAAAAACCAGTAAGCGAACAATCATTTCCAATTTACATTGCGGAAATTGAAGGCGAAAAATATTATATAGTACCTCTTCAGGGAAAGGGCCTGTGGGACGCCATTTGGGGATATATCGCATTAAAAGAGGACGTAAACACCATTCAGGGGGCTGTTTTCGATCATAAGGGAGAGACTCCCGGTCTTGGTGCCGAAATCACTCAGGACTGGTTCAGGGAACGTTTTACGGATGAAAAGGTCTTTGATTCAAACGGGAACCTCATTGGGGTATCGGTGGTCAAAGGAAGACCGGATCCAACAGATAAGAATGATAATAAAGTTGATGCCATCTCAGGAGCGACCATAACCGGAGTCGGGGTTTCTGATATGATCTCAGAGAGGTTAAAACACTACCTGCCTTATTTTAAAAAACAACAGGAAAATAAAGTTGCAATTCAGTAATTATGACAAAAGATAAAAACATAGTTTCCCAGGAAAAGGAAGCGAAGAAAAGAGAAATGATCTTGTTCTTGTCAGATTCAAAAGAAAAAGAACACTTTCTTTCCAAGAGGAACCGCAAGTTATTATCGGATCCATTAAATGACGATAATCCAATCACGGTGCAGGTTTTGGGAATTTGCTCCGCTCTGGCCATTACGGTACAGCTAGAACCTGCAATTGTTATGGCAATTGCTGTAACGGTGGTAGTGGCATTTTCCAATATGATTGTTTCCCTTATCAGGAATTTAATTCCGAACCGGATCAGGATCATTGTGCAATTGGTTATTGTCGCGGCGCTGGTGGTTTTAGTAGACTTGGTTCTTAAGGCTTATGCCTACGATGTCAGCAAGCAGCTGTCAGTATTTGTCGGTCTTATCATCACCAATTGTATCATAATGGGCCGACTGGAGGCCTTCGCTTTAAGCAATAATGTGTACAAATCATTTCTTGACGGAATTGGAAATGGCGCCGGTTATGGTCTTATCCTTATATTGGTAGCCTTTTTCAGGGAATTGCTCGGTGCGGGTAAACTATTCGGATTTGAAGTATTGGGCCACAGAGCGGCCACGGCTGCTGAATCAACCGGTCTATATTCCTTCGGTTATGAAAACAACGGGCTGATGCTTTTGTCTCCAATGGCCCTTATCGTAATTGGGATCATCATTTGGGTGCAGCGTTCCAGAAACCGTAAACTAATTGAACAAAACTAATAGCTCAAGCAAAACAAGATAACAATGGAATATATAAATTTATTTGTTAGAAGTATTTTCATAGAAAATATGATTTTTGCCTACTTCCTGGGAATGTGTTCCTATCTGGCAGTGTCAAAAACAGTGAAAACTGCAGTAGGTTTAGGGGCGGCTGTAATATTCGTGCTTACCATTACGGTGCCTATCAACTTTTTGCTGGACCAGTATTTGCTGTCGCCCGGAGCCCTGAGGTGGTTAAACCCGGAATATGCAGCTATTGATCTGAGCTTTCTTAGCTTTATTATGTTTATCGCGGTAATTGCATCTATGGTTCAATTGGTGGAAATGATCGTCGAGAAATTTGCCCCCTCGCTCTACAGTAATTTGGGAATATTTCTTCCGCTAATCGCTGTGAACTGTGCGATCCTGGGGGGCTCGCTGTTTATGCAACAAAAGGCTTTTGGCGCGGTAACAGAAGCGATCACTTATGGATTTGGAAGTGGAATAGGTTGGTTTCTGGCCATCTTAGCCATTGCCGCCATTCGTGAAAAAATTGCCTACTCCAATGTCCCCGCTCCCCTGAAAGGCTTAGGGATCACCTTTATCATTACCGGGCTTATGGCAATAGGATTTATGAGTTTTATGGGAATTAAAATTTAATTGAAAAACAAAAAACAATGACAGTTATAATAGCAGGTGTAATTGTATTCTTAGTACTGATCTTATTCTTGGTTTCCATCTTGTTGTATGCCAAAGCTAAATTAGTGCCATCGGGTCCGGTTTCAATCACAGTAAATGGGGAAAAGGATATTGAGGTATCCTCGGGAGGAACTCTTCTTTCAACGCTAAGCGAACAAAAATTATTTTTGCCTTCCGCCTGTGGTGGTGGGGGTACTTGTCTTCAGTGCAAATGTATCGTTACCGAGGGCGGGGGATCAATTCTCCCGACAGAAGAACCTAATTTTACCCGGAAGGAAATTGCCAATGGCTGGAGACTGAGTTGCCAGGTAAAGGTGAAGCAAGACATGAAAATCCAAATTCCGGAAGAAGTTTTTGGAATTAAAAAATGGGAAGCCACTGTTGTGAGCAATTACAATGTGGCCTCCTTTATCAAGGAATTTGTAGTGGAAATTCCGGAAGATATGGGATACAAAGCAGGAGGGTATATCCAAATTGAAATACCGAGATGCGAGGTTAAGTTCACGGATATGGATATCACTGCACATCCGGAGGAACATCCCGGGGAGCCTGAGAAATTCAAGGAAGAGTGGGATAAATTCAAATTGTGGCCCTTGAACATGAAGAACAATGAAACCGTTGAACGAGCCTATTCTATGGCCTCTTACCCTGCTGAAGGGCGTAAGGTCATGCTCAATGTAAGGGTGGCAACACCGCCCTTTGACAGAGCTATAAACGGCTGGATGAATGTAAATCCGGGAGTTGCATCTTCCTATATTTTTTCCAGAAAACCGGGTGATAAGGTGGTTATCTCAGGTCCTTTCGGAGAATTTTTTATCAACGAGAGTGAGGCTGAAATGATATATGTTGGGGGTGGAGCCGGGATGGCACCTATGCGATCTCACTTGTACCATTTGTTCAGAACCCTTAAAACGGACAGAAAAGTGAGCTATTGGTATGGAGGTCGTTCCAAACGGGAATTGTTTTATACTGAACATTTCAGGGCGTTGGAAAGGGATTTCCCCAACTTTAAATTCCATCTGGCCCTTTCTGAACCAATGGAAGAGGACAACTGGAAAGTTAAGAAAAGCATAGATGATCAGGGGGATGGATTTGTTGGATTCATTCACCAGGTGGTAATAGACAACTATCTGAAAGCCCACGAATCTCCTGAGGATATCGAATTTTACTTCTGTGGACCACCCCTGATGAATAAGGCGGTTCAACAAATGTCAGACAATTTTGGAGTCCCACCGGAAAACGTGAGATTTGACGATTTTGGAGGATAGAATGGCGTTTTGTTAAATTATATCTTAGACCGGCAATTTTGCCGGTCTTTTTTTAAAACTTTTTTAATCTGAATTTGCTGCCGCAAAGCAATTTTTTTTTGTTTCTCAGTTCAACTCAAACAAATAAAGCAAGCATATAATTACCGCTTTAATTTCTAATTACAGTGCTTAATTTGTAATTTTGGATTCCTTATGAAAAATGAACTCAGCAAACAAGAACTGCATAATCTGGCAATGAATATTGTCGGGAAGGACCTGGAAGATCAGGGCTATGAGTTTCTGGGAGTCAACAGCAAATTAAAATCCAATCCTCAATTTGTCGCCCTGAAAAATAAGCAAACTCATTTTGTTGTAGTGCGTGCCATCACCTACCCCCAGGATCCAAAGGAGATCGACTGGATCTTTATGGAGAGCCTTAAAGAACATGCGCTGCAATTTGAAGCCAAGATATTTTATGCCGGGGTGGGATTGGCCAATTCAAAGGATTATGAGAAACCGGTTTTACGAAACGAAGATTATAGTGTCAATTATGAAGGATTACAGGAAATTGAATAAAGGAATTTTAGCAGGGGTAGTTTTAGGATTGTATTTTTTTGTTTCCTGCGAAGCTCCGGGTCCCGCAGAAGAACAGTTTTACGCGGGAGAGGCCTTAGGGACAAGCTATCACCTCAAGTTTTTTGGCCCGGATGATCTCAATATTGAAAAAGGTCTCGACTCCATTTTTGAGGTTATAAACAACTCTATGAGCACCTACCAGGCTGATTCTGATATTTCAAGGATCAATTCAGGGGATACCTCCATAGCCGTAGATGAAAATTTCAGGAGGGTTTTTGATTTTTCAAAAAGGATTCATAGGGAGAGTAAGGGTTATTTTGATCCCACGGTGGGCAATTTGGTAAATGCCTATGGTTTTGGTCCCGCAAGCCGATCGGATGGCTTGTCACCCGCCAAAATTGATTCTATGCTGCAATATGTTGGCTTTAATATGGTAAATCTCACCCCTGAGAATAAAATTGTAAAACGGAGGCCACAAATTTATTTGGATTTCAACGCTATAGCCAAGGGGTATAGCGTGGATGTACTAGGGCTGTACCTGGACCAAAAAGGAGTTCGGGATTATTTGATTGAGGTAGGGGGGGAATTGGTGGCAAAGGGGCGAAATAAGGCGAAGGATCAGCCTTGGATCGTCGCCATAGATAACCCCATGCAAAGCGGTGAAAACAGGACCTTCCAGGCTGCCTTAGCCCTGAAGGACCGTGCGATGGCTACCTCTGGGAATTACAGGAAATTTCGGGTGGATTCCCTGAGCGGGCAACGATTTGTCCATACCATCAATCCTATTACAGGGAGGTCCGAAAAAAGCAACCTGTTAAGCACCTCGGTCTTGGCTGAAAATTGCGCGGTGGCCGATGCCTACGCGACCGCATTTATGGCCCTGGGCCTGGAGAAATCTAAGGAAATGCTCAAAAGAATCGAGGATGTGGATGTTTATTTTATCTATGTGGAAGAAAATGACAAGGTAAAGGTATTTGCCTCCAAAGGCTTTGAAAAGGTTTTGGTAAAGGATTGAGCCAAAAGTAATTACAGATAGGAAGTTTAAAAAAAATGCTGCGGGCAAAATCTCCTGCGGCCCTGAAGGTTATTTCCTTCATGAATTTTACGTCCAGCTGGTCTTAGCGGACCATGGGGGGCAAGAATCATCATTTGGTGCAAACCGGGATGATCTCTTCCCTGCTAATCCGGTATCTGTCTATTTCCGCGGGGCTTAAAATAGCTCCGTAGTTCACTTCTTCCACCTTAAAGCCGATTCCTCTGAGCTTGTCGAAAAAATCCCTCCCGTAAACCCTAACATGGTCATATTGCCCAAAGATCTTTGCGCGTTGGCTGGGGGAGGTGATACTATTATCTTCAAAAGTAGTTTGCCTGTTCAGGTCCTGGGGAATTTGCAGAATAGCGGTGCCTCCCGGTTTGAGGATCCTGTAAATTTCCTGCATGGCCCTGGTGTCATCTGGAATATGTTCCAAGACGTGATTGCACAATACAAAATCGAAGGTGTTGTCCGGGAAAGGCAAATTGCAAATATCGGCCTTGACATCTGCCAGAGGGGAATTCAAATCGGTAGTGGTATAATCCAGATTTGCTAGCTGCCGGAAGCGTTTATAAAAAGCCTGTTCAGGGGCAAAATGAAGTACTTTTAAGTCATCCTTAAAAAACCCGGTGTCATTTTTCAAGTAAAGCCATAATAACCGGTGGCGCTCCAGGGAAAGGGTAGAAGGGGAAAGTACATTTTCCCGTTGGTTTTCATAACCATAAGGCAGGAATTTCCTGAACCTGCTCCCGTCTATTGGATCCTGGTATTTTTCTCCCCGCAGTGCTATTTTGAGAATTGGCATTGCCAGATAACTCATCCTGATCAAAAATGGCCGAGGAATGGAATTCAGTACCAGCTTAAATACCTTGCTGCTCATACCTCTATATCTCCCCAATTCTCACCGGATTTAATCCGGTACAACTGCATCTCGGAAACGCCAAATTGCTTGGCGAGTATCCTTATCCTGGTTTTTCGGTTGGGGTCCAACAATTTTTTTTTGAGAATGACAGCTTGTCCATAGGTAAGTTTTGAATAAGAGGTAACTTGTCTCAATTTCCTTTTCAGCTTGTTCTCTTTTACATTCGGGTTGCCAAACTGGTGCTCGGTCCATTGTGCTTTATTGGCCCAGGCTAAATTTAGAACCTGGTTGTCATGCTTTTCATAATTTTTGTGGATCACAAAGGCGTCATCCTCCTTTTTGCTCAAAAACAATTCGGAGATAACCCTGTGAAAGTAATAGCTTTTGTTTTTCCCATTCTTCAGAACCACAGCGAAGGATAAATACCCCGAATTTCTTCCGCCGCTAAGGAGTTCTCCCTCGGGATTTTTTACGAAGCTTATCACCCGTCCATAGTTCGAGATTTTATAAACAAACCTATCCATCCAGATATCCAAATGGTAGGTTTTCCAACGCTCTTGTCTGAAATTTTTAATCATTGGCTTATGACCTGAATTTATCTTCCTCGGTGCATTCAATACCCAGTGCTTCGTAAATATAATTAAAAGTAGAAAGCAATTCCGGTTTTCCGTCTATTATTGCAACATCATGTTCAAAATGTGCGCTGGGTTTATTGTCGGCAGTCAAAATTGTCCAGCCATCTTTTAACTGTTTGATGTTTTTTGTGCCTTGATTTACCATGGGCTCAATGGCCACGACCATTCCTTCCATGAATTTTTTGCCTCTGCCGCGGTGTCCGTAATTGGGCATTTCAGGATCTTCGTGCATTTTTCTTCCCAAGCCGTGGCCTACCAATTCCCTAACCACACCATATCCGTGATCTTCACAGTATTTTTGGATAGCATAACCTACATCCCCAACCCTGTTTCCGATTTTTAATTCAGCGATTCCTATATACAGGGATTCCTTGGTGATTTTTAAGAGTTCTTTGGTTTCCGGGGCTATTTCTCCCACCCCAAAAGTATATGCGTGATCCCCGTAGAATCCGTTTTTAACCGAGCCGCAGTCAATTGAAATAATGTCACCTTCAACCAGTGGGGTATTGTTAGGTATTCCGTGAACTACCTGTGCATTTGGACTTACACAAAGGGAGTTCGGGAAACCGTACATGCCCAGAAAACCCGGAACGGCACCTTGCTCGCGGATGTGTTCTTCCGCTAATTTATCCAAACGCAGCGTGGTAACACCCGGTTTTACCTCTGAAGCGAGCATTCCTAAAGTTCTGGAAACCACTAAGGCGCTTTCCCTCATCAATTCAATTTCTTCCCTGGATTTTATTTTAATCATAATTTGGTTTTAAAAAAGCGCAATAGGCTTCTTTCTGATTTTTCTTTTTTTCTTTTTTTAAGCTGCACCTTTTGTGAAGATTCAAGGCTTAAGTTTTGATACATCTCTCCCCATCCCAATAATCCGCCGATATTCCGGTCGTCTATAAAAATATCCGCCTGGATTTTCCTGCTCAAAGAGTTGTCAAATTTTTCTTCGGGATAACTCCGATTTACAGCAAAAAAGAATATTCCCTTAGTATTACAAAATTTGACAGCTTCTTCCAGTTCAGCTCCCGATCTATAGGTCCATAATATTAACTGGTGCCCTTCCTGCTGTAATTTAAGAAGGCTTTCAATGGCAAACAACAGG
>JBGSWA010000098.1:0-10043 GCA_041752645.1 Gillisia sp. | reverse complement strand
CAGTTTCTGTTCGTCAGGCCGGGAATTTGCTTCAGGCTTCCTTCAGATTCCAGCTCGCAGTGGACACCCTTGCCTTTTGCTAACACTTCCTACTGCCAAGCGTGTTCGGGACTTGCAGCCTATAGTTATCGCCCATGCCGGGCACTCATAAAAAAAGCCACCCTTTTGGGTGGCATTAAAAAATAAAGGAAAACATCTTTAAGATTAACGCATTTTCCTTTTTGGTTCCCCTTTAGGTTCGTGTTTTTTAGGAGCTTCCTTTGCCTGTTCGTGTTTAGTAGGCTTTCCTTTTTTTTGATCTTGTGGCATGATAATAAATTTAAATGGTTAATAATAGTACCAATTTAAAAAAAAGTCAAAAGTCTATTAACCTGATTAATATAATTTTAACACCTGGTTCCTGTTAAAATTTCTTAGCAGCATTTCATTAAAAGGCTTAAAATTTCCTGGGATATTTTTATTGCTTTTCTGAAGGGATTTTCAGCGGGGGTTGCAATGCAATTGCCTAAATTTGAAATTCAAAAGTTGAAAAGTGTTATATTTGATGTTTCTTTCGACTCAAGGCTTCATAACTTGTTGAATTAATCTATAACTGAAAAAAAATATAATGAACCGAGAGGAAATTATTCAAAAAATTCAGGGCCAAAAGCAATTGCCTAACCTGAAATATTCCATCAAGGAAAAAACGGAAGTTTTTACAAAAAGATTGTTTTATACACTCTTTGATGGCGCTACCCCGGTGGAAGAAAATATAAATGCACTGGAGCTGGATTTTCAGGAATTGGTGAATCTGGTTTGCTGGGAGGCCGGGCAACCCTGCGGCAAGATATGGAATACTTACCTGGATTCGCTTCCCGGTACTCTGGAGAAATTGAGTTGCGATGCCAAGGCCATAACCCTGCACGATCCGGCAGCAAATTCCCTGGAAGAGGTTTACCTGGCCTACCCTGGGTTTTTTGCCATTGCCATTTACAGGCTGAGCCACACCCTGCATAAATTTGGATTGCCACTGGTACCCCGTTTAATGGCAGAATATGCCCACCGCCTTACCGGCACAGATATAAATCCCGGGGCTCAAATTGGAGTTCCCTTTTTTATAGATCATGCAACGGGCGTGGTAATTGGGGAAACTACCGTTATAAAGGACAATGTAAAGATCTACCAGGGAGTCACCTTAGGGGCATTGTCTGTAGACCGGGCTTTGAGAAACACAAAACGGCATCCCACCATTGAGGAAAATGTCACGATTTATGCCAATGCCACCATTTTGGGTGGCAATACCGTCATAGGAGCTAACAGCGTAATTGGAGGAAATGTCTGGCTCACCAAATCGGTGCCCGAAAATTCTATGGTTTCCCATACGCCTCAAATCAATATTAAAAATACTATTAAAAATGAGTAATTCTATCCTGGACCTTATTGGGAATACCCCTTTGGTGGAGACTAGAACCCTGATAAAAAATCCGAAGGTTAAACTTTTACTTAAACTCGAGGGCCAGAATCCCGGCGGATCTGTAAAGGATCGCCCTGCGTATAATATGATAAAAAGTGCACTGGATCGCGGGGAAATAAACAGGGAGACTAAAATAATTGAGGCCACCAGTGGCAATACCGGGATAGCCCTGGCGATGATCGCGGGAATATTTAAACTCGATATTGAACTTGTCATGCCTGAAAACTCGACGCGAGAGCGGGTACAAACCATGAAGGCCTATGGGGCAAAGGTCACCTTAACTTCTGCCGAAGGAGGAATTGAAGCCGCCCGGGATTATGCCGAAGCAAAAGTAAAGGATGGAGGCTTTTTTATGATCAACCAGTTTAGCAATGCCGATAACTGGAAGGCGCATTATAACAACACCGGCCCCGAAATCTGGAGGGATACAAAGCATAAAATCACTCATTTTGTTTCCTCGATGGGAACCACGGGAACCATTATGGGGACTTCTACCTTTTTAAAGGAAAAAAACAAGGACATTCAAATCATCGGGGTGCAACCAAGAGATGATTCCCGTATTCCGGGGATCAGGAAATGGCCCGAAGCTTATTTACCTAAAATTTTTAATCCCAAAAAAGTGGACCGCATCCTGGAGGTGAGTGAAGAAGAATCAAAAGAAATGACTCAAACTCTCGCAAAGCATGAAGGAATATTTGCCGGAATGAGCAGTGGGGGAGCAGTCTCTGCAGCCCTCAGGCTCTGTGATGAGCTGGAAGAAGGAGTTGTGGTGAGCATTGTTTGCGATAGGGGGGACAGGTATTTATCCTCAGATCTGTTTGAATAAATAAAAAAGCGGTGAACAATTCATCTCTAATTGTTCACCGCTTCCCGGTATTTGGGGCGGTATTTATTGGGGAATTAATTACTTACAACCCTGTCACTTCCAATCCTGCTTGGAATAATTTTAATGTTTTGACTCATGTTATCCTTCTTCAATTTAATGCGATATAGTTCTTTATCCAAGGTATCTCCCTTGCCACTGGCAACATATTTATTTTTGACCATGGTCCAACCTTCATAATTGGTAAAGAGATTATTTCTGATATCCACTGGTAAGACAATATCTTTAAAGCTTTGATAGGAATATCTCATCTCGCCATCTTGATTATAAGTGGCCTCTAAATAGCCCTTGGTGCTTTTAAAACTCACCAAATAAGTGTCGTAATCAGGATTATTTATAGATTTGATGAGATCGCTGGCATTGAAATTTTCTTTGACGAATTTAAGTGCGTTTTTTGAAAATAGCCCTACATAACTTTCCTTGACAACAACATTATAAGTGTCAAGATTTGAGGTTTGAATAAGAGTGTAAGGGGTAAATTCTACCTTGGTTTCTCCCAGTTGTGTTACCTCTTGCGCTTGTCCGGTGTTGATAAAAAACACTGCAAACAAAAATACAATTAGAGTTTTCATGATCTTAATATTTAATTGGTTATTACTACATAAATTTAATTAAGATTCATTATAAACAATGCTACTCAAGTGGCACAAATACATTATTTAACAAATTGATTTTTAAGGAATTATAAGCTGTCGAAATTCATTTTTGTCCTGAAGAGCGAAATTCCTGAAGTTTCAAAAGGCGCTGTAACAGCCTGAGATTCTTAATTTCAACGTGGTTTCTGGAAATTTCAATCGCCCCGCACTTTCTTAGATTCTGCAAATGCCGATTCACAACGGCCCTTGTAGAACCTATTAAATTAGCAATTTCTTTGTTTGGTAGATCATGGATTAGTTCAAGATTGTTCGAATCTCCTTTTACATTTCTTATCAATAGTTTAATCAGCCGGGTTGGTATATCTACGAAGGAAATGTCAGAAACGAAATTTTCAAGCAGGCGCATTTGTTTTCCTGCATAATTTAAAAGATTCGGATAGTGTTGTGGATTTTTAGCTAACCATTCCCGAAGGTCTGCCATAGGCACAGCCAATACCTTTACCCTGTCAATGCTTTGGTAAAAAACAGGATGCTCGCATCCGTCCAAGAGACAAAAAAGGTCAAAGGAGTCACTCCTGGTAAGCAAAAATAAGGTGAGTTCCTTTCCGCCCCTGGGGTCCACCCGGTACATTTTCACCCTGCCTGAAAGTATGATATAAAAATTGTGAAACCACTTTTCCTTATTTAAGAAACAGGTATTTTTAGGCCATATTTCCTCGTGAAACCTCGACAATAATTCCTTGTAGGATGCTGTATCCAGATTATTGAGCAAATCGCAATTTCTCAATATAGTATCATATTTGCTAATATTTTCAGGCTCCCTTTTCATTTTTTAAATTCAGGTTTTAATATCTAGGAGGGAGAAAAGCGAGCTCAGGGAATATGGCAACGCTTTGTGGTTTATATGCCCTATTAACTAAGCATTTTAACACCGGGTACAGGCAAAACACACGTATTGACCGAATAATTTTGCAGACATAAATATAATCAAAATTTAGGTAATTCCATAAATGGAAATATTAAATTTTAATACCACAAAGATTTTATTTTATCTTAAAAATCAGCTATTTTTGCAAACTTGCTGAAGATATAAGATATGGGTGTTGAAACTTTTGGACTGGAAGAAAAAAAGAATGATAAAAAACTTTATGATTACCAACAGGTAGATATAGATAAGATATTTCAGGTCATAGATTCCCATCCAAACCATTACAATTTATTATACCAGTTGCCTACCGGTGGAGGAAAAACGGTGATTTTCTCGCAAATTGTGCGGGAATACATCCAACGCACAAACAAAAAAGTGCTTATTCTGACGCATCGCATCGAACTTTGTAAACAAACCTCCCAGATGCTTTCTGAATTTGGGGTCCTCAATAAGATTATAAATTCCAAGGTGAAGGAATTGCCGGATCAGGAGGATTATATGTGTTTTGTGGCTATGGTGGAAACGCTCAACAACCGGCTGCACGATGAGAAATTGGAAATTAAGGATATAGGCCTTGTCATTATAGATGAGGCACATTACAACTCTTTCCGAAAATTATTTAAGTTTTTTGAAAAATGCTTTATTCTTGGAGTTACCGCCACCCCGCTGAGTTCCAACATTAAACTTCCTATGAAGGACAATTACCGGGAGCTTATTGTGGGGGATTCCATTTTATCTTTAATAGGCAAAGGATTTCTGGCCAGAGCAGTGGTCTATTCCTACGATGTGGGCCTGCAATCCCTGAAGGTAGGGATCAACGGGGATTATACGGTGAAATCCTCGGAAGAGTTGTATTCCAACCTGAGCATGCAGGAGAAGTTACTCAACACTTATTTAGAGCGGTCTCACGGAAAAAAAACCCTGATCTTTAACAATGGGATCAATACCTCCAAAGAAGTATATGAAACCTTCAGAAATGCCGGATTTTCTATACGTCATTTGGATAACACCACCAGCAAACAGGATCGGAAACAAATCCTGAAATGGTTTAAGCACACTCCGGATGCCATAGTCACCTCGGTGAGCATTCTAACTACCGGATTCGATGAACCTTCGGTAGAAACCATTATTTTGAACCGCGCTACCAAATCCCTTACCTTGTACTTTCAGATGATCGGCCGGGGTTCCAGGATCCTTCCAAAGAAATCTGAGTTTACGGTAATCGATTTGGGGAACAATGTCGTGCGTTTTGGAAACTGGAGTGCGGCGGTAGATTGGAGACAGCTGTTTCGCTCTCCTGATTTCTATTTTGAAAACCTTCTGAGCGATGAAGAAATCGAAAGGGAATTTAAATATGTGATGCCCCCCGAGCTGAGGACCCAATTTTCCAAAAGTGCAGCAGTAGATTTTGATGTGGAGGCGGCCTATGATGTGGTGATCAAGAAAGGTTTAAAATCTAAAACTGTTCTTGAATGGTCTATGGATCAGCATGTGAAAATGTGTTTTGAAAACAGTGATGATGTTTTTGACGCCAGGGAATTGGCCAAGGAATTAAAAGATGATATCAGCTCAAGGATCAGGCAATTCTCCTACTGCATTAGCAAAAGCACCAAAAATTATCGGGAATGGCTGGAAGAAGATTACTCCAGGAAATTGCGTCAGGCAATCAACCAGGAGTTTTTGTTGAAGACAGGCTAGCATTGGGGAGCCTGGGCGCAGGTCAATCTAATTTTCCAAAAAATATCCTAAGCAGCTTATTCCCAGCCACCGTAAAAATTCACGCGGGTAAAAAAGGCAAAATGCGATTAAAACCTGCCCTGAGGTTTAAGCCTTCGGTGGCCCGATTCTGACCCCAGGAATTCTTCCCGGGCTAAAAGCTCCCCTGGGTCATACAGAAAAAGAGAACTTTTGCTCAGAATGATAAAAATCGCCCCGAAGTGCTCATTTTGATCGCAGGGGAAGCCCCCCCGGCAGATTGGGCGAATCACACCTGAAATCTGCCAATAGTTTCCCTGCCTGCATCCCGCGCACCTGCCCTGTGGAACACCGATTTAGCAAATCCGAGCTCAAGAATCCTAATAAACCATCCCCAACCCATATTTATTTGCCTTAGATTTTCAATTTGTTAGTTAAAAAATTACATTTGCTGAAAATCAATTAAATGGCTGGAAATTCCTTTGGAACCTTATTCAAATTGACAACTTTTGGAGAATCACACGGAACTGCAATTGGAGGTGTGATCGATGGATGCCCTGCGGGGATCCTTTTAAATTTAGAAACAATCCAGGAGGAGCTCGATAAACGCAGGCCTGGGCAATCGGCTATCGTGACCCAGCGCAAGGAGCCTGACACGGTAGAGTTCCTATCCGGGATATTCGAGGGAAAAACCACTGGTACTCCCATAGGTTTCGTGATAAGGAATGCCAATCAAAAATCAAACGATTATTCCCATATCAAGGACGCCTACAGGCCTTCCCATGCCGATTATACCTATGATGAAAAATATGGGGTTCGGGATTATCGAGGCGGAGGCCGGTCTTCCGCGCGTGAAACAGCTTCCAGGGTGGTCGGGGGCGCAATTGCGAAACAGCTACTCCCGAAAATTTCTTTTAACACCTATACGGCCTCGGTTGGGGAAATAGCATTAGAGAAGGATTATAAGGACATCGATTTTAGTTTGATCGAATCCAACCCGGTGCGCTGTCCGGATCCTGCTATGGCAGAAAAAATGGAAGCGTATATCCGGGAGATCCGCTCACAAGGCGATACCGTGGGTGGCACCGTGAAATGCGTGATAAAAAACATGCCCAGGGGATTGGGGGAACCTGTTTTTGATAAACTTCACGCCCAGTTGGGCAAGGCCATGCTTTCAATAAATGCGGTAAAAGGTTTTGAGTATGGCAGCGGCTTTGAAGGCACCAAACTCAAAGGAAGCCAACACAACGATTTGTTTAACCCGGATGCCTCTACCATCACAAATTTAAGCGGGGGCGTGCAGGGCGGAATTTCAAACGGGATGGACATTTACTTCAGTGTAGCTTTTAAACCGGTTGCCACCATTATGCAAAAACAGTCGACCATCAATTCAAAAGGCGAGGAGGTTGAAATACTAGGCAAGGGGAGGCATGACCCCTGCGTGGTGCCCCGCGCCGTTCCAATTGTGGAGGCGATGGCCGCCCTGGTAATCGCCGATTTCTGGCTTCTGAATAAAATATCCAAAATATAATTTCAAATCGCTATAAATCTAGAGAATGAAAAAATTAGCACTGCATTGGCAGATTTTATTGGGAATGGCCACCGGAGTGATCTTCGCCCTTATCCTGACAAGATTTGACTGGGGTCCGGGATTTGTAAGTGATTGGATCAAGCCCTTTGGCAATATCTTTATCAATGCCCTTAAATTAATTGCGGTACCGCTGATTTTAGCTTCGCTTATCAAAGGAATTTCCGATCTAAAGGATATTTCCAAACTCTCCAAGATGGGCTTGCGTACCATTGTCACTTATATTCTTACCACTGTAATCGCTGTTTCCATTGGTCTGACCTTGGTAAATCTGATAAAGCCCGGGGAGACCATCACCGATCAAACCCGTTCTGATCTCATCTCCAGTTATCAGACCGATGCCTCTTCCAAAATAGAAGATGCCCATCGTCAAAAGGATGCGGGTCCATTACAAGCCCTGGAGGATATCGTGCCTAGCAATATTTTTGCTGCGGCCAGCGATAATGCCAGGATGTTACAGGTTATATTTTTTGCGATATTTTTCGGGGTAGGCCTGATCCTTATTCCCGAGGCCACGGCCAAACCTGTCAAAGACTTTTTTGACGGCTTTAATGAGGTTATCTTAAAATTAATTGATCTTATCATGCTCGCCGCCCCCTATGGTGTGTTTGCCTTACTGGCCTCTCTGGTGGTGGAATCCCCCAGCACCGATCTCTTCGCAGCCCTTGGAATGTATGCGATCACGGTGATTCTGGGCCTTCTTATTATGATTGGCTTTTATGTCCTGATCGTTTGGATCTTTACCAAAAACACCCCTAATTTTTTTATAAACGGGATAGCTCCTGCTCAGCTTTTGGCTTTTTCAACCAGTTCCAGTGCGGCTACCCTTCCGGTAACAATGGAAAGGGTGGAAGAGCATCTGGGGGTACATAAGGAAGTCGCGAGTTTTGTACTGCCCATTGGGGCAACCATCAATATGGATGGAACCAGCCTGTACCAGGCGGTAGCGGCAGTATTTATCGCACAGGCCTTTGGAATGGATCTTTCCATGGGTGCCCAATTGGGTATTATTGTCACTGCAACCCTTGCATCCATTGGCTCGGCAGCCGTTCCCGGGGCAGGAATGGTGATGTTGGTAATCGTGCTGGCACAAGCCGGAATCCCAGAGGCAGGATTGGCACTTATTTTTGCCATAGACCGGCCACTTGATATGTGCCGTACCACGGTAAATGTTACAGGAGACGCTGCAGTATCCATGGTCATAGCAAAATCTGTCGATAAATTGGGCCCGCCAAATGTCAAGGATTGGGACGATACCTATCATTCCAAAGAGGTAAAGGTTTAATCCAGGAATTTAGCTTTTAACTCTGGGGTAGGGATCATGCAGGCATCTTTTTTTCCGAACCAGCTATAGCGATTGTTGGCGATAAGCTCGTAAATGCCATCCCGAAAAGTCTCGGGTAAAAATGAAAGATAGCTCAAAGCGGAAACCCAACCGGAAAGCTCCTTTGAAATTTCCAGGGCAGCACTAGATTTTTGATAATAGGCCACCCCGGGTTCAATCAAAACGATGGATTCGACTGCCTCATGATCTATCCCGCGTTCAGCGGTAAGCTTTTTACCGATTTCACTCTGAAGGGATGCAAAGCGGAACACGTCTTTTTTATCTCGTTCAATGATAAAATTTACCGCATTATTACACAGATTACACACTCCGTCAAAAAGTATGATCTTTTTATCTTTTGGTAATTCCATAAAGTTAATTTAAAGGACTTTAATTTTAGTTATCCTGATTTTTTTTAACCATGGCTTTTCGGACCAGGAACAGCTTTATATTCCTTCTGGATCAGCAGGCCCCGAGGCCTTTTCCCAAGCTTATTCGAAGGGAGCTTCAAAGCCTTGCGCTGCCATCTGATTTAATTCAGCCTGCTCAAAAAAACCCGCCAGGTGCCTGAGAGCCTGTCTCAAAATAGGAAAATCCTTGTATTCGGCTAATTGACACACAGGTATATTTACAATAAATATACAGGGAATATAGTACATTATTTCTTTTTCTTCATCGCCTGCACCAGCTCCAGCTGATCCATAGACACATTGGTGGTAAAGGTTCCGTAATTTACAATTGCTTTCCCTTTCTCAATGGTATCGATGGACCCAACGGCCCTGCCATTTTCCATACGCACGCGGTCCCCTACATTCAAAGGGAATTTTGGCTTATTGCCTTCAATTTTCTTCTCAAGTTCTACTTTCTCCTTTTCTACTTTCTTACGCTCCCGGATGACCTCCACCTTTATTTCCGCTTCTTCCACGACCTTCTTTACTTTTGCCTTTTTGACCTTAATTTCCTTGGGGGTTTCCTTTGGACGCTTGGAATTTTCTATTTCCACAATTTTCATGAATTCCCCGATAAGATCCTTCTTTTTCTTATTGCTGAAATATTTTTCACTCAAATCATTTATTTTTTGTCCGAGATAGATCAGCCGCTGATTGCTGTCGTATAATTCCTGGTAACTCTCCAATTTTTGCTGGATCCGGAGATTGGTCTCTTCGAGTTTTTCTTTTTGCTCAGAGGTTTTCAGTTCTTTGGATTTCAAGGAATCGGTGGTCTTCTGGAGTTTGCTGCGTTCCTTTTGAAGATCGGCAATACTTTTGTCAAAACGGATTTTTCCGCGTTCTACCTTTTTCTTGGACCGGTTGATCAGGCTGAAGGGAATTCCGTTTTTTTGTGCCACCTCAAAAGTAAAGGAACTACCAGCCTCCCCGAGTTGCAGTTTGAACAGAGGTTCCAGGGTTTTGGAATCAAACATCATATTGGCATTGGTCATATCGGGCAACTCGTTGGCCAGCATTTTCAGATTGGCGTAATGAGTGGTCAGGATCCCGAAAGATTCCCGTTCGTAAAACACTTCCAAAAAGGTCTCTGCCAGTGCGCCTCCCAATTCCGGGTCGCTCCCGGTTCC
>JBGSWA010000097.1:0-12889 GCA_041752645.1 Gillisia sp. | reverse complement strand
CGATAAGATCATAAAAGATGAATTGCATACCAGCAATTCAGAATTGGGGATGGCCGAGGTAATTGAAGAGATAAACAACTGGACCAAGGGCGATGCCATCATTGTTACAGATGTTGGGCAGCACCAAATGGTCGCCTGCCGTTATGCTAAATTCAATTCCTCCAGAAGCAATGTAACCTCAGGGGGCTTGGGAACCATGGGCTTTGCACTTCCGGCGGCCATGGGAGCCAAAATGGGCTGCCCTGACCGGGAGGTGGTAGCAATAATAGGAGATGGGGGATTCCAGATGACCATCCAGGAATTGGGGACTATCTTTCAGACCAAGATCCCCATAAAAATTGTCGTTTTAAACAATGGCTTCCTTGGAATGGTACGCCAGTGGCAACAGATGTTTTTTGACAAACGCTATGCCTCCACCGAGATGGTCAATCCCGATTTTGTGGCAATTGCCAGGGGTTACCAGATCAAAAGCGACAAAGTGAGCGAGCGCTCAAAATTAAAAAATGCCATAAGGGAAATGATGGAGGCCAGCGAGCCCTATTTTCTGGAGGTAATAGTTGAAAAGGAAAATAATGTGTTCCCAATGATCCCAACGGGAGCAGCGGTTTCAGAAATACGATTGGAATAATGGAAGAGAAAAATTTTACCGTTTCAATTTATACGGAAAATAATCCGGGTTTATTGAGCAGGATCGCTGCAATTTTCCTGAAGAGGCATATTAATATTGAAAGCATCACCGTCTCAAAAAGTGAAGTGAAAGGGGTGATGCGGTTTATTATTGTGGTCCTTGTACCTGAAGAAAAGATCAAAAAGGTAGTGGGCCAGATCGAGAAACAGATAGAGGTAATCAAAGCCTATTACCATACAGATGAAGAGCTGATCTTTCAGGAAACGGCCCTTTACAAGATCAGGACTTCCAATTTCGAAAAACAGTGGAATCTGGAGGAATTCGTGAAAGAAAACAACGCCTCGATGGTAACAGATGGCCCAGATTTTTTTGTGATCGAAAAAACCGGGAAACGCCACGAGGTAGATAGTCTTTACGAAAAATTAAAACCATATGGATTAATGCAATTTGTGCGATCCGGCAGAATTGCAGTATCAAAAAACGAAATGCAAATTTCAGGAATGCTTGAAAAATTTAATACATCAAACCAAAACTCATGACAAATTACTTTAACAGCCTTTCTTTACGTGAACAATTGGCCCAATTAGGGACCTGCAGATTTATGAATTCAGAAGAATTCCACCAGGGGGTAGCTGCATTAAAAGATAAAAAAATAGTGATCGTAGGCTGCGGTGCCCAGGGACTGAACCAGGGATTGAATATGCGTGACAGCGGTCTAAATATTTCCTATAGCCTTCGCGAGCAGGCAATTAAGGAAAAACGCCAGAGCTGGAAAAATGCAACTGAGAACAATTTCCAGGTAGGCACCTTTGAGGAGCTTATTCCGCAGGCGGATCTGGTGATCAACCTGACCCCCGATAAACAACATAGCCCGGTTATTAAGGCCATAGTTCCACTTATCAAGAAAAACGGGGTGTTATCCTATTCCCACGGGTTCAATATCGTAGAGGAGGGAATGAAAATAAGGGAAGATATTACCGTAATTATGGTAGCTCCCAAATGCCCCGGAACAGAAGTCAGGGAAGAATATAAACGCGGTTTTGGCGTGCCAACGCTCATCGCGGTACATCCCGAGAACGATCCCCAGGGAATAGGCTTCGAATGGGCAAAAGCCTACGCCGTAGCAACGGGAGGCGATAAGGCAGGGGTTTTGGAATCCTCCTTTGTCGCCGAGGTAAAATCGGATCTTATGGGGGAGCAAACCATCTTATGCGGGGTGCTTCAAACCGGTTCTATCCTCAGTTTTGATAAAATGGTCACCGATGGAATAGACCCGAATTATGCCGCAAAACTTATTCAATATGGGTGGGAAACCATTACCGAGGCCTTAAAACATGGAGGAATTACCAATATGATGGACAGGCTTTCAAATCCGGCGAAGATCAAGGCCTATGAAATTTCAGAGGAATTGAAAGGACGCCTGCGGCCTCTTTTCAGAAAACATATGGACGATATTATCTCCGGTGCCTTTAGTACCAGAATGATGAAGGATTGGAATAATGACGATAAGGAATTGCTGGAATGGCGTGCTGAAACAGCAGAAACCGCTTTTGAAAAAACCAGTGCCACCTCAAAGGAGATTCTCGAACAGGAATATTTCGACAAAGGGGTTTTATTGGTCGCTTTTGTTAAATCTGGCGTGGAACTTGCTTTTGAAACTATGACCGAAGCGGGAATTATAGAAGAATCGGCCTATTATGAATCTTTGCACGAAACCCCGCTTATTGCCAATACCATCGCCCGCAAGAAATTATATGAGATGAACCGGATTATTTCAGATACGGCAGAATATGGCTGTTATTTGTTTAACCATTCCTGCAAACCCCTGATCCAGCAATACGTAAACAATTTGGAATCCGGATTGATAGGGGAAGCTTATGGCACAGGAAATACCGCGGTAGACAACAAAAAACTTATTTCGGTGAACGATTCCATAAGAAGACATCCGGTGGAAAAAGTAGGTGCCGAATTGAGAAAAGCAATGTCCGCCATGAAAAATTTAGAGGAATAATGAGCAGTTTATCAGTTACCCGGAAAACATACAGGCCTGAGATATCCGCAGTTAAAAAAGCGGCAGAACGCATCTCAAAGGTGGCAATAATAACGCCCCTTACCCAGTCTTTTACGTACAGTAAAAAATATGATGCCAATATATTGTTTAAAAGAGAAGATCTGCAGCAGGTGCGTTCCTATAAAATCCGGGGAGCTTACAACAAAATTTCAAGCCTGGAGAAGGAACAACTCGAGAGGGGGGTGATTTGTGCAAGTGCCGGGAATCACGCCCAGGGGGTGGCTTTTGCCTGCAGTAATTTGCAGGTCAAGGGGGTGATTTATATGCCAAGTACGACCCCAAAGCAAAAGGTAGAGCAAACCAGAATGTTTGGGGGAGACTGGGTGGAGGTAGTTTTAAAAGGCGATACCTACGATGATTCTTTTAAG
Organism: Gillisia sp.; assembly: GCA_041752645.1. GTDB lineage: Bacteria > Bacteroidota > Bacteroidia > Flavobacteriales > Flavobacteriaceae > Gillisia. The sequence goes on along the minus strand of JBGSWA010000097.1, from coordinate 9,822 downwards.
AGTGCCATGAGACATTGCGAAAAGAACCGGTTGGTATTTATCCATCCTTTTGATGATGAAAAAGTGATAGAAGGGCAGGCCACCATCGCACTTGAGATCCTGGAACAGGCTGAAACACCTTTGGATTATGTTTTTGCACCCCTTGGCGGGGGCGGCCTGCTGGCAGGCTTGTCGGCTGTTTTTAAACAACTTTCTCCAAAGACAAGGATCATAGGGGTAGAACCGGAAGGTGCAGCCTCCATGAGCACCTCGCTCAAGGAAGGAAAGGTTGTGGAATTAAAAGATATTGAGCGGTTTGTCGATGGAGCAGCGGTAAAAAAAGTTGGCGCGCTGAATTTTGAGATATGTAAGGAAAATCTCGATCAGATGATCACCGTTGCCGAAGGAAAAATTTGCCAGACCATTTTAGACCTTTACAACCAGGATGCCATCGTGGTGGAACCGGCAGGGGCAATGGCAATTACCGCCCTGGATACCTTTGCGCAGGAGATAAAAGGTAAAAATGTGGTGTGCATTATAAGCGGCAGTAACAACGATATCACCAGGACTGCCGAAATTAAGGAACGCGCCTTGTTATATGCCGGGCTAAAACATTATTTTATTATCCGGTTCCCACAAAGGGCAGGAGCCTTAAAACAATTTGTTGCCAAGGTCTTGGGGCCAGAAGATGATATCACACATTTTGAATATTCCAAAAAGCATCACAGGGAAAAAGGCCCTGCTGTGGTGGGAATCGAGCTGAAGGATCCAAAAGATTTTGAACCCCTGGTGGCGCGTATGAAGGCCGAAAAATTTTACTCACAATATTTAAACGATAAACCTGATTTGTTTCAATTTTTGATTTAGAGCAAAACGGTTTTATCTGTTAGTTTTGCAATAAAATAAAGCCTGCCATCCCTTTCTGAAGGCTGGCAGGCTTATTTGATTTCTATAAAAAACTTCCCGAACATATGGGGCCCGGGAAGCTCAAAAATAAAATTAAATGCTCAAAAAAAATAAAATTAAATGATGGTCATTTGCCCGATGTTGAGGTTTTCGTTATTGACCCGGATATGTCCGATTTCACTGATAATTCCTTCCAAAAAGTCGCCCACTTTTTCTGTGGAATAATGGTTGTGCACATCAATGTCCTGGGTGCAAACGTTGAGGTGAATACTGAGTTCCACCGATTTCCTAACGGAATCTGCCTCTTTGGTCAAATTAAAATGTTCCAGGAGCATCGCCGCAGAAAGAATTGAGGCCACGGGATTTGCGATCCCTTTTCCGGTTGCCTGCGGAAAGGAGCCGTGAATAGGTTCAAAAAGTGCACTGCCCGATCCCACAGAGGCTGAGGCCAATAGTCCGATACTTCCTGCAATTACGCTGGCCTCATCAGAGAGAATATCACCGAACATATTTTCGGTCAGGATCACATCAAATTGTTTCGGGTTCAGGATCATCTGCATCGCGGCATTATCCACAAAAAGGAAATCCAATTCCACAGAGGGATAATCTTTGGCCAGGGCGGTAACTGTTTTTCTCCAGAGTCTTGATGTTTCCAGAACATTGGCTTTATCCACCAGGGTCACCTTGTTGCGTCGCTGCTGGGCAGCTTTAAAGGCTAGATGCGCGATTCTCTCTATTTCTTCCACGCAGTAGGTGCAGGTGTCAGTTGCCGTGGTACCGTCTTGGCTGAGGCTTTTCTCGCCGAAGTAAATTCCCCCGGTAAGTTCCCTGTAAAATACCATATCAACTCCAGCAATGCGCTCCGGGCGCAAGGGAGAAAGATCAATTAATTTGTCATAGGCCTTGACCGGTCTAATGTTGGCAAACAAGCCCAATTCCTTTCTAAGTCTCAGTAATCCTTGCTCGGGTCTCACCTTTGATGCAGGATCATTGTCATACCTCGGGTCCCCAATGGCCCCAAACAAAACGGCATCAGAGCCTTTGCATAAATCCAGGGTTGCCTCCGGTAAGGGATTTCCCATCATATCAATGGCTGCTGCACCTACCAGGGCTTCTTCAAATACAAATTGGTGATCAAACCGGTCTGCTACCGCTTTTAAAACCTTTACGGATTGTTGTGTAATTTCAGGGCCTATTCCGTCTCCGCCTAATACCGCTATTTTTAAATTCATCTTTATATTTTTTTAAGGTCAATAACATTAATGTATCGACAGTTGGGGTTGAGGGTTTTTAAATTTGAATCCTTACCGATCTCTTTACTCCCGCAAGATTCAAACCAATTTCCTTTTTTGTCTTTGTAATTTACCTTGTTCCCTGGATTTTCTTCTTTAAGGGACTTTTACTTGTCCAAAAATAAAGCACAGGTCGGCAAAACCTCGCCATTTTTAAAAGGACCTTTATAAAAATTATGAAACGGACTTTTCTGTCCGCTGTTTTTCTTCGAATTTTTTAATGGAATCCAGCTTGCTTACCAGGTAATCGATATCGTCAAAACCCTCTATGAGACAGGTCTTTTTATAAGGATCTATATCAAATTTTTCTGATTCTCCCGTGGCACTAATTTCAATTTTTTGATTCTGGAGATCTGTTTTTATCTCTGCCGATGGATCTCGCTCGAGCAGGGTGAATAATTTTTTCAAAAATCCCGGGCTTACCTGCACGGGTAGGAGTCCGTTGTTAAGGGCATTTCCTTTAAAGATATCGGCAAAATAACTCGAGACGATGACCTTAAATCCGTAGGCCTTTAAGGCCCAGGCAGCGTGTTCCCGGCTGGAGCCGCACCCAAAGTTATCCCCGGTTACCAAAATGGAACCTTTATATTTTTTATTGTTTAATCCGAAATCCTCATTCAGGTTTCCATCTTGGTCCATTCGCCAGTCCCGAAACAAATTCTCCCCAAAGCCGGCCTTATCCGTTACCTTTAAAAAGCGTGCAGGGATGATCTGATCCGTATCTATATTTTCGATTTCCAAAGGAACCGCCGTGTCTGTCAGTGTGATGAATTTTTCCATCCTAGTTTAAGTGTTTAGTGAAATCGGTTAATTTTCCCGAGATGGCGGTAGCGGCAGCTGTCAGTGGGCTGGCCAGGATGGTCCTTGCGCCACGGCCCTGCCTGCCTTCAAAATTCCTGTTGCTGGTAGAAACGCAGTATTCCCCCTCGGGGATCTTATCGTCGTTCATCGCAAGGCAGGCAGAGCATCCGGGTTGTCGCAAGGAGAATCCAGCCTGCTCAAATATGGTCTTTAAACCTTCGGCTTCTATTTGGGCCAGCACTCGCTGGGAACCAGGGACTATCAGGGCAACTACATTCGCTGCTTTTTGCTTTCCTTTTATATAGGCTGCTACCTCCCGGAAATCCTCGATTCTCGAATTGGTGCAACTGCCGATAAAAATATAGTTTATGGGTTTTTCCAGAAGCGATTCCCCTGCTTTAAAGCCCATATATTCCAGGGCTTTTTCAGCGCTTTTTCCTCCATCCAAGGGAATGGAACCTGTAATTTTTATGCCCATTCCAGGGTTGGTGCCATAGGTGATCATGGGCTCAATTTCTTCGGCGTCAATAAAATATTCCTGATCAAAAGTGGCGTCCTGATCGGTTTTCAGGGTTTTCCAGTAGGTTTTCAACCGCTCGAATTCTTCGCCTTTGGGCGCAAATTCCTTTCCTTTTACATATTCAAAGGTAGTGGTATCCGGGGCAATTAGTCCGCCACGGGCACCCATTTCAATACTCATATTGCAAACGGTCATCCTTCCCTCCATGGACATTTCCTCGAAGATATTTCCCGCATATTCGCAGAAATAGCCCGTGCCGGAATTCGTACCTAATTTGCTGATGATATATAAAATTACATCCTTGGGAAGTACGCCCTTTTTTAGTTTCCCCTCAACCTTTACCCGAAGGTTTTTTGGCTTTTCAACCAGGAGGCACTGAGATGCAAAAACCTGTGAAACTTGGCTGGTGCCAATTCCGAAAGCGATCGCTCCAAAGGCGCCATGGGTGGAGGTGTGGCTGTCTCCGCAAACAATGGTCATTCCGGGTTGGGTAATTCCCAACTCCGGGGCTATCACGTGGACAATTCCATTGTTGGGATGCCCAAGACCAAATAGAGTGATGTTGTTGTCCGCGCAGTTTTGGGATAATTCCCTGAGCTGGTTTCTGGACAGCATATCCTTTATGGGCAGATGCTGATTTTGGGTCGGGGTATTGTGATCAGCCGTTGCGACAATTTGATCGGGCCGCAGTACCGGAATTTTTCGTTCTTTTAATTCATTGAAAGCCTGCGGAGAGGTAACCTCGTGGATAAGGTGTTTGTCGATATACAAAATATCGGGTCCGTTAGGTATGGAATCCACCACATGGGCCTCCCAGATTTTATCAAAAAGTGTTTTTTTCATGAAGCTCTTGCAATTTTATTTTTTCTTGACAATTCCATGATCTCATGGATATCATTGTCTACTACTACTTTTCGGACATCGGCAAAATTTAAAAATTCGACATAGACATGATCCAACTGGAATTTCGTCAATTCGTATCCCATTTTCTTGGCCCGGAAAGCCAAGGCAGCCCTGCCGCTGCGAGCGGTAAGCACGATGGCCGATTCGGTTACCCCGACATCGATCGGATCGATAATTTCATAGGTTTCCCTGTTTTTGATCACCCCATCCTGATGGATCCCGGAACTGTGAGCAAAGGCATTTGCCCCTACAATTGCCTTGTTAGGCTGTACAAACATTCCCATTTCACGAGAAACCATATTGCTGGTATCATACAATAATTTGGAATTTATATTGGTGGTTAAATTTAGCCGGGGATGTTGCCTCAGGATCATAACCACCTCTTCCAAAGCCGTATTTCCCGCGCGCTCGCCAATCCCATTGATGGTACATTCAATTTGCCTTGCGCCGTTGGTAATTCCGGCTATGGCATTTGCGGTGGCCAAACCAAGATCGTTATGGCAATGACAGGAAAGTCGCACTCTGTGAATGCCAACTACATGTTCCTTTAAATATTTGATCTTTTGACCGTATTCATCCGGAAGGCAGTAGCCTGTGGTATCCGGAATATTTAAAACCGTCGCCCCTGCTTTTACTGCTGCTGAACACACTTTTGCCAGAAATTCATTATCGGTCCTTCCGGCATCTTCCGCATAAAATTCAACATCTTCCACAAAAGTCTTGGCATAGGAGACGGCCTGAATGGCACGTTCTATAATCTCTTCCCGGGTAGCGTTGAATTTGTATTTAATATGTGAATCTGAAGTTCCAATTCCTGTATGTATTCTGGGTCTTTTTGCGTATTTTAAGGCTTCAGCTGCAACCTCAATATCATTTTCCAGGGCACGGGTGAGCCCGCAAACTGTTGCATTTTTTACCAGTTTTGAAATTTCGCTTACCGATTTGAAATCCCCTGGACTCGAGACAGGAAAACCTGCTTCTATTACATCAACTCCCAGTTCATCCAGACGTGCTGCTATTTTTAACTTTTGGGCAGTGTTCAATTTACAGCCCGGAACCTGTTCTCCGTCACGCAATGTAGTGTCAAAAATTTCGACCTTCTCTGTACTCATAAGAGTTATTTTTTATTTTATCTTTATCTAAAGTATTGCTTAGTCTGCAACTCCGCGGGAGGTATCTGCAGTTATTACGATAATTGACCCAAAAATGAAGATGTTAAGCGTCTGATTATCAGTAATTTAAATCCAAAATTGTTACAATGACCAATGAATTAACTGACAACCTTTTTTCTTTAATAAAATCCCTTTCTCCTTCTGAAAAGAGGCAATTTTCACTCTATGTAGGAAGGATTGGCGTGAATACCGACAGCAAATTTCTGAATTTGTTCAAGGTGATGTCCAAACAGAAAAAATATGACGAAAAGATTATCCTGAATCATACCGATATCAGCAAGCAGCAGCTTTCTAATGTTAAGGCTCATCTCTACAAGCAAATTCTGATAAGTCTGCGGCTAAATCCGGCCCATCAGGGCATTCCGGTGCAAATAAGGGAACAATTTGACTTTGCCTATATCTTGTACCGAAAGGGTTTATACAAGCAGAGTTTAAAGTTGCTGGATAAGATCAAGGCAACGGCCTTGCATTACGAGGAAAAAAATGTAGCCTACGAGATCCTGGAGATGGAAAAAATTATAGAATCCCAGTATATCACCCGCAGTATTCACAACCGTGCCGAGGTTTTGATTAAACAAACCGAGGAATTGGGCGGGTTAAATCTGGTGTCGAGCAAATTGTCCAACCTGTCCTTGAGATTGTACGGGATATTCCTTAAAATGGGATATGCCCGTACCAAGGAGGAGGCACAGGCCATTAAAGTCCTTTTTCAGGAAAATGTGCCGGAGTACGAATTCAGCAAAATAGGTTTTCGCGAGAAATTATGGCTGTATAAGGCCCATCTCTGGTATAGTTTTATCACCCAGGATTTTTTGTCCTGTTACCGGTATTCCTTAAAATGGATCGATCTTTTTAATGAAAATCCACATCTGGTATCCATACATCCTGTTTCTTATATCAAGGGGAATCATTATCTGCTGGAATCCTTATTCTACCTAAACCATGCCGATCTTTTTGAAAAAACACTTAAAAACCTGGAAGAAACCCTTAAAGACCCCAAAATTCCAGATGATGATAACCTGGCCGCCTTGTCATTTTTATATGTCTATACCAATAAACTGAACCTGAAATTTATGAGAGGGGATTTCTCCGGTGCAGAACCCCTTATTGAAAAAATTCAGAAGAAAATCAAAATTTATAAAGGCAGGATAGATGAACATCATATAATGGTGCTGTATTACAAAATAGCCTCTCTTTATTTTGGGGGTGGTGATAACAAAAAGTGCATTGAATTCCTGAATAAGATCATCAGTAACAAGTCCCTCGAGATCCGGGAAGATCTGATGTGTTTTTCCAGGATATTGAACCTGGTTGCCCATTATGAAGCCGGCCTGGATTATCATTTGGAGAGTCTGATAAAATCCACCTATAAATTCCTGATCAAGATGAACGATTTGCATGAGGTGCAAAAAGAGCTGATCAAATTCCTCCGGATCCTGCCCGATGTTTCTCCCCTGGAGATCAAGGTGGAATTCACAAAACTTCACAGTAAACTCAAGCAGTATGAAGATCACCCCTATGAGCGAAGGGCGTTTTTGTACCTGGATATTATTTCATTTTTGGAAAGTAAAATCGAAAACAGGCCCGTTGCCGATATTATTGCTGAAAAAGTAAGCATAGCAAACCGTTAAGGCCTGGTTTGCCTTTTCCGGTGCCTCCATTTATTGGAAGTGCAAAAACAAACTAAATGCAGGCATCCCAAATGGGATCCCGGGGTGGGGGAGCGACAATTTCCAAAGGCTCCTTTTTAACCGGATGAATAAAACAGAGTTTTCTGGCATGTAAATGAATGCTCGCATCTTTATTGCTTCGGTCAAATCCGTATTTGAGATCGCCTTTCACCGGACAGCCAATGGCGGATAACTGGCTCCGGATCTGGTGATGCCTGCCGGTATGCAATTCTATTTCCAGCAGGTAATAATTGTCAAGGCGTTTCAAACTCCGGTAGTCAAGGATGGCATTTTTACTCTCAGGAACTTCCTTGAGATAAGCAAAGGATTTGTTTTGTTTAGGGTTGCGTTTGAGAAAATGAACCAAGGTATCCGCTGTTTTTGGCGGGGCATTTTTCACCACTGCCCAGTAGGTTTTCTGGGTTTCCCTATCGGAAAAAAGTTTGTTTAAACGGCTAAGGGCCTTTGAAGTTTTTGCGAAAACCACAATTCCCGTGGTAGGCCTGTCCAATCGGTGTACCACCCCGAGATACACCGCTCCGGGTTTATTGTATTTTTCCGCGATATATTCCTTGACCACCTCACTCAAAGGCTGGTCCCCGGTTTTATCACCCTGCACGATATCCCCCGAGCGTTTGTTGATCACAATAAGGTGATTGTCTTCAAATAGGATTTGAAGATTCGATTTGTCGGAGTGTATGTGCAACATGTTTGAACCCAATACAGAAAGTTTTTCTTTTAATAAATAGAACTGAGAAAAATTAAAAAGGATTGCTTCCCCCCTGAGATCTCGGGGCTTATGACTAAAAGCCTCCTTGTTTTTTAATATTGCTCCTCATCGCTGGGGAAATCCCCAGATTTTACATCGTCCCGGTAATTCTCAAAAGCCTTTGTCATCTGTGCGTGCATATCGAGATACCGCCTTAAAAACCGAGGATTGAATTCGTGGTTCATCCCGATCATATCGTGGAGGACCAGGACCTGTCCGTCCACCCCGTTTCCTGCACCAATTCCAATTACAGGAATACTGAGGCTTTCTGCAACTTCTTTGGCCAGGGAAGCGGGAACTTTTTCCAGAACCATGGCAAAACAACCGAGTTTTTCCAACAGCAGCGCATCCGATTTTAGCTTTTCGGCTTCTTCCTCTTCTCTGGCGCGAACTGTATAGGTCCCGAATTTATAAATGGACTGAGGGGTGAGTCCAAGGTGACCCATAACGGGGATCCCGGCATTCAGGATCCTTTTTATGGATTCCTTTATTTCTCTTCCACCTTCAAGTTTTACCGCATGTCCCCCGCTTTCTTTCATAATACGAATGGAGGAACGAAGAGCTTCCTTAGGATCGCTTTGGTAACTTCCAAAAGGCAAATCCACAACTACCAAAGAGCGGTCAATTCCCCTGACCACACTTGCAGCGTGATAGATCATCTGGTCTAAGGTAATAGGAAGCGTGGTTTCATGGCCCGCCATCACGTTACTTGCCGAATCCCCTACCAGGACAACATCAATTCCGGCTCCGTCAACTATTTTGGCCATGGTATAGTCGTATGCGGTGAGCATGGCTATTTTTTCCCCATTGGCTTTCATATCTACAAGGGATTTGGTGGTTACCTTTTTGTATTCTTTTTTAGCGACTGACATTTGCTGTATTTTTTAAGGGTAAAAGTAGTAAATTAGACCGCAGCAATCACCCCATCGGATAATGAAGATTCTAATAAGTATTCTTTTACTCCTCCAGGGCATTTCTGCCTCTGACCAGGAAATGCCTGAAGAGATTATACTAAGACACACCGTTGAAGCTTTCTGTGAAGCTTTTCACCGGCAGGATTCAACGGCCCTGCGCGATTTAACTCATTCCAGCATCAGGATGCAATCCATATCCACCGATGCCCAGGGGAAGGTAAAAATTTCCACCGAATCTTACGATAATTTTTTGAAATCGATCCTTTCAATCCCTGGATCGACAAAATTTGAGGAGAAACTCCGTGGTTTTGAGATCCGGATTCGTGGTGCCCTGGCCCATGTCCTGGCGCCCTATTCTTTTTATGTCAACGGAAATTTGAGTCATTGCGGAGTAAATTCCTTCCAGCTTTTTAAGCAGGCTGATGAGTGGAAAATAATTTATATTGTCGATACCCGGGAAAAGGGGAGTTGCATAAAAAATTAAGATAAATTTCAATTTAACTTAATTTTTTTGTAAATTTCACCTTAATCCCCAATACTCCAATCCCCTACAATAATTATTAATTTGTTAATCAATCACTATTGTGTGGAACTATTTTAATTTTAAGCGCACTTTACTAAGTGTATCCTTTTGTATAATAACGGGGTATCCTGCAGTATCACAAAAAAAATATCAATGCGTTAACAGTAATAGCGGCCCTTCAGCGGGCAGGCTGCGAGTTCAGCGCATGCAGCACAGACAGCATACCGCACCTGGTCCTCGGCTCCCCAGAGTCCTTCAGAGGTTAACGCGCATTTGCGGCTGCATTCATTACAGGATACCGGCTCTCCGTCACGGATTTTCTGCCAGCCGGCCTTGAGCAGGGCCGCGGCTGACTTCATATTGCAGTTGCCGC
>JBGSWA010000096.1:0-3665 GCA_041752645.1 Gillisia sp. | reverse complement strand
GCTACATATTTTCGGTCCAAAGATCCATCAGGATATGCTTTCTCACCAAGAAGACCTATAATCTGTGATTTCACCTCAGCCGAGCTGTTCATTACCGATTTCCCCGCTTCATCGGCAATATAAACAGGTATGCCCAATTCCTTAAAAAAATTGGCCACCGTAGTTTTTCCACTTCCCATCCCGCCAGTTACACCAATTACTTTCATTTTTATTTTAAGATGTTAGATATCAGACCTTAGCAATAAAATTATTTTGAGCAATAAAATATTTTGAAACTTAAATTTTTTATCTTTTAATTACAAATTGAATTTTATTTTCATTTAATCGAAGGTTATTCACAATATAGGGTTGTTTTACGATCTGGGCCAAAAGATACCCATCACTGTCAAAGGAGTTTTTAAAATCCACAACTACTTTAAAATCGCTGGGTTTTACCTTGTCAAATTCGTTTAAACTTACCTGATAATATACAATTACCTCTTTTGGAAAAATAACCACATTCATTTTTTCAGGCACGTTTAGCATCTCGATGGGAATTTCCACTTGGCCTTCGGTAAACTTATCCGTACGAAGGGAATAATTCACTTCCTCCTGATAAAAAGTAACCATACCGAGATTCTTGCCATCCAGTTTTATTCTGCCCTCTATGTCTTTATTGATATTTCCAATTTTTAGCGCCCTTGTGTTTACCTGCCCAAGGGTATCCAAAATATTTTCAGGGCCGCTTACCGTGATTGAATCCGGTTGGAGTTTAATCTTATCCAATGCCGAGTAGCCCACGGAAAAACCTAAATCTATTTTGGAATTAACAGGGATCTTCTTGATTGCACGCTGTTGATAATCCATTTTCAGATTTTCCTGAAGAAAATCTGCGTTTTCATAGTCTATTCTTAACTGGGAAAAAATAGCCGTTTTATGAAGTTCAAGATTGTACACTAATTGTCCCTCCAAAGGATCCGCAGCACTTAGATCGATCGTTAATTCCCTGGGGAAAAACCTGTAGATAGCAATATTAATACCTTTATCCCGAATTCTCAGGTCCAAATATTTTGGGGTGTTTCCCAGAAGAATTTTATCTTTTGGAAGGTTGATATAACTCAGAGGCAGCGCTATGACTGTGGTATAAGGTTTGGAAAATTGAACGAAGACCCAAATAACGGTGGAGAACCCCAAAAAGAATAAAAATGTTTTTAAGGGTCCCTTTTTTATCCAGGGCTTATTTTGCTTTTTTATGTTTTGCATTGTAAAAAAATAACTTCGGAAAAGCGGTTTCCGGCTTCATCTTTAGGAATCTCAATTTCCATATAGATTTTAAAAATCCGGCACCGTATCCTGAGAATTGAATAAAAGTAGCAATAATAGCCCCTAAACCAATGTTTAAACTTCTGTTTTTTATGCCAGCGCTTAATCCAATGATTATAAAATAGGACAAATAGCATATTAAGAAAATGGAAACACCCAACAGGAATGATAGTATAGCAAATAGAAGGCCAACCATAAACAAACTGGGGAACCAATAGGTAATCTTTCCCGATCCGGGATGCCAAAGGTTTAGAATGGGACGTACGAGTCCAAATTTGTGAACCTGCCTGTAAAATTTTTCCCAATTGATTCGCCTTTTATGAAAAACAACAGCATTGGGGATCAGGGTGGTTTCAAATCCGAGCTTCAATAACCGCAGGGAGAGATCAGGATCCTCCCCTGGATTGATGTTTCTGAACCCACCGGAAGCCTCAAAGGCTTTTCGGGAGAGTCCCATATTAAAACTGCGGGGTTGAAATTTGTTTAAGGCTTGTTTCCCACCTCGAATTCCGCCGGTGGTAAGCAGTGATGTCATGGTGTAGTTAATTGCCTTTTGCATATCGGAAAAACTGTGATGTGCAGCATCCGGCCCACCAAAACAATCGTAAAAATGTTCGGATAAAAAGGAATCGACTTCTATTAAATAATCAGGAGGTAAGATCACATCGGAATCCAGGATCAGAAAATAATTTCCCCTGGCCATGCGCATTCCGTAATTTCTCGAATCTCCCGGACCGGAATTCGGTTTAAAAAAATACCTGATTTGCAACCTATCCTGAAATTCTCTGACCAGTTCTTCCGAAGAAAGCGTAGAACCGTCTTCAATAATAACAATTTCAAAAGTTCCTTCCCAACGAAGTGCCGTCATACTCTGCAACAATTCCCCAATTTCCTCAGGTCTGTTAAAAACCGGGATAATAAATGAATAGTTTAGCTGCATGATGAAAAAACCGGTTTTAAATTATAAAATTAAGCCCCGAATTATTTCAGGGCTTAATTTTATAAGAACATGTATTCTATTATTCTTCCCCTTTCATAAAGGCATCCATCACTTCCATGCTAACACCCATATTTGAGAATCCGCCATCATGGTATAAATTCTGTAGGCTAACCCGTTTTGTCAAATCGGAAAATAGGGTAATGGTATAGTTTGCACAATCCAAAGCCGTGGCATTTCCAAGCGGGGACATTTTATCTGCATAGGCTATAAATCCGTTAAAACCTTTAACCCCCATTCCGGCGGTAGTTGGGGTTGGGGATTGAGAAATCGTGTTAACCCTGACCTTTTTATCCTTTCCAAAGAAATACCCAAAACTTCTCGCGATAGATTCCAGGTAAGCTTTATTGTCGGCCATATCATTATAATCCGGAAATACACGTTGGGAAGCCATATAGGTAAGAGCTACAATACTCCCCCACTCATTCATCGCATCCTTTTTGTAAAGAACTTGCAGGGTTTTATGAAAAGAAACCGCTGAAATATCCCATCCTCTCTGAGTGAATTCATAGTTCTGATTGGTATAGTGGTTTCCTTTTCGCACATTCATGGACATTCCAATGGAATGCAGCACAAAATCAAGCTTTCCTCCCAAAATCTCGGTAGCCTTATCTACTAGTTTTTCCAAATCCTCAATACTTGTAGCATCTGCAGGTATAATCTCTGAATTGGTTGCTTTTGCAAGTTTATTAAGGGTTCCCATTCGCAAGGCAATTGGGGCATTAGTCAAAACAAAAGTTCCGCCTTCGGCATGCACCTGTTCCGCTGTTTTCCATGCGATGGAATTTTCGTCCAATGCGCCAAAAATAATCCCTCTTTTCCCTTTTAGTAGATCGTATGCCATGTGTACTGATTTTTTTTTAAATTGTGTTAAGCTTGCAAATATACAAACTTGATTTAATTAAGTAAGGCTTTTGCATGAGCCATAGCCGATTTACTTAAAGTATTGCCTCCCAACATCATCGCAAGTTCCTCAATTCGCTCTTCGCGCTTAAGTTCCTTGATCTTGGTGACCGTAATCTCGGAAGCATCTTCTTTAAAAATTTTAAAGTGTTTATTCCCCTTTCCTGCAATTTGAGGCAAGTGTGTAATAGCGATTACCTGCATGGTTTGCCCCATATTGTATAGTATATCTCCCATTTTTTGGGCGATATCACCAGAAACTCCTGTGTCTATTTCATCAAAAATAATGGTAGGCAATTTACTTTTGGAGGTGAGAATACTTTTAACAGCCAACATAATCCGGGATAGTTCTCCCCCTGAGGCAGCCTTCTTCATTTCGGTAAAATCACCACCTTTATTGGCAGATAAATACCAAAAAAGCTGATCCTGCCCATTGGTATAAAATTCTTCCCGGAATTGCACC
>JBGSWA010000095.1:0-21623 GCA_041752645.1 Gillisia sp. | reverse complement strand
GGAAATTCCGAATTCTCCTGGATTGGCAGGGTTTAATATTTCTACCTTACGCCGTAACTGACTCAAATCGATGTCCATGGCATTCAATATATTTATGGCCTTGCCGTCCCCATCGCGAAGCAAACCAAGCATAAGATGCTCGGTCCCTATAAAATCATGTCCCAGCCTTAATGCCTCTTCTTTACTGAAGGCAATGACGTCTTTAACTCTGGGTGAAAAATTATCGTCCATATTATTTTCCTTTCTCTTTAAATTATATTCATTAAAATGTTCAAAAATTATACCTTTTAATGAGTCCTCAGCTAATAGACGAAATAACTTTCAATTATCAAAATGGAAGGTAACGAACTTATCAACGAAAACCGCCTAAAAATTTGTTAATAAAATTTGTTAAAACAATGGCATATACCCCTTAAAACATTGGCGAAAAGCGTAAATTGGCACGTTATATTTTTGAACTAAAATAAACTAATTAATATGGCTGAAGGAGAAAAGTTAATTCCTATCAACATTGAAGATGAAATGAAATCGGCTTACATCGATTATTCGATGTCCGTCATTGTGTCACGCGCGCGGCCCGATGTGCGTGATGGATTGAAACCCGTACACAGAAGGGTTTTATTTGGAATGCACGAATTAGGTATTAGAGCTACCGGCTCACATAAAAAATCCGCCCGTATCGTTGGGGAAGTTTTAGGAAAGTATCACCCTCACGGGGATACCTCTGTCTATGATGCGATGGTGCGTATGGCTCAGGAATGGAGTTTGCGCTATATGCTGGTGGATGGACAGGGTAACTTTGGATCTGTCGATGGAGACTCTCCGGCTGCCATGCGATATACCGAGGCGCGGATGCGAAAAATTGCCGAAGATATGTTGGCAGATATCGATAAAGAAACGGTGGATTTTCGTTTGAATTTTGACGATACCCTGGAAGAACCAACGGTATTGCCTACCAGGGTGCCAAACCTTCTGGTCAACGGTGCTAGCGGGATTGCTGTCGGTATGGCTACCAATATGCCCCCCCACAACCTCTCAGAGGTGATTGACGGGACCATTGCTTATATTCAAAACAACGATATAGAAATAGACGAACTTATTACCCACATCAAGGCTCCCGATTTTCCAACAGGAGGAACCATCTACGGATATGATGGAGTGCGGGAGGCCTTTAAAACAGGCCGGGGTCGCGTGATGGTTAGGGCAAAATCTACCTTGGAAGAAATACACGGCAAGGAGAGTATCATAGTGACCGAAATTCCCTATCAGGTGAATAAGGCCGATATGATCAAGAAGACAGCCGATTTGATCAATGAAAAAAAGATAGAAGGAATTTCAATGATTCGCGATGAATCTGACAGGAACGGGATGCGAATAGTGTATATCCTAAAGAGAGATGCCATTCCCAATATCGTTTTGAATACCCTCTATAAACATACGGCACTTCAATCCAGTTTCAGCGTTAATAATATCGCATTGGTAAAGGGCCGTCCCGAGATGTTGAATCTCAAGGATATGATCTTTCATTTTGTGGAGCACCGCCATGAAGTTGTAGTGAGAAGGACCCAATATGAACTTCGAAAAGCCGAAGAAAGAGCGCATATCCTTGAAGGATTAATAATCGCTTCCGACAATATCGATGAAGTGATCGCCCTTATAAGATCTTCCGGCAACGCCGATGAAGCCCGCGCAAAATTAATTGAGCGTTTTAAACTTTCCGAAATCCAGGCCAAGGCAATTGTAGAGATGCGATTGAGACAACTCACTGGCCTGGAGCAGGACAAACTTCGCGCTGAATACGATGAGATCTTAAAAACAATTGAAGACCTGAAGGATATCCTCAACAGCAAAGAGCGTCGGATGACTGTTATCACGGATGAATTGCTTGAAATTAAAGAAAAATACGGGGATGCCAGAAGATCTGTGATCGAGTATGCCGGGGGGGATTTGAGTATTGAAGATATGATCCCGAATGAGCAGGTGGTAATTACCATTTCCCATGCCGGATATATTAAAAGGACTTCCCTTAATGAATACAAAACACAAAATCGCGGGGGAGTAGGACAAAAAGGTTCTACCACCAGGAGTGAAGACTTTTTGGAATACCTGTTCACAGGGACAAACCACCAATATATGCTGTTTTTCACTCAAAAGGGAAAATGTTTCTGGATGAGGGTATATGAAATCCCTGAAGGAAGTAAAACCTCTAAGGGAAGAGCAATTCAGAACCTGATCAATATTGAACCCGATGATAATGTAAAAGCATTTATATGTACTCAGGATTTAAAGGATGAGCAATACATCAATAATCATTATGTGATTATGGCCACCAAAAAAGGCCAGGTGAAAAAGACCTCTCTGGAACAATATTCGAGACCCCGTGTGAATGGAATTAACGCGATCACCATCAGAGAAGACGATGAATTACTCGAGGCAAAACTCACCACAGGGAACAGCCAGGTAATGTTGGCAATAAAAAGTGGAAAAGCCATCCGTTTTGAAGAAAGCAAAACCAGACCCATGGGTCGAAATGCTTCCGGAGTGAGGGGAATTACCCTTGCAGATGACACTGATGAAGTAGTTGGAATGATCGCCGTAGACGATTTGGATGCCGATGTGCTGGTAGTTTCTGCAAATGGGTACGGAAAAAGATCCAAACTGGAAGATTACCGGATCACAAACAGGGGGGGGAAAGGAGTCAAAACAATTTCCGTCACCGACAAAACAGGGGAATTGGTAGCAATTAAAGACGTAACCGATAAGGATGATTTAATGATCATCAATAAATCCGGACTTGCCATACGCATGAGTATTGAAAATCTCAGGGTGATGGGACGAGCTACCCAGGGGGTTAAACTTATCAACCTGAAAGGAGCGGATGCCATTGCAGCTGTGGCAAAGGTCATGCAAAGCGAGGAAATCATTGAGGATCTGGATGAGGATCAAACCCCTGATTCCGATGATGAAACCTCAAATGGCACAACAATTGTAAATGAACCAGAAGAATAAATAAACACTAAACCAAAATAGAATGAAAACCAAAATTTTAACAATAGCATTATCCATTTTGAGCCTGGTTGCGATAGCTCAAAATAAGGAAATCCGCGATGCGGGAAAAGCAATCGATAAAGGAAATTTTGCTGAGGCCAAAACCTTATTGACTCAGGCAGAATCAAACTTAGCTGAAGCAAATTCAAGCCATCAAACCGATTTTTATCTTTTTAAAGGTCAGGCATACCTCGGAACGGGAGAAGGTACTCCGGTAGCAGATTTAATTACTGCTGCCGAAGCCTTTAAAAAAGCACAGGAATTGGGAAGTGAAGAAGCAGCCGATGGTTTGGCCGCTATTACCAACAGTCTTGTTCAGAGCGCGATTAAAGATCAAAATGAAGAGAAATATGACAAGGCAGCAGAAAAGTTATATGCAGGCTATCAATTAAACAATAAAGACACCTTGTATTTATATTACGCAGCTTCAAATTCCATCAATGGGGGAGATTATGATACTGCCCTTAAATATTATGAGGAATTAAAAGGTCTTGGATATACTGGAATAGAAACACAGTATGTTGCGGTGAATAAGGAAACCGGAGAAGAAGAGGTTATGGCCAAAGTACAAAGGGACCTCATGGTGAAATCCGGGGAGTACCTTAATCCTGAGGATCGAAAAATTCCATCTAAAGCAGGTGAAATAGCCAAGAACATCGCGTTGATTTATATAGACCAGGGAAAAAATGAGGAAGCTATTGCGGCCATGGATGAGGCAAAACTGGCCAATCCTGATGATATTTCCCTCTTGCAATCTGAAGCGGATATGTATTACAAATTGGGAAATAAAGAAAAATATAAGGAACTAATGGAGGCTATTGTAGAGAAAGATCCCAATAACCCGACCATCTATTACAATCTGGGAGTAACCTCTTATGAAATTGGAAATACGGAAGCTGCTATCAAATATTATAACAAAGCACTGGAACTCAATCCAAAATTAACCGAAGCCCGTTTAAATATTGCAGCTGCAATCCTTTCCGGAGAAACAGCAATAGTAGAACAAATGAACGCTTTGGGATTGAGTAAAGCCGACACTCAGAAATATGATGAACTGGCCGAACAACGAAAAGGACTTTACCGTCAGGCCATTCCATATTTAGAAAAAGTAATACAAGACAATCCTGAAAATGTTGAGGCTATCAGGACCTCAATGAATATTTATTACCAGTTAGCTGAGACCGAAAAGGCCGAAGCTCTGCAGGAAAAACTAAATCAAATTCAAGACTAAATAAAATTGAATCGCAATTTTATTAATAAAACAGGCTGCCTTTTGGCAGCCTGTTTTATTTTAAAACCTTTTAGGGTCATTCCCAAAAGTTGTGGAGGAATCCAATTAGTAGGATGATATTTGCCTAATAATTTAACTTGAAGTATTACCTGGATTTAATAAAGCTTGGTTTGCCACCGAGTGGATCATTTTGATTTAATAAAAAGTACACCATCCAGGATTTCCCACTGAGAAGGAATACCGTTTTTTCCCGGGTTAAAAGGCGTAGATGGCTGGATAAAAACACGGATGAAGTGATCCAAAGAGAATGGAGCATAGTTTCTCTGGGAACCCGGATGACCACCGAGTTCGCTGCTTTTTTAAAAGGAATTAGTCCATACTTACGAATCAATCGGCAGAATCATTTAATGCCAAAATTAAAGCCTTTAGAACACAATTCAGAGGTGTGAAAAATATAGAATTTTTTCTGTTCAGATTGACAAGTATATTTGCTTAGTACACAACAATTGTTATTGATACCCTTTTAGCATTTTTAACAAGTAGGCACCCCGAGGTGCTGCATAAAAGTTAAATTATCTTCTTGATCACCCTTAACTGATGTGTATGCCTTTTCAAATCGGTATTGAAGATCCCGGAGTGATCAATCCTATCAATTCTTACCTTGCCGTGGACGTGGATGATGTAGTTGTCCTCCATCATTAATCCTACGTGGGTTATCACCCCTTCCGCATTGTCAAAAAAGGCCAGGTCCCCTGGCTCACTTTCTTCAATAAAACTCAGGGCTTCTCCCTGGGTGGCTTGCTGTGCAGAATTTCTATGTAAGGAATAGCCATTGAGCATATAAACCATTTGGGTAAACCCGCTGCAATCTATCCCAAAAGGCGTTTTTCCTCCCCACATAAAAGGGGCGTTCAAATATAGGAGCGCCATGGGGATGAGATTGGACTTATTCTTGATTCCTGAGATGACGGCTCCCTTATGTGAATGCCTTAAATGGGGGGCATAGTTTAAAACAGCGCCCAATGTTATGGCAGTTAAGTTGCATTTCTCATCTGTTAGGTAATCAATTAAATCTGCAGCATAAAATGGTTTTGAGTCCCTGAGTTTATAAAAGGCAGTCTCCGCAATTTTAAGATATTGCCTGTTGTCTATCCAGCCTTCAAAGGAATCGGACGCAATGCGTATCCGGCTCCATTTTCCGCGCTCTTCGAGAATTTTAAAATGTTCCCCATATAAAAGTTGGGTACACATTTCTGTTGCATCCTCCGGTTGTACTCGAACCGGTACGATGCTAAGATTGCATATTCCGTATTGCATCAAAAAAAGATTGCCAAAATTAAATTAGTCCCTTTCAATAATTATCGCAGAGGCGCCACCCCCCCCATTACAAATGGAAGCTGCGCCTATTTTAGCATTGTTTTGTTCCAATACGCTTAAAAGGGTAATTATTATCCTGACTCCCGAACATCCCAATGGGTGTCCCAAAGAAACAGCACCACCATTTACATTCACATTTTTATCGGTTAATCCCAATAATTTCATATTGGCTAAACCCACCACGGAAAATGCCTCGTTAAATTCAAAAAAGTCCACCTCTTCTATGGTAATTCCAGCTTTTTCCAGTGCTTTAGGAATTGCTTTGGATGGGGAGGTGGTAAACCATTTAGGGGCTTGAGAGGCATCGGCAAAACTCTTGATGCTCGCCAAGACTTTTAATCCCAATTCCTTTGCTTTTTCCCGACTCATTAAAACCAGCGCACCGGCACCATCGTTTATGGTAGAGGAATTGGCAGCTGTTGCTGTACCATCCTTTGAAAAAGCGGGACGCAGAGAAGAGATCTTATCTAAAAATACATTTCTAAACTCTTCATCCTCTTTAATAATAAGTGCCTCGCCTTTTCTTTGTGGGACTTCCACTGGAACTACTTCCTTGTCAAATTTTCCTTCGCTCCAGGCTTTTTCAGAACGTTTGTAAGATTCAATGGCAAAGGCATCCTGATCTTCCCTTGAGAATTTGTACTCACTGGCACAGAGGTCGGCACACACCCCCATGGCATTATTGTCATAGGCATCTACCAGTCCATCCCTCTGGATCCCGTCAACCATAGTTGCAGGTCCAAATTTTTGTCCACCTCTAAGATATAAATAGTGAGGTGCCAGGCTCATGTTTTCCATGCCACCGGCTACTACAATTTCGGCCTCCCCCAGCATAATTAGCTGTGCGCCTTGCATAACGGCCTTCATGCCACTAGCACAAACCTTGTTTACGGTGGTACAGGGAACTGTATCTGGAATTCCAGCACCAAGGGAAGCTTGTTTTGCAGGGGCCTGGCCAACTCCGGCCTGAATCACATTACCCATTAAAACCTCATCTACCATTTCTGGTTTTAAATTTATTTTATTTAAAGCCCCCATAATAGCAACAGAACCTAATTTTGTTGCTGGGACGGTAGATAAGCCTCCTAAAAAACTTCCTATAGGAGTTCTGGCGGCACTGACAATAACTACTTCTTTCATAAGCTTTGGTTTTACATTCACTTAATGCTAATTTAGTGTTTTTAT
Organism: Gillisia sp.; assembly: GCA_041752645.1. Lineage (GTDB taxonomy): Bacteria > Bacteroidota > Bacteroidia > Flavobacteriales > Flavobacteriaceae > Gillisia. The sequence continues at coordinate 14,782 of JBGSWA010000095.1, read as the reverse complement.
AAAGAACAAACCTAGGTTCCAATCGCCCAATGTTTTTTTATTACATTTGGAAAATATTAGGTAAGTAAATGAAGAATATTATTAACAATTTCTATAAGAACCAGGCCTTATTCTATAAGATCTTCTTGTTTATCATCACTGCCGTGGTCATTGTCTACCTCCTGCCAAAGAGCGGAAAATTCAAATATGAAATTACAAAGGCTAAACCCTGGCAATATGAAAATTTATACGCCCCCTTCGATTTTGCAATTTTAAAAACCAATGAAGAAATTATCAGGGAAAAGGACCAGATCATTTCCAACCATATCCCATACTATAATTTTAAGGAAGAAACTGTAAAAAAAGTTTCCTCTGCAGTTCCGGAACAAATAAACAAGATATTTTCTGATAGCATCCTGAACCGCAAAAAAAGGGTTCTTATGGTTTTTGCCCAGGAAACCTTAAATTCCCTGTATCAATATGGCGTCCTGGAGGAAGAGAGAAGATCAGAGTCCAATAGGCTGGTATATTTAAAAAAAGGGAATGTGGCAGTAGAGGTAGATTATGGCAGGATCTTCAATCAAGATGAAATTCGCCCTTTTTTAACCTCCAAAATAGAACAAAATAATCTTAAATCCCTAGAACCAGAGCTGCTCGAGCTGTTTTATAATATTATTGAACCCAATGTAACCTTTGATGATACCCTTACCCAAAAGGAACTTGATGACAAACTCAAATCCATTTCCTATACCCGTGGGAGCATAGAGAAGGGGACCATAATTATTTCAAGGGGAGAAATTGTCGAGGGTAAGAAACTCGATATATTAAATTCCCTTAAAACCGAATATGAATCTCAGGTATGGAGTGCCTCCAGTTATAATTGGCTCCTTTTTGGCTATAGCTTGCTGGTAGGACTATCCCTATTGATGCTGCTGCTTTTTATCAGAAAATACAGAAGGGATATCTACGCGAATAATGTCAAGGTCACCTTTATATTTTTCAATATTTTATTGATGATATTTCTCACAACCCTGGTGGTAAAATTTGAACCGAGATACGTTTATATAGTACCCTTGTGTATTTTACCGCTAACGCTAAAGGCATTTTTTGATTCGCGCTTAGGACTCTTTACCCATATAATTACGGTTTTAATTCTGGGCTTTGTGGTACCAGACAGCCAGGAGTATATGTTCCTTCAAATATCGGCCGGGATGGTGACGATTTTAACCGTTTCCGAATTATACAAAAGGGCCAGCTTGTTTATTTCGGTAGGCCAAATAACCTTTGTCTATATTTTGATGTATTTTGCTTTGACGGTAATTCAGGAAGGAACTATTCAGGATTTAGATATGGAAATGTTCCTGAGCTTTGTCCTTGGGGGACTGGCTACACTTTTTGTGCAACCGATCATTTATATTTACGAAAAACTATTCGGCCTGGTTTCCGATATGTCGCTGTTGGAACTTTCAGATACCAATTCAAAATTGTTAAAAGAACTTTCCGATAAAGCTCCGGGTACCTTCCACCATTCTTTGAATGTTGCCAATCTGGCTGAATCCTGTGCAAATGAAATTGGGGCAAATGCCATGCTAGTTAGGGTGGGAGCGCTCTACCACGATATTGGTAAAATGGAAAATCCTACCTACTTTTCTGAAAATCAATCAAGCTCGGTAAATTCTCATGACGAACTTTCTCCAAAGGAAAGTGCAGAAATTATTATTGGGCATGTAATAAAAGGGATTGAAATTGCCAGGAAGAACAACCTTCCCGATAGGATCATTGATTTTATAAGGACCCATCACGGCACCACTACCGTTTATTTCTTTTATATGAAAGAAAAGGAAATGGACGAGGGCGCCTCCTCAGCAGATTTTAGATACCCCGGGCCAATTCCTTTTAGCAAGGAAACCGCAATTCTAATGATGTGCGATAGCGTAGAGGCCGCAAGTAAAAGTTTAAAGGAACCCACCACCGGAAAAATTGATGTTTTTATCGAAAAGATCATCAATAAACAAATGGAGGAAGGCCAGTTTTTAAATGCAAATATTACCTTGAAGGAAATTCAACAAATCAAAAAGGTCCTGAAACAAAAGCTGAAAAACATTTTTCATCTAAGGGTAGAATATCCGGAATAGTATCCATTTTAATGGACTTTTAATATTTTTACTTCCTCCTGGTTAAGCCAGAAGGTGTCCCCGGCTTTTTTTCCCTTTAGTTGTTCAAAAATGGGCGCCTCGGTGGAAATTACATAAACCGCGGCTCCATCTTCCAATTTTATCTCCCCTAAGGCAGCTGCAATAAAGTAGGTTTGTTTATTTGTTTCCACAATGCTGCCAAATTTTATTTGTTCGGAATACCTCTCTATATCTACCTTGTTAAGGGTTTCTTTTATCCTTTGGGCGTTATCCAAATATCCCGCATATTTCTCAAAATCTACCAGCAACTCTCCTTTGCTACCCTCCTCATCGTAATCTGTATGCACATCATTTGCATCCATGGATTCTTTTACCCCCTTCATACTTTCCCTATATTTTTCAATCTGCCCATTTATTTTAGCAAGGCATTTATTGAAAAGTTCTTTCCTGCTTTGTATCATTATCTCAATTTTACTTAAATGTAATTATCCCTTTGCATTTGAAATAATTTTTTGCAAAATTTTAATACTTCTCGTCCCATCCAGGAGATTCGATTCTTAGAAGGTCTCAGGCAAAAAAATTCCGCTGAGAAGTCTATAAACGAATGTCCCTAATTTTATAAGTCTACAGACTAATAATGGCCTCTTATAAGTCTACAGACTAATATTATAGTTTTATAAGGTTATAGACTACTATATTTATACTATATTTGGACTATGGTAGCAGTTTTAACAGCAGATTTGGTCAAGTCATCTTTATATGAAGAAGAGGTCCTGGAAAAAGTTTTAAATGCCTTAAAGGCAGAGTTTGTCCATATTAAAGACATGTATGAGGGGGATGAGGTGCGTTTAAAAATTTATAGGGGAGATAGTTTCCAGGGAGTACTAAAAAAACCTGAAGAGGCCTTAAAAATAGCTTTGCAAATTAAGGCTGCTGTTAACCGGATTCATTTAAAAAAGACAAAAAAAAACAAGGCATATTCCAAAATTGCCGATTTTAAAATCGCCATTGGTATAGGAACTCAAAGTATTGAACGTGAAGCAATCTCGGAGTCCAACGGGCAGGCTTTTCAATATTCAGGACGCACCCTGGATATGATGAAAACTGAAAACAGAAAAACCCGCTTAAAAACCGAATTTGAAGAAGTAAATGCTGAATTCAGTACCTCATTTTTTCTCATGGACACAATTACCGATAAGTGGAGTACCGCATCCGCAGAGGTAGTGTATTATTTATTGAGCGGTTTAAAAGAGCGGGAAATAGCTGCAGTACTCAATATAAGCCAATCTGCAGTTAATCAACGGAAAAAGGCTGCCGGTTGGGAAGCTATTTCAGAATTGGAAACCAGATACAGAAATGTTATCACTATGCGTTTTAATGATGGAGCATAATCTTGTAATTTTTTTTCAACTTTTGTTGGCACATGTTTTAACCGATTTTGTCCTGCAACCCAAAGGCTGGATAAAACACAAGAGAAAACGGCAAGGCAAATCGTATATACTTTTGCTACATGCCCTGTTGGCCGGTTTTTTGACCTACGTATTTTTACAACAGGCGAATTGGTGGTACGTGGCACTTTTTATCAGCCTAACGCACTATTTAATAGATTGGTGGAAAATACTTCAAAAAACAGACAATTTAAAATACTTTCTGTTGGACCAATTATTTCATTTAATTGTGCTTTGTATCTCCTGGGTATATCTGATACAAGGATTTGAAAAGTTGATTCCTTTGCTGCGGGAACTTCTAAATTCCCCTAAATTTTTAGCAGTCATCGCGGCCTATTTAATAGTGGTATTCCCCGCCGGATTTTTTATAGGAAAGGCCACCAAAACCTGGCGGGATGAAATAGAAACCGCTGACAAAAAAAACAGTCTCGAGTCGGCCGGTCGCTTTATTGGGATCTTGGAACGTATCTTGGTACTCAGTTTTATCCTTACTGATAATTTTGCGGCCATAGGATTCTTAATTGCGGCAAAATCCATTCTGAGGTTTAACGATACGATGGAAACAGGAGCTCGTAAACAAACTGAATATGTCCTTATAGGCACTCTTATGAGTTTTACCCTCACAATCCTTCTGGGCCTTTTAGTAGTTCAGCTCATCTTCTAACAATTGAAGGTTTCCAAGGATGCGCTCCTTCACAAGGTTCATCATCCGCTTGTTTAAGGCAGAAGAATTTTCGATGTAAATCCTGTATTCCTCAATTGTAAACTGCCCTATCAGAATCCCCTTTAAACTATTTCTGAATTTGATATCCCTTTGAATGGCATTTTCCAGAAAAGCAATTTTCTTTGGCACAGGGAATCCGTAAAAGGCATTTTTGTGTTTGGCAATGTAGTTTTTAAAAACCTCCACGAATAAATCATTTTGAAGTTTTGCAATGGGGCGAAGGGTTTTATTTTGAAACTGTTCATCGCTGCTCATGTTTTCTGAAACTCTTGCCGAAGGGATTTCAGGCCTTGCCCGGAGCAAGAGTACATCTCGTTGGTTCATAATTCTAGAGTTTCTCAAATTTAATAAAAGCTTCAGGCATTATAGTCTCATTCAAATTCAACTTTTAAACTAGTTATAAACAAAAATTTTATCAGTTAAAATCCTCTTAATCATTCCCTGCTTGAGATGCTAGGGGCTATCTTTAAAAAATAATATATATTAAAATGATTATTTCAATAAACCCTTACTCTGGAAAAGAAATTGCACGAGTAAAAGAATTCACAAAAATAGAGATAGAAGATGCGCTGGATGCTGCCAATACCCGGTATCAAAGTTGGAAAAAAACCGATTTTAAGTATCGCTCTAGTCTGATGCTGCGTGCAGCTATTGAACTTAGAAACAATAAATTAGAATACGCCGGAACCATTACCCGGGAAATGGGAAAACCCATCTCGCAATCTCTTGCAGAGGTTGAGAAATGTGCCTGGGTTTGTGAATATTATGCTGAAAATGCCGAAAAACATTTGGCCCGGGAAACTATTAAAACCGATGCTTACAAAAGTTATATTTCCTATGAACCAATTGGGGTAATCCTGGCAGTCATGCCCTGGAATTACCCGTTTTGGCAGGTTATCAGGTTTGCTGCCCCGGCGCTAATGGCTGGAAATATATGTGTTTTAAAACATGCGAGCAATGTGATGCAATCTGCCAATAATATTCAGAAGGTTTTTGAAAGGTCTGGATTCCCGGAGGCTTGTTTTCAAAATCTTCCAATTGGAAGCGAGAAGGTGGAGGCAATTATTCGTGATAAACGTATTAAAGCGGTAAGCCTGACGGGAAGTACCCCTGCAGGAAGTGCCGTGGCTTCCGTGGCTGGGCAGGAAATAAAAAAATCGGTATTGGAATTGGGAGGAAGCAATGCCCTGGTGGTTTTTGAGGATGCTAATATCGAGAAAACGGTGCAGACCTGTGTGCAGGCAAGGTTTCAAAATACAGGACAAAGTTGCATCGCCGGGAAAAGGCTGCTTTTACATCAGGATATTGCAGCGAAGTTTTTAGGGTTATTCACACAGGCGGTGAGAGAGCTCAAAAGCGGGGATCCTATGGAGGAAGATACTTATATTGGGGTCCTGGCACGGGAAGATTTAGCCAAAGAGCTCTCAGATCAGGTGGATAGATCGGTCAAAACAGGAGCCCGAATTTTATTGGGCGGAAAACGAAACGGCACCTATTTTGAACCTACTATAATTGCCAATGTTAGCCCGGAAATGCCGGTATTTAAGGAAGAAACCTTTGGCCCTGTTATATCCGTCACAATCTTTAAAACTGAAAAAGAAGCCCTGGAATTGGTAAATTCTTCTGCTTTTGGTCTGGGAGTATCCATATTCACAGAGAATTTGAAATTTGCAGAGGAGCTGGTGCCACAATTTGAAGACGGGGCTGTATTTGTAAATGATTTGGTAAAGAGCGACCCAAGATTGCCCTTCGGTGGAACAAAAACCTCTGGCTATGGTAGGGAACTTTCTCTTGATGGGATCCAGGAGTTTGTAAATAAGAAAACCGTGTATATAAATAAACATTAAAATTTTAGATCGGGTTGTTTTTCCGGTAAGAAAAAGTCACAATTAAATTATAAAAATATAAACCGGAATTAAAATTCCTTGAACACAGAGCTCAAATGAGAGAACAAAATATAGCAGTTACAGTAGATTCGGTAATATTTAAAAAAAAGGGAGATCTTCTAAATGTCTTGCTCATCCGGAGAAAGAATGAGCCCTTCCGGGATCAATGGGCATTGCCCGGGGGATTTATGGATGAAAATGAAACTATGGAAGAGGGAGCCAAAAGAGAATTAGAGGAGGAAACCGGCCTTAAAATTGAAAAATTACAACAAGTGGGCGCATTTGGAACTCCCGGGAGAGATCCCCGAGGAAGGACCATTTCGATTGCCTTTGTCGGGCTAGTTAATGAAGTGCCAATGCTTAAAGCAAATGATGATGCCACGGATCTCAAGTGGTTTAACCTTAATGAATTACCGGAGCTTGCATTTGATCATGGGGAGATAATCTCTGATGCCAGATCATTGTTATAGCCTGAGAAATTCGAACCCCTGAGATTATTTGCAAGATTAAGCGAAAACCAAAAAATAGGCCTCTTTGGCACTTTTTCCGGGGATTGGCTTTTTCATTCTGAGGCTGGAGAATTATAGGAAAATTCCCAAAGTAGTGAGGGTATAAATTTTGGAAGTATAGCAATTTAAGGACTGAGCGCGGGATTGCTGTGGATCAATTTGGAAATCCTTGTTCGTCTTGTGAGCTTTAAGGCTCCCCCAATAGGTTCCCGGAACATCCGGTCAGACCCAGGGATTTGAACCAAAGCTTTTGGAAAAAGTACATTGAATTTTTAATGAACCGGTCGGAGAGAACCTATTCAATAGACAATTCCTTTTCTTTCCGCTCCTTTTTAGACTGCTCAATTCTCCCAAGCGCTCTTTTCAACTGATTTTCCGAAGGAGCTGCTGCTTTTTGCCCGGCTGCATCCTCAGGTTCCAGGCTCAGGCTTATATAAAACGGATAATGATCAGAATCAATACTTTTTCCTGTTTTAATTTCGTCGACACGAAATTCTTCAGAAACAAAAAAATGATCCAAAGGCCATCTCAGAATAAAGCTCGATACGTCAAAGGAGTTATAAAACCCCCGGCCGACGCGTACATCGAGTAACCTGCTGACATTTTTAAATAACATAGTGGTAGTGGACCAAGCAACATCGTTAAAATCTCCTGCCACAATTACCGGTAATTCCCGATCCATTGACATGACAGCCAATTGCATCATCTCGGCATCCCTGTCTGTAGAAGAGGGATTTTCCTGAGGCATGGGCGGAGTGGGATGAATGGCGTGAAAACTCACATTTTTTCCACCCTTTAGTTCCAATATTGTGTGAATGGAAGGAATACTGTCACTTACTAAATATAATACCTGTGGCATCTTCAATTTTAATTTGGAATAAAGCAGCATTCCATAGGTATTCTCTAGAGGAACTTCAATCCTGTAAGGATATTTGGAAACAGCCTCTGAAATATCATTCCTCCAGCGCAAATTGGTTTCCATAAGCAATAAAACATCCGGATCATTATTTGCAATCTCCTGAATCAATAGGTTTGAATTCGTATTATCCTGAAAAACATTTGCGGAATAAAATACAATGCTGTGCTGCTTCTTAGCCTGCGAGGAAGAATCTCCCACCTCAAAATTGGCATGGGGCAGGTAAGGATAAATTTTCAGCAGCTGAAATAAAAAGCATGTGATTAATACAGAAACAAATACGTAGTCCTGAGCCCATTTCACATCAAACTTAACGAAGTAAACTACCAGGGCGACAAAGGTCAGGATAGTCAGCTGGATATGTGGAAAGTCAAACATCCTGATCCACCAGAAATCTGCTGCTGCTATTGGAATAAGTGTTAATACCACAGCCAGGATCCCGAAACCTTGTAAAAACGACTTTAACCTCATAGCTTAGACTTGTCAGTACACCTCCAAATATAAAAAATTCTACTTTGGGGCTTTTTCCTTAGGATTAAATCTGGCAGAAAACCTTTGAATATCATCCCCTGAAGGAGCCTCGAAAAGCTGCAGGTCAAAATACGGAACGGCAGCAATTAAATGATCAAAGATATCGGCTGCGATATATTCAAAATTTTCCCAGCGTTTATCACGGCTAAAGCATAAAACTTCCACCGGAATTCCCTGTGGGGTTGGAGCCAAATGTCGCACCATCATATATAACTCCTTATTTATGGCCGAGTGATCGTGCAGGTAGGAATCTGCATATTTCCTGAAGATCCCCAAATTGGTTTGATTCCTGCCATTAATTGCCAGGTCTTTATCGATATTATTGCTGCGGTTAAATTTGTCTATTTCCTTTTGCCTGTGGTCCAGATATGGAGCGATCAGTGAGATTTTCCTCAGTTTTTCAAGATCTTCAGGAGTCACAAATTTCACGGAATTCTGTTTGATAAAAAGGGCCCTTTTTATTCGTCTTCCCGGGGATTCCTGCATTCCGCGCCAGTTTTGGAAGGAATCTGAGATTAAACTGTAGGTGGGAATTGTCGTAAAGGTATTGTCAAAATTCTGAACGCGAACCGTGGCAAGGTTGATTTCGGTCACATTCCCATCGGCCCCGTATTTACTGAAGGTAATCCAATCTCCAATTCGCACGATATCATTTACCGAAACCTGGATGGAGGCCACAAAACCCATGATGGTATCTTTAAAAACAAGGAGTAAAATAGCTGAGGCGGCTCCCAGGGAGATGGCAAAATTGACCACCGATTTTCCTGTAATTTCAGAAAAGATGAACATAATTCCGATAACCCAAACAATGATCATCAGGACTTGTATATAACTGTCAATTGGTTTATCCCTGAATTCATCCTTGGTTCTCAGGTAATTTTTTGAGGTGCGCAACAAACTTCGGAAAATCCAAACTATAAGAATAATGACATAAATATTCAGGACAAAAAGAACGACCTTAAGGCTGTATTGATGGTCCACCAGGATATATGGAATGGTATAATAAATCAGTGCAATTGGGGCGATATGGCCTATATATCTGGGAAAATTACTCTTGACCAAAAAATCATCGAAGGAGGTTTGTGTTTTTGTGGTGAAGACCTTAAAAGCTTCAACTACAAATCTTTTAATCAGGTTATGAATCAGTATAACCAGGAGAACCAATAGGCTGAGATTAATCGCCAAATTGAGATAACTGGCTACTTCCAGATTCATTCCCTGGCTGATAAAATAATCTTCAACAATACAGGTGATATCTTTTAAATCCATCAATTCTTTCATGCTTTCAGGTATTTATTTTCAACATAAAAAGGACCGAAAGGCAATACAGAACAGGCAATTACTATAAAGAGGGTTTTAGTATCCCAACGAAGAGGTTTATACATCCAAACCGCTCCCACGAGGTAGGCTATGAACAGTACTCCATGTGCCATTCCAACAATTTGGACCATTTGGGGCAAGTCAAAAATATATTTTAGAGGCATGGCCAAAAACAGCAAGGTTAAAAATGATATTCCTTCCAGAATACTTGTCCATCTAAAAATTTTGATTTGATTTATAAAGTCCATAAAAATTTAATTTTGTGCAAATATAAATGTTATATGGAGAGTTTTTGCAGGAAAGCGAGATTTTAAAGGAAAAACAGGTTTAGGGCGGAATGTTAAAATTTACCAGTAAAAACCTCAATCTTATTTATATTATACCTCCAGGTTTAGCATTTTCCCTAATTTGCACGAAATAACAAAAACCATTCATGAAATCAAAAATATTAGTTACCGGAGGCCTTGGATTTATTGGCTCACATACAGTTGTTGCTCTACAGGAACAAGGCTTTGATGTGGTGATAATAGATAATTTATCGAATTCATCCCTGGATGTATTGGCCGGGATCACAAAGATTACACAAATCTCACCTGAATTTGAAAATATTGATTTGCGGGATAAGGAAGCTGTGGTAAACTTTTTTGAAAAATATCCAAAAATAATCGGGGTCATTCATTTCGCGGCTTCCAAAGCGGTGGGGGAAAGTGTTGAAAATCCTTTGTTGTATTACGAAAATAACCTGGCAAGCTTAATTTATATTTTAAAGGAACTCAGCCAAAGAGATGAAGCAAATTTAATTTTCAGCTCATCCTGCACGGTTTATGGGCAGGCGGATAGCTTGCCAATTGGTGAGCAAGCGCCTGTAAAAAAAGCGGAATCTCCTTACGGAAATACCAAACAAATAGGAGAGGAGATCATCCAGGACGCATGTAAGGTGTACCCTCAGTTAAGCGCTATTTCCTTGCGTTATTTTAACCCAATTGGAGCACATCCAAGTGGGGAGATTGGCGAGTTACCAATAGGAACCCCACAAAATTTGATTCCTTTTATTACACAAACCGCTATTGGAAAAAGACAACAACTTTCCGTATTTGGCAATGATTATCCTACAAGCGATGGAACTTGCGTCCGTGACTATATCCATGTTATTGATCTCGCCAAGGCACACGTAATTGCTCTAAAAAACCTGTTGGATGGCAGCCTGGATAAAAACTACGATGTGTTTAATTTAGGGACCGGACAGGGAAATTCTGTATTGGAGGTGATTGAATCCTTTGAGCGGGTTTCCGGAAAAAAACTATCCTATAAAATAGTGGACAGGCGTGAAGGGGATATTACAGCCGCCTATGCCGATACTCATAAGGCAAATTCAGTGCTTAACTGGAAAGCTGAACTCAGTCTTGATGAGGCTTTAAAGAGCGCATGGGAATGGGAAAAAAAGGTGTCGCAAATTGAAAAAGATCAATAAAATTTAATCTCCATAAATTAAAAAACCGGTCCGAATTAATTTTTAGATCGGTTTTTTTTTAATATCGGAAATCTTAATCCTAAGATCTTAATTAAAAGGCTATATGTCAAGTTTCACAAGGTTGTTAATGGAAGTTGATTAAAATACTAATTTAAGCTTAGTTGGATTTTCCGGCCCGGATGCTTAATTTTTATCAGATTTAGATTTCCAAATTGGAAACAGGCAAATGCTTGTTGCAAAAAAAGTATCTTTGCCTTTTAAAAAAATAGAGGCAATGAGTTTTATTGAATTAGGTGTTTCCAAAGAGATCGCCAAAGGATTAAAGGAATTAGGAATTTTCACCCCTACTAAAATCCAAACTGCGGCCATCCCGGTTTTGTCCCGGGAAAATATCGACTTTATAGGACAGGCTCAAACCGGAACGGGAAAAACTGCGGCCTTTGGATTGCCGATTTTGTCTAAGATAGATCCAAAAAAGGAGTATATCCAGGCACTTATTTTGGCGCCAACCCGCGAACTGGGGCAACAAATAGCCAAACAATTGTTCAAATTCACAAAATATACGGAGCCGGTTTTTACCGAGGCAGTATATGGAGGGGAGAAAATTGATATCCAAATGAACCGGTTGAAAAGACCTACGCACATCGTTGTGGCAACTCCGGGAAGACTCATAGATTTGCTGAACAAAAAGGCATTGGATATTTCAAAAATTACAACCCTGGTGCTTGATGAGGCAGATGAAATGCTGAGTATGGGTTTTAAAGATGAATTAAATATCATTTTAAAAAATACCCAGGGCAACAGAAATATCTGGTTGTTTTCTGCCACAATGCCTTCAGAATTAAATGAGATCATCAATAATTTTGTCTCCAAAGATGCGCTTCGTATCAATATAGATAAGACCGAGGCGGTCAATGCAGGAATTGAGCATCAATTTGTCACGGGGGATGATAACAACAAACTTGATACCCTGGCACTTTTTCTGAAATCGCAGGGGAAAAACAGGGGGATTATTTTTACCAGGACAAAATCTGCTGCGAAACTCCTGGTCAAACAATTGGCGGCAAAAAATCACGAAGTAGGGCTTTTGGAAGGTGATATGTTGCAAAAAGACCGGGACAAGGTCATGCGTGCCTTTAAAAACAAAAGCTTACGCCTTCTGGTCGCCACAGATGTTGCTGCCAGGGGAATAGATGTAGATAACCTGGCCTTTGTGGTTCATTATCAGCTACCCGATCAGATAGAATATTATACCCACCGCAGCGGTCGTACGGCTCGTGCGGGAAAATCAGGAATATCATTGGTTTTGGTCAATCAAAAGGAACTCAAACGTATCTGGGAACTCGAAAAGGAGCTTAAAATAAAATTTCTGAAGATCAAATAACCTCCGGAAACCGATTCTAGAAAAAGGGCTTGATAATTTCTGGTATTGAAATTATCAAGCCCTTTTTATATTTTACTCCCTTAACTTTTTGGGATATTATAAATAAGGATTTGTTGCAATTAAACCATCTCAAAGATTACCAGGGCATACAGATAAAACCGGACAAATCTCAACAGGCCAAACATTAAATAACTCATAAACGGAAACCGGATTACCCCGGCCGCAATGCTGGTTAAAGAATAGGGAATGGGAAGCAGCGCTCCAACTATTATCAGAAAGCCACCCCATTTTCGGGTATTCTTAATATATTTTCCCAGATTTATTTCAATTTGTTTTTGAACTGCCGGAATTTTGGTGATCCCCACCCCAATAAAATATGAAACGATCCCGCCAAGGTAAGAGGCTAAGGCCAAAAGGGATAAGTAAAAGATTGGAAAGGCAGATTTCCCGGCCCAGGCGATAAAAATCTCCGGAGGAACCAGCCCTAAAAGTGATTCTGAAACAAAAAACACAGATAAGATTCCGGTGGGGGAATAGGTTTCTGTAAAGGTGACCAAAGCCTTGTTGAGATCTAATACAAAATAATCTATGGCAAAAATTGCACCTACCACAAGTAGGATAGGAATGATTGCTTTTCCTACACTCCTGCCCACAAATTTGTAGAAGCCCGTATAACTATAATACTGGTGCAGCAAATGCAATCGCGACTTCTTTTTAGATTTCGAATCCCTTTTCATTCCCCCTTATTTAAAATGGATTCCCGAAGTTACTGAATTAAAATTAGAGGTCTGTTGGTATAAACAGGACCGGAAAAATTAATTAATTTTCCTCAGCATATTTCTGAAGATCAATACTGTATTCCCTTAAATCCATTTGATTGTTCTTTATAGTTGTATCAAACATAATAGACAAGAGGTAATCAAGGCTTTCCTGAGAATCGAATTCTTCAGAGGCAGAAAACTCTTCATTTTCGTCTAAAGGCTCATCTTCAGGAATTGGAATATTAAAGGTTTGGTAATTTTCAATATGCTCATATGTCAGGCGAATTACTTTAGCCAGCAACGGATTTTCATCTTCAACAGCATAAGGCCGAAGTTCTTTTAAATCTTCAATTATCGTGTTTGTGATTATTCCGTTACGCATTAAATTGCGCTGAATCTTATTTAGTAATTTTTGACCGTTTGGATTTTTCAAATGTTCCTGTTTTTATGGTAATTCCACTTTATTTATAGACTTCGCCACGATTGTTTCGCGCTTATTTTGAATCCCCAAAGTTAGTGCTTTAAAGTTTTTTCAAAACAATTTTAGCTAATATTTATAAAAGAATATGAATTGTTTTAAAGCGTTCATTTTTAGCCAATTCTTGTTTAATTGGTAAGATTTAACAAACTATTAGATTGAAACATTTTAAAGCTCAGGGGTTCTTTAGTAGTTTTATGCGAATCATAAAATTTAAGAAATGGAATCATTTAATTCAAAAGTAGCATTGATAACAGGAGGGACTAAGGGAATAGGATATGGAATTGCGGAGGCTTTGCTCAAATTAAATATGAAGGTAGCCATTACAGGCCGATCAAAAGATTCGGCTGAAAAGGCTGCCAAAACTCTGGCAGAGATAGGCCAAGGGGAGGTCCTGGGCCTGGAGGCTGATGTGAGAGATTATAAAAGTCAGCAAAAAGCGGTTCAACAGCTGATGGACAGATGGGGACAAATCGATGTGCTGGTGGCAAATGCGGGGGTTGGTCATTTTGGCTCAATAGACGAGTTGAGCGTGGAGCAGTGGCAACAGACCATTGATACCAACCTGAGCGGGGTATTTTATAGCATAAAATCGACTGTAGAGGCCCTTAAAAAAACGCAGGGATATATAATTACAATTTCCAGTTTGGCCGGCACCAATTTCTTCGAGGGCGCTTCTGCTTACAACGCGAGTAAATTTGGAGTAACCGGATTTACACAAGCCGCAATGCTGGATTTGAGAAAATATGGAATAAAGGTAAGTACCATCATGCCGGGATCGGTCGCGACACATTTCAATGATCACCAGCCCTCTGCAGATGATGCCTGGAAGATCCAGATTGAGGATATTGGGGAATTGGTTGTAGATCTTTTGAAAATGAATCCACGATCGCTTCCGAGCAAAATAGAGATCAGGCCTTCACAACCGCCTCAAAAAAAATAAAAATTAGCACGGCTTCAAGAACCTTTCCTTTTTCCAGGAAGGTTCTTTTATGTGTGCCGGCATGGGCGATAACTATAGGCTGCAAGTCCCGAACACGCTTGGCAGTAGGAAGTGTTAGCAAAAGGCAAGGGTGTCCACTGCGAGCTGGAATCTGACGGAAGCCTGAAGCAAATTCCCGGCCTGACGAACAGAAACTGCATATAAGGCCTATGGAGACCGGAGGAGAGTGCATAACAAATCAAAGTCCGATACTGCACGGGGTCTCTGGGGTAAATGCAGCAGGTATATGGGATGAAA
>JBGSWA010000094.1:0-3177 GCA_041752645.1 Gillisia sp. | reverse complement strand
ATCCATTCGTCCAGAATCTGCAGAAGCATTAACTGCAATTGCAGACATCATGAAAGAATACTCAAGTACTGTATTCCATATTGAAGGGCATACAGATAGTCAAGGTGGGGATAAATACAACTTGAATTTATCTAAAGAACGTGCTGCTTCCGTTAGAGAGTTCCTTGTAACTAAAGGAATCCCTGCAAACAGATTGACCTCTGAAGGTTACGGAGAATCAAGACCAATTGCTAGTAACAAAACTGCAAAAGGAAGACAACAAAACAGACGTGTTGAAATCTCTTTGGATAAAGACAAGGAAATGAAATCTCAAGAATAATAGCACTCTATAAATATTCATAGAATAAGCTTGAAAGTTTAATTAAAAACGCCCCGATATTTCGGGGCGTTTTTTAATTTTACCCCTATGATATCATTTATTTCCCAAGTCCTGCAGGAGTTGCTAAAACAACCCACCCACATATCCAATCTTACCTTCGTATTACCGAGCAAAAGAGCTGGCGCCTTTTTGAAAAAAGAAATTGGAAACCTAGTTAAAAAACCAGTTTTTTCACCAAAGGTTTTAAGTATCGAGGAATTTACAGAAAATGTTTCCCAACTTAAATCTATAGATTCAGTCACAACCCTCTTCGAGTTTTATGCTGTCTACAAAGCCTGCACTCCTAAAGATCAAACCGAAGATTTTGAAAATTTCACCAATTGGGCACAAACCCTTCTCCACGATTTTAATGAAATAGATCGATATCTTATTTCCCCGGAAGCAATTTTTGATTATCTGTCTGAAATTCAGGATATCAATCATTGGTCTTTACACGAAGAAAAAACTGACCTGGTAAAAAATTACCTCCTATTCTGGAAAAAACTGCCGGAATATTATTTCGCGCTAAAAACGAGCTTGCTGGAGAACAACTTGGCTTATCAGGGACTCATTTACAGACAGGCTTCAGAAAAAATAGATGATTTTGCCAAGGTAAATGCCTCTAATTATATTTTTATGGGTTTTAATGCCCTGAATACGGCAGAACAGCGAATCATCGAAAAAATGTTGGATTTTAATGCCCTTGTATTTTGGGATATCGATGAAGTGCATTTTATGGATCAAAACCACGATGCCTCCCTGTTTATTAGGGAATATGCCGCGAACTGGCCCTATTATAAAAACCACGATTTTCAAACCATTACAACCAATTACGCCTCTCAAAAAGAGATCGAGATCATCGGGATTCCAAAAAATATTGGACAGGCAAAATATGTTGGGGAAATTCTATCCAATCTCAGCCCTCAGGAGTTAAACTCCACCGCTCTGGTTTTGGGTGATGAATCCCTGTTGCTCCCTATGCTCAATTCGATGCCGGAAAACCAACAGAACATGAACATCACTATGGGCTATCCTATAAAATTTAGTCCTTTCTCCTCTTTATTTGAAAAGTGCTTTGAAATGTTGACCATTGAAAATAACCGTTTTTATTACAAAGATATAATCTCAGTTTTAAGCAATGCCTCCATTCAGAGAGCAACTAATTTCAGGGCAGATGAAGTAATTGCAATTATTAAAGCTGAAAATCTGCTCTATTTGTCAAAAGAAAAAATTCTAGACTTTTTTGAAAAAGAACATGCGGAGTTGATCTCTCTTTGTTTTTCGGATAGGAAAATTACACCTAAGGCAGCATTGCATAATTTTAAGGAGTTAATAAATCGTTTTAAACTTGTCATCAAAAATGATGATCAGAATCCAATTAATCTCGAATTTCTGTACCAATATCACGTGATAATTGAGAATTTAACAGATTTGATTAACACCTATCCACATATTAATTCAATTTCTTCCCTGCATCATTTTTATAATGAAATCACCAGTAATAAGACATTGGATTTCCAGGGAAAACCCTTCCAGGGATTACAACTCATGGGAATGTTGGAATCCCGGGTTTTGGATTTTGAAACCGTGATTTTAACATCTGTAAATGAGGGAACGCTTCCCGCAGGAAAAAGCAACAATTCCTTTATTCCCTATGATCTCAAAAAGTCTTTCAATCTACCCACTTATAAGGAAAAGGATGCTATTTATACCTATCACTTTTATCATCTTCTTCAACGCGCAAAAAAAATATATCTGTTGCATGACAGTGGTACTCAAAGCAGGATGGGAGGTGAAAAAAGCAGGTTCCTGATTCAGCTGGAAATTGAAAAACAAACATTGCATACAATTAATACTTCGGTGGTAGTCCCTGAAGTTCCCAAAATTGAAAAGCAACTTCAAAGGGTTCAAAAAACCCCGGAAATGCTTGAAATCTTGAAGAAACGCGCCGAAAAAGGATTTTCACCGTCGTCCCTCACAACCTATATGCGGAATCCAATGGATTTTTACCGTCAATATATCCTTGGGATCAGAGATAAAGATGAAGTGGAGGAAACTGTGGCATACAATACTTTGGGTACGGTGGTACACGATACTCTTGAAGCATTTTACACCCCTTTAAAAGGTCAAATTTTAACTCACGCACACTTAGTGGGTTTTATAAACAGGACTACCGAAGAGGTCTCCAAACAATTTGAGAAAACCTACAGCAAAGCCCCTATCTCCAAAGGCAAAAATTTACTCATTTTTGAAGTAGTCAAACGCTATGTCATTAATTTTCTTAAAATGGAGATTAAGGTCGTTGAAAGCGGAAAGACCATCGAAATTAGGGAAATTGAATCCAATTTAACCGCCTCATTAAAAGTCGCAGAATTGAACTTCCCTGTAAATATTAGAGGAAAAGTTGACAGGGTTGATCTGGTGGATGGAATTTTAAGGATTATCGATTATAAAACCGGGAAAGTAATTCAAAATCAATTGGAAATAGTTGAATGGGAAAAACTGACCACTGATTATGACAAGTATGCGAAGCCTGTCCAGGTGCTAATGTACGCAACTATGTTGTTGCAAAACAAATCTATAGCTACACCAGTGGAAGCCGGGGTGATTTCATTTAAAAACCTGGCACAGGGATTTTTGAAATTCACCAAAAAAGGCAAACCCGGAACCAGAGCGGTTAAAGAATCCAGTATAGACCAAACCATCCTGGAGAATTTTAATGAACAGCTGAAAAAACTCATTTTGGAGATTTGTGATCCGGAAATTGAATTTGTTGAAAAAGATATAAAACAAGCATATGGAAATTATTAGAAAAACAA
>JBGSWA010000093.1:0-11538 GCA_041752645.1 Gillisia sp. | reverse complement strand
AACCAAAAGCAGGTGGTAAAACCATAGATGTTAAAAATTTATAACTTTTTAAATACCCATAGAAAAAGCGGCCTTCTCCTTGGATTGCTCTTTCTGGGCAGTGTGATTTTCCTTGCCTCCCGGATCAGCCTGGAAGAAGATGTAAGCAACCTGATCCCCTCCGGGCAGCGACAGGACATACTTAAAAAGGTATTGGCACAGACTGAATTTTCAGACAAGATCATCGTGGCCATCTCCTCTACCGAAGGCTCCAATCCCGAGCAGCTCACCCAATATGCCGGGCAATTCATAGATTCGGTCCATTCCCAAATCCCTGAATTTATCGAGAATATCCAGGGGAAGGTACCCGAGGAGGGAATCAGGGAGGTATACGATTTTGTATACAATAACCTGCCGTTATTTTTAAATCAATCTGATTACCAAGCCATCGGGACCCGCCTGGAAAAAGACAGTATCCAAAGCAGGTTAAAGGAAAATTATAAGAGCCTGATCTCTCCCGCGGGACTTGTAACAAAGGAATACCTTTTTAAAGACCCGCTATCTCTGACCTACCTGGGCCTGAAAAAACTGGAAGAATTGCAGTTAGGCGATGATTTTGAGCTATACCATAATTATTTGATCACCAGGGATAAAAAGCATTTGTTGCTTTTTATCTCTCCCAGCCTGCCGGGGTCAGAAACCGATAAAAACAGCATTTTTGTCAAAAAATTACAGGAGCTACAGACAAGCCTCAACCAAGAATTCAAGGGGGTAAAAGGCGAATTTTTTGGCGGGGTTTTATATTCGGTGGCCAATGCGGATCAGATCAAAAAAGACATCAAAATTACCATTGGGATCGCAATGGTAATTTTATTGGTCCTGCTGATTTTCTACTACCGAAAAATTTACGTGCCTCTGCTGGTCTTTCTGCCCTCGGTAATAGGAGGGATTACCGCCATTGCATTTCTCTACCTGCTAAAAGGCAGTATTTCGGCGATTTCAATTGGGATTGGTGCGATTCTCCTGGGAATATCCATAGATTATGCCCTGCATATCCTTACGCATTACAGGAAAAACAGCGATCTTTCCCAACTCTACCGGGATGTGACCAGGCCTGTACTGATGAGCAGCGCCACCACCGCCATCGCATTTTTATGCCTGCTCTTCCTCGATAGTGCCGCCCTGAATGATCTTGGGATTTTTGCGGCGGTGAGTGTCCTTGTATCCTCGGTTTTCTCGCTGCTCCTGATTCCGCTGTTTTATAAGGCCCCAGGATCTGCCCAGGCGGATAGCCCGAACTTTATCGATAAAATAAGCGCAATTGATTTCCACACTAAGAAGCCCCTTGTAATTTTTATGAGCCTCCTATTTCTGGGGGGATTGTTCTTTTTTACGGAGGTGGAGTTCAACCAGGATCTCTCCGCAATTAATTTTCAACCCCCTGAGATCAGGCAGGTAGAGGAAAATATTGAAAATATAGCCGGAAGGGCAGCAAAATCAATTTATTTGGTATCCTACGGAAATTCTACGGATCAGGCCTTAGATGCCAATAACAGGCTATACAATGAGCTCCTCAATCTCAAGGCCAAGGGCGAGATAAGCAATTTTAGCAGTATTGGGGGGGTAGTGCTCTCTACAAGGACCCAACTGGAAAAATTGGAACAATGGAGAGGGTTCTGGACTCCCGAAAAAAGGGAACAGCTCCAGGCGAACCTGATTGAAGGCTCCGCGGAATTTGGGTTTAAACCTGAGAGTTTCAGGAATTTTTATCAACTGCTTTCCAAAGAATTTGAACCGATCGACCTGGAGGATTACCGGCATACCACCAACCTGTATTTAGACGATTTTATTTCCTCAGGAGATGATTTCTCTACGGTCACCACCTCGGTGGATATAAAGGAGGCAGATCTGGAGGCGGCTTTGCAGGAGTTCCAGAAGGAGGAGCACCTGGTGGTGGTAGATCGAAAACAGGTGAACCAGAGTTTTTTGGGCAACCTGAAAAACGATTTCAATAAATTGATTGCGGTTTCCATAATTGCGGTATTCCTGTTTCTTTTGCTTTCCTACCGCAGCCTGGTTTTGACCGTTTTAACGCTGTTCCCCATCCTGATCACCTGGGTGATCGCCCTTGGCATCATGGCGGTGTTCAATATCGAATTCAATATCCTGAATATCATTATTTCCACCTTTGTCTTTGGCCTGGGCCTTGATTACAGCATTTTTATCACCAATGCCTTTTTAAGGCAATACGAATTCGGGAGGGAAGTATTAAAAACCTACCGCACCTCGATTTTGCTTTCGGTAATTACAACCTTACTGGGAATTGGTGCCCTGTTCTTTGCCAGGCATCCTGCTTTGCAATCCATCTCGCTGGTGTCGATAATAGGGGTGATCTCCGCGGTTTTCACGGCTTTTATCCTGCAGGGGTTTTTATTTGAATCCCTCTTTTTAAAGCGGGTCCATAAAGGCTTGCCGGCCTTTAATTTTAAGGGAAGCCTCAGCCTTTCAAAAAATGATATAAAAAAGGACAAGTTGTATTTTAAAAGAGAGCTCTATGATAATTACAGGTATAAGAGTATTTTTTCTGAGGTAAAAAAAGAGTTTGAAACCAATAGGGAACGCTATTTAAAACTTGCCGAATTTATAGACGCCCATGAGAGTATCCTTCATTTTTATTCAGGCCTGGGGATTTTGCCTATTTATTTGAGCTATAAGAAACCCGGGAATAAAATTCTGGGTTTTGAACCGGAAGTTAACCGAAATCAGATTGCTGAGAATTGCTTTGCCGCCAGAGGAGGTAATCTGAGCTTTACAGGCACTCTCTCGGAATTGTCCGGAGAATTCCGGGTATATATAATCTCAAAGGCCACGGGCTTCGGTTTTGAAAAGGAATTAAAAGAGACACTTGGCAGGGATGCTAAAAAAGTCATTATATTAGATGCGGCATATTCCTATCGCTGGATCCTTGATTTAAATTTTGAAATTATCTACAGGCAGAATGAGGTGGTCGTGCTTCAAAAAATGGAATAAGGAAATATTAGAGTGATGAGCCAGATGATAGTTAAAATATTATTTTCTATTTTCCTTCTGCTCCTGCTCGGTGCCTGCGGCGTTCAAAGGTCCAGGAAAGACCTGCCCGGGATTTCCGGAATCGAAAAAATTGACACCCTGAGAATTCGCCATAACGACAGTCTGTTCTCAATTGGAAAGAACTCGCTTTCCAAAAACAAATACGGGATTTGGGAACTGTACCTGGAGGGCAGTCCCCTTGAGCTGGGTATGATCAATGGCAGTCTGACCAGGGAGCTGAAGGCGAAGCAGGAAAATGCCATTTTTGAGAGAATGGAATCTATGGTGCCTCCCGGGGCCTATCAAAATTTCCTGGCCAAGGTGGTGGCCTGGTTCAGCCGGAGGATGCATCTGCACGTGCCGGAGCAGTACAAAGCGGAGATTTATGGGATATCCCGTTTTTCTTCCCACAAATATGACAATTTTGCCCCGCCATACCTGCGCTCACTGTATTTGCACGGAGCCCACGACATTGGCCATGCCTTGCAGGATTTTATGCTTGTGGGCTGTACCTCCTTTGCCGCCTGGGATTCTAAAACCCTGGACGGGGAGTTGCTTTTGGGCAGGAATTTTGATTTTTACGCAGGGGACAAATTTGCAGAAGAAAAAATAATCGCCTTTATCAACCCGGAAAAGGGCCATAAATTTATGATGTACACCTGGCCCGGGATGATTGGGGCGGTGAGTGGAATGAATGAAAAAGGAATCACCCTGACCATAAATGCGGGAAAAACGAGAATTCCTTTAATCGCCAAAACCCCCATAACCCTTGTAGCCAGGGAAATTCTCCAATATGCGGAAAACACCACCCAGGCCATTGAAATTGCACGAAAAAGGGAGGTTTTTGTATCGGAGTCCCTCATGGTTGGGAGCGCGTTGGAAAGAAAGGTGATTCTCATCGAGGTATCTCCCGGAAAGATTGGGGTATATGAGGTGGGAAATACAGATCAATTAATTTGCAGCAACCACTTTCAAAGCCAGGTATATGCAAAAGACAAGAGGAATTTAAGGGCAGTTGCTGAGAGTCATAGCCTTTACAGGTATACAAGGATGGAGGAATTACTGGCGGAAAACAAGGACCTCACCCCGGAAAAGGCTGCCGGGATCCTCCGGAATAAAGAGGGCCTGGAGGGTGCCAGGTTAGGATTGGGAAACGAGAAGGCCATCAACCAGCTCCTGGCACATCACGGGATCCTCTTTAAGCCCGAGCAGGGCATGGTGTGGGTTTCTGCCAATCCCTATCAATTGGGCGCCTTTGTCGCCTATGATCTGCAGGAAGCCTTTAAAAAATTTGAGGCTGGAAATTTGGGTCAACACCTATCCCTGGAAGCTCAAACCATCCCTGAAGATGATTTTATTCACTCCAAAGCCTATCGGGATCTCCGGGGGTTTCGGGTGTTGAGCGATTCTGTTTCAAAATCAATATCTGCCGGGGAGAAAATACCGGAAGAAAAAATAAGCGAATTACTCCGGTTAAACCCGTATCTCTGGAAGGGGTATGCCCTGGCCGGGGCGTACTACTACCGGCAAAAGGAGTATAAAAAAGCCTCGGGGTATTTCAGCCAGGCCCTGGCCAGGGAAGTGCCCACCCTGTTGGATCAGAGGGATTTGGAAAGAATGATCAGGAAAAGTCACAGAAAACTATAAAAAATATGCCTGACTCGTATACAGCTTCTATAGAGCAAATAAAGGAACTGCAATGGATAGCCCTGGAGAAACAACTCCGGTACCTGGCGCGGAATTCCAAATTTTATCGGGAACTCTTTAAAAAAAGCGGGATAGCTCCCGGGCAAATAAAATCCTATTCCGAATTTCAAAAGATCCCGCTTACCACAAAGGAGGATCTTCAGGAAGGTAACGACGATTTTTTATGTGTGCCCCAGGGGGATATTATTGATTTTGTGACCACCTCCGGCACCCTGGGGAAACCGGTTAGTTTTGCCCTGAATGAGGCGGATCTGCAACGCCTGGCCACCAATGAGATGGAATCCTTTAGAATGGTCGGGGTAAAAAAGCAGGATGTGGTGCAAATTACCACCACCCTGGACCGGCGTTTTATGGCGGGGATGGCTTATTTTCTGGGATTGAGGAAACTCGGGGCAGGCATTGTGCGCACCGGCAGCGGCCTGCCGCAACTGCAGTGGGATTCTATCGCAAGGTTTAAACCCAGATTCCTGGTGGCGGTCCCTTCCTTCCTGCTCAAGATGATCGAGTATGCCCAGGCCAATAATATCAATATCAATGATTCCTCGGTAAGGGCGGTGATCTGTATAGGAGAGCCGATCCGGGACCTGGAA
Organism: Gillisia sp.; assembly: GCA_041752645.1. Taxonomy (GTDB): domain Bacteria; phylum Bacteroidota; class Bacteroidia; order Flavobacteriales; family Flavobacteriaceae; genus Gillisia. The sequence goes on along the minus strand of JBGSWA010000093.1, from coordinate 6,193 downwards.
TTTAACCTGAATTCCCTGGGAAGGAAGATCTCCAGAGAGTGGAAGATTGAACTCTTTTCCACTTATGCCTCTACAGAGATGGCCACCGCTTTCACCGAATGTGCTGCCCACCGTGGTAATCACGCGCAACCGGAACTGATCTACACCGAGATGCTGGATCAGGCCGGAGCCCCGGTGAATCCGGGAGAGCCAGGGGAGCTGGTCATAACCACCCTGCAAACAGAAACCATGCCCCTGCTCAGGTTTGCCACAGGGGATATGGTTTCCTACTGCGAAGAGCCTTGCCAGTGCGGGAGAAATAGCCTTCGACTGAGCCCGGTGATAGGCCGGAAAAAGCAGATGATCAAATTCAAGGGGACCAGCCTGTACCCCCAACATATTATAGAGGCGATCAGCGATTTTAAAGGGATGGAGGCATTTGTTATTGAGGTGAGTAGCAATGCCCTTGGCACGGATGCCCTGGTCATAAAAATTCCCGAATTCCTCCCCTACGAAAAAGTGAGCCTGCTCCGGGAGCACCTCAAATCCAGATTGCAGGTAACCCCAGGGCTGGAACAGGTTTCCTTGAGCCTTATTGAAGATTTGAGATCTCCCCAGGGAAGCAGGAAACCCCGGGTTTTTATCGATTACAGATAGCCCATCCTCGGGGGGGTAGCCCGGAAGGCTGGCCCTGGGATCACACTTTTTTGCACACCAGCACTATTTTCTTCTCCCTGAGATCGGTGGTAAAAAACAGGTAGTCTTGCCCGCCATCTTCAATTTTGAGCTCCCCCCGGATCTCCGCGACGGTTTTTGGGAAATTCCGGGTGGTAATATTTGCTTTTTTCAGGGCAAAGCGTTGCTTTAGCTGTTTCCTGTTATAAGGCAATACCTCCAGAATCTCGAATCTCCTGCCCGGAAATTCCCGTAGGGAGGAGGTGGTGAACAAATGGGAATTTGAATGCAGGGCACAGCTATCGCTCTGGCGTGCCAATTCCCGGAACATCCCGCTTTTCATGATCGCCGGATTTGGCTCATACAGGTACCTCAGGGGAAGGCTCAGGGGAAGTTCTCCCTTGGAATCGCTGAAGGTGGTCTCGAAGCCCTGGGTAGTTTTGTTTTGAAAATGGAGGGTCTTGAGCTTGATTTCCTTTGAAGGCTGCTTGTTTAAAATCCACAGCAATTCCTTCACCTCCTGATTCACCGCCACAATATGCACCTCAGAGACGGTTTTCAGCTCGAGGATGCCCGCTTTTAAATCCAGCAAAGGCGAGGTTTTAATAAGGATATGATCGGCCTTTTCAAAGAATAGCTCCAGGAGCTCCGCCGGGTTTGGAAGGGAGTCCTCAAGGCGGAAGACCTTTGCCCCCGCCTGGCTCCGCCGGGAAGGATCCAGGTAAATCCAATGGAAGTGCTGCTGCGAATTTTTTAAAACTTCAATTGCGTCTCCCTGAATGATTTTTATATTTTCGGCCTTGAGGATCTCAAAGTTATGTGCTGCCAATTCAGACAATTCCGCATTTAATTCACAATGAAGTACCTGCTCAAAACGCTCGGCAAAAAAATAGGAGTCTATTCCAAAGCCCCCGGTAAGGTCGATCAAATTTTTCCCCTCCACCAGGGAGGCTTTATATCGGGCGGTGCGCTCAGAGGAAGTCTGCTCCAGATTCAGATTTGGCGGGAACAGGATGCCTTTGGTGAGATGCCAGGTGGGAAGTTTAGATTTAGCCTTGTTTGCCCCTGCGATCTGGATCGCGATTTCCTGAATGGAAACCTCCTTGAACGGACTTCCTTTTAGGATGAGCTTTGAAAGATCGGCAGTGCTGTTTTTACAGATGAAATCCTGGACTGCCGGGTGTAGAAGTGCTTTATTCAAGCCGTTTTTTTTTAGATATCCCTGGTGAGTCTTTTTACAATTTTATATTCGCTCAGGGATTCCTTGGCAATCACCTTTATTGCGGTATAAAAAGGTATGGCTACCACCATTCCTATAATTCCAAAAAGGAGTCCTGAGATCAGGATGATGAGAAAAATTTCCAGGGGATGGGAACGCACGCTGGCCCCAAAGATAAGCGGTTGGGATATAAAGTTATCTATCAGCTGGGAAATTCCATACCCCATCATGATATAAAACAATCTAGGGAGTATATAGGCCTGAAAATCGGCCCCGAGGTTGCTGGAGATCACAAACAAGGCCATTAATATGGCTGCTATTATCGGTCCTAAATAAGGCACCAAATTCAGGATGGCACAGATAAAGGCGATGGCCACCGGATTTGTGATATCAAAAATACTGAGAAGGAGTAAATAGAGGATAAACAGGACGGTAATTTGCAGGGTTAACCCGACAAAATACCGGGAAAGCAAAATTTTGATCTTATTGAATACGCGTTGAAATTTATCCTCTTCCCCTTTATTGGCAAAAACCAGGATGCTGTTCAACATTAATTTACTGTCCTTGAGAAGGAAAAACGAAATAAATATGATGGAGAAAACTGCGATAAGAGTCGCCCCCAGAATCCCGAAGACAGAGTTTAAAAACTTGGGGATCAGATTCACATCCAAACCCTTCACAAATTCGCTTTGCATTAAACTCTCCAGGATATTAATGTTTTTTACCCCCAGGTAAGAGTTGATCTGGATATTGAGTTCATTGATATCATTTTTAAAAGCCTCTATGTCAATCTGCCCCAGGTAATGGCTTTGGGTGACAACTATAGGTACGAAAACAAAAATAATCCCAATGAAGATGGCCAACACCAGGAGCAGGACCAGGACTACCGCAATTTGATTTGGGATGCGGAAGTGGGATCTCAGAAAGATCACCACCGGCCTGCCGATCAAAGAGATGATCCCGGCTACGGCAATATATACCAATACGGATTGTATTTTGTATAGAAAAAATAACAACAGCAATATTCCAAGAATAATTCCTATTGCTCGTAATATTCCGTAAGAAAAGGTTTTTGAGTTCACAGGGTAAAGATATTATTTATCTTGAAAGAGAGGGCGGTTTTTTTAATTTCCTAAAAACATCAATGCTCAAAGGCATATTTAATTATGTTTGCCCCCATTTGCAATGCCTTTAAACGCACCTCCGAAGGATCGTTGTGAACCTCAGGGTCCTCCCATCCATCCCCCAGATCGCTTTCATAGGTAAAAACACATAAAAGACGCTGGTTTTCAAAAATACCAAGGGCCTTGGCAGGCAAGCCATCGTGTTCATGAATTTTGGGCAGGCCCCCGGGAAAATCATAGGCGCTGCTAAAAATCGGATGTGAGCCGGGGAGTTCCTGTAATTCCTTGTCCGGGAATACTTTACTCAGTTCGCCTCTGATATACTGGTTCATCCCGTAATTGTCGTCTATATGCAAAAACCCACCACTCAACAAATATTCCCGCAGGTTTTTGGCCTCCGCATCACTAAAGAAAACCCTTCCATGGCCTGTCATATGAACAAAGGGATACTGAAAAATAGCATCGCTTCCCGGGCTCACCGTTGCGGGTTTTGAATCTATGGAAGTGTGTATGTTTTCATTGCAAAATTGTATCAGGTTTGCCAGGGAAGTGGGGTTGGAGTACCAATCGCCACCCCCCTGGTATTTTAAAAGGGCGATTTCCTGGGCAAAAAGGCAGTGCCCTGCCCCGAAAAAAAAGAGTAAAACAACTATTTTTTGAATCATATGACTGCTGGATTTCCGCATCGCCGGAATTTTAAAAATTCCCTTAATTTTGCAACCGAAAGATAAGAAATTATTGGCAGGGGAAAACCTGTGAATATAAAGTTGTCCCTAAGGCCCAGATTTGCACGCTTAAAATATTTTATTTTCTCCAGACTTAATTATTCCTCATTTACCAGGGCAGCGGTATGGCAGGCTACCATCGCAGCGGTTTCTGTCCGCAACCGGCTGTTGCCCAAACTCACGGGAATCCATCCGTTTTTAAGGGCCAATTGGATTTCCTGGGCAGAAAAATCCCCTTCAGGACCTATCAAGATGGTGGCTCTTTTTCCTGGTTTTAACTGGCTTTTCAAGGTTCTTTTTTCCTTTTCCTCCTCGCAATGGGCTATATACTTATCGCCCTGGCGTGGGCTTTCAATAAATTTTGAAACATTCTCGGGGCTATTCAATTTTGGAAGAGACCAGTGCAGGGATTGTTTCATCGCGGTTTGCAGCACCCTTTGGAAACGCTCCAGTTTCACCACCTTTCGCTCGCTGTGTTCGCAAAGTACGGGGGTGATTTCCTGCACTCCAATCTCTGTGGCCTTTTCCAGGAAAAATTCATAGCGCTCATTCATTTTGGTAGGGGCAACGGCTAAATGCAGGTAGTAGGGGGGGACTGCCTGGCTTTTTACCCGAAGTACCCGTGCCACACATTGCTGGGGCGTGATCAGGATGAGTGCTGTTTCAAACAGGAAACCTTTCCCATTGGTCACCGCTAGGAGATCGCCTTCCTTTTTCCGAAGGACCTTTACAATGTGCTTGCTTTCGTCCCGGGGAAAGACAATTTGGGGATCCTTTTCTGATACCTCCTGGTGGTAGAATAATTGCATGGAATTTAAATTTTATAACGGGCCTGGGCTGTGACCGAGAGTTTGGCAAAATCGCCTTTTAAATACTTATAATATCCCACAATCCCGATCATAGCAGCATTATCGGTGGTATATTCGAATTTTGGAACATAGGTTTTCCAGCCGTAGGATCCCTCTGCCTGGGCCAGGGCCTTTCTGATCCCTGAGTTAGCGGAGACCCCGCCACCGATGGCTATTTGGGTGATCCCGGTTTGTTTTACCGCCAATTGTAGCTTATCCATTAATATCTCGACGATGGTATACTGGATGGAGGCACAAATATCATCCCTGTTTTCTTCAATGAATTCTGGATTTTCCCTGACGCTCTTCTGAATAAAGTATAAAACGGCTGTTTTTAATCCGCTAAAGCTAAAATCCAGCCCTGCAACCTTTGGTTTGGTGAATTTAAATGCCCTGGGATTTCCGGATTGTGCGTACTTATCTATTAGCGGCCCTCCGGGATAGGGCATTCCCAATATTTTAGCGCTTTTGTCAAAGGCCTCGCCTACGGCATCGTCAATTGCCTGGCCAAGGACTTCCATCTCAAAATGGCTGCTGACTTTTACAATTTGGGTATGCCCGCCGCTTATGGTCAATGCCAGAAACGGAAATTCGGGTTTTTTATAATTTTTTTCATCGATAAAATGCGCCAGAATATGAGCCTGCATGTGATTCACCTCAATCAGGGGCACCTCTAAACCCATTGCCAAAGATTTAGCAAAGGAGGTTCCCACAAGCAAAGAACCCATAAGTCCGGGACCTCTTGTAAAAGCGATTGCAGATATGTCTTTTTTGTCGATATTTGCTTGAGCAATTGCCTGGTAAATAACCGGGACAATATTTTGCTGGTGTGCCCGGGAAGCAAGCTCTGGAACAACACCTCCGTATTTTTGATGGATATCTTGTGTGGCAACAACATTTGACAATAATTTGTCGTTGTGCAGAACTGCGGCAGCAGTATCATCACAGGAGGATTCTATCGCTAAGATGTAGATGTTTTGGGATGTCATAGGAGAAGCTTAGGCATATTATTTGTTAATATTATTTACAAAGTTAAAATTTAAAAGCATATCAAAAAATTCTTAAAAATACTATTTAAAACAGGGGTCGCGCTGTTGTTGTTTTTGGTGCTTTTATTGATTTTGTTTTCCATTCCTGCAATTCAGACATCGGTTGCAAAAAGGCTTACAAATTCCATTCAAGAGCGCGCAGAGGTCGACATTTCAGTGGGCAGGGTGAGTTTTTCATATTTTGGCAATGTCAAATTGAACCAGGTGATGGTCAGGGATCACCATCAGGATACCTTATTGCATATAGGCCTTCTGCGCACCTCAATTTTAAGTTTGACCAACCTGCTTGTCAATAACCCAACTATTGGGAGTACCACTGCGGAGGGTTTTACCTTCAAGATGAAGCGATATGCCGGGGAAGATTCGGATAACTTGAGCGTATTATTAGAAAAACTTAAAACCGAGCCCTCCGGAGAACCAAAGCCGTTTTACCTTGCAGTACGGGATATCTTTATCACAGACGGGTTTTACAGCTATACGGATGAAAACCTGGAATCGCCTGAAATTATTGTTTTAAACCGCCTTACCCTGCAGGCCGAAGCATTAAAGGTGGTGGAAGATAGCTTTACCGTGG
>JBGSWA010000092.1:0-12888 GCA_041752645.1 Gillisia sp. | reverse complement strand
CTATTCAGGCTGTTGAAAGATGGTACGAAATAGAACCAGAATTATTTAAAATAACACCCCAGGAATTTAAAAATAAAATTCTAAGTTTACAATCTAGTTTTAATCAACTTCCATTAACAACCTTGTGAAACTTGACAGCTAACAAACAAAAAAACGCCTTCCAAAAAGAATGAAAGGCGTTTGATTTGAGAATATTTATTATTCCAACACTTCCCCGTTTTTATCGTGAAAGTGATATTCCATGAACGTGTAAGCGTCTCTTGGTAAAATTTTTACCCAGCGTTTATGGTCCAAGAACCATTGTGTGCGAGGCGATGGAAAGCCTTTTGTTAAAAAGGCTGCAATAAATGGGTGTGTACTAAGGGTGATCTTTTTATGATTCTTCTTGATCAGCCTTTCTAAGTCGGTTTTAATTTTGTCTATCACTAAAATAGGTGCTTCAATTTCACCTACTCCATCGGGATTTTCTTCCCGGGTTTTGATATTGGTTTCCGGCCGTACGCGTTGTCTTGTAATTTGTATCAATCCAAATTTACTCGGAGGCAAAATTTTGTGTTTTGCGCGGTCGTCACTCATTTCTTCCCTTAAATGGTCGTAAAGAGCTTTCCTGTTATCGGGATTGGCCATATCTATAAAGTCTACCACAATGATTCCGCCCATATCGCGTAAACGCAGTTGGCGGGCAATTTCAGTAGCGCTTATAAGGTTGACCTCTAGAGCAGTATCCTCCTGATTTTTAGCTTTATTGGACCTATTGCCACTATTTACGTCTATAACGTGCATGGCTTCGGTATGTTCTATAATTAGATAAGCACCTTTGTTTATAGAAACGGTTCGGCCAAAGGAGGTTTTTATTTGTCTTTCGATATTAAATTTTTCAAAAACGGGAACGTTTGATTGATATAGTTTTACTATTGATTCTTTGTTAGGGGCAATTTCTGCCACATAATCTTTAACTTGTGAATAAAGCGTTTCATCATCCACAATTATAGAGGTGAAGGAATCGTTAAAAACATCTCTTAAAATAGAAGATGCCCTGGTCAATTCCCCCAAAACCTTTGATGGATGAGGTGCTTTATACAATTTTTTGCACATGGCCGTCCAGCGACTCAATAAATTCTCGAGGTCTCTGTCTAGCTCTGCTACTTTTTTGCCTTCTGCTACGGTACGCACAATTACGCCAAACCCTTTGGGTTTGATGCTTTTCACCAATCTCTTAAGACGTTCTTTTTCTTCCTTGCTCTCAATTTTTTGCGAAACTGAGATTCGGTTTGAAAAAGGCACCAACACAATGTAACGGCCGGGTAGGGAAAGCTCGGAGCTTAACCTTGGGCCTTTTGTGGAAATAGGTTCTTTCATCACTTGTACCAATAGCGACTGATTTGATTTTAAGACCTCGGCAATGCTTCCGTCTTTATCAATATCTTTTTCAAAAGTAAAATTCTGTAAAGAATAATCTTTTAATTTACCTGTGCTTACACGCTTTATGAATTTCAACAATGAAGGGACCTGGGGGCCAAGATCGTGATAGTGTAAAAAACCATCTTTTGTATAGCCAACATTGACAAATGCAGCATTTAATCCTGGTACGGCTTTTCTTATTTTGGCGATAAATATGTCGCCAACGGCAAAATTACTGTCGTCTTCTTCCTTGTTTAATTCAACTAGTTTTCCATCTTTTAATAAGGCAAAATCTATAGCAGAGGAACCGGATCTGATAATCAATTCTTTGTCCACTTTTTTAGATTTTTATCCCGCCCCGAAAATTCGGGATTCGGAATGGATTATACATAATTTTTTCACAGGGTTTTTAATCCTGAAGAAACCAGGTCTAAAATAAAGTTATAAACCGGTTTCAATTTCAAAGAACTTTTTTTTACTAAAAAAAAAGTAGTGAGAACACTACTTTTTCTTATGGCGGTTTGCTCTGCTTCTTTTCTTGCGTTTGTGCGTTGCTACTTTATGTCTTTTTCTCTTTTTTCCACTTGGCATAGTGTTACTTTTTTTAGATTAATAATTTAATTTTTTATTCCTTATAAAGGAATCGTGTTTTACTTAATTTCAACATTACTTTTTACGCCATCAACAAATATTCTGGCTGGTTTAAAGGCAGGGATGTTGTGAGCTGGAATTTTTATTGTAGTGTTTTTTGAAATATTTCTGCCGGTTTTTTCGGCCCTTGTTTTAATCACAAAGCTTCCAAAACCTCTTAAATATACATTATCTCCGCTCTCTAAAGAAGTCTTTACTTCCTCCATAAATGTTTCAACAGTGGCTTGAACATCACCTTTTTCCATTCCTAATTTCTCTGAAATCTTGGCAACAATATCTGCTTTCGTCATTTTCGTACTATTTATTATTTTATATTGGGGTTGTTAATTTTCAAGGGGGCAAATATAGGAATTAAATCTCCAATATTTCATTCCTAATTCATTAAATAGTAACCAAATAAAGATTTATCATTGCATTCAAAGCTTAATAAATTTGGTATTTCATAAAACACTGATTAAATGGTATTTAAAGAATAAACGGGATTTGCCGTGGAGAAATTCCAAGAATCCTTACTGTATCTGGCTTAGTGAAATAATGCTCCAGCAAACACGAATCGGTCAGGGATTGCCATATTATTTGAAATTCACAAAGACTTTTCCAACCGTATTTGAGCTTGCGGAGGCTTCACAGGAAACCGTTTTAAAGCTTTGGCAGGGGCTTGGTTATTATTCCAGGGCAAGAAATTTACATGAAACAGCCCAATATGTGGCTTTTCATTTGCACGGTCAGTTTCCCGTTAATTATAGGGAATTGTTATTATTAAAGGGAGTGGGTGATTATACAGCCAGTGCCATAGCTTCCATTTGTTACGAAGAGGCTACTGCCGTGGTGGACGGAAATGTGTACAGGGTCCTTGCAAGGTATTTTGATATAGATACTCCTATTAACACTACTGGTGGAATTAAAGAATTTAAGGAGCTTGCCACAGAACTGTTGGATACCAAAAATCCGGGGATCTACAATCAGGCGGTGATGGAATTTGGCGCATTGCATTGCAAGCCTCAACTTCCTCTTTGCGAAAGCTGTCCTTTGTCTAATGGCTGCCTTGGCCTTAAAAATAAAAAAATAGCAGAATTACCGGTAAAGATTAAAAAAGCTAAGATCAAAAAAAGATATTTCAACTATTTGGTTTTTCTTTCTAAAGAATACAGAACTATTATAGAACAGCGTTCCGGGAAAGGGATTTGGCAGGGTTTATATCAATTCCCGCTGTTGGAGACGGAGGTTCCATTAAGTGCTGAAGAATTGCTTACAGATGAAAAATTTGTGCAACTTACCGGGAAAGGAATTCAGCAGATACGTTTGTTTAATCAAACGCCAATTGTCCATAAACTGTCGCATCAGCATATTTACACCCGATTTTGGGTAGTGGAAAAGAAAGTTTTGCCCAAAGAGTCCATTCCGGTTGAGAAACTGCACGAATACCCGGTTCCGGTGCTAATAGCCAATTTTTTAGAAGAGTATAATTTTGAGAAATATTAAGGACGAAGGATAATTTTAATCTATAAAATCACCAGTTTTCAAATTTCAATATGACAAACTAAATAATTTTCTTTATTTTTAGATGGACTATTAACCAAATTGCGATAAATTTGTGGTTTAAATTTTACACTTATAATGACAGGAACGCTTAATAAAGTAATGTTGATAGGGCATACCGGAGACGATGTGAAAATGCATTATTTTGAAGGAGGAGGCGCTATTGGCAGATTCTCTATCGCTACTAACGAAGTATATACCAATAAATCTACCGGCCAACGGGTGGAAAGTACTGAATGGCATAGCATTGTAGTGAGAAATAAGGCAGCCGAAATCTGCGAAAAATACCTTAAAAAAGGAGATAAGGTCTATGTTGAAGGTCGGATTAAAACCCGAAAGTGGACTGATGACAAGGGAATTGAACGCTATTCTGTAGAAATTCAATGTATCGATTTCACATTTTTAACTACAAAAACAGGGACTACGGGACCTGAAGCACAAAATTCGGCTGCGGAAAAACCGGTTTCAAGCTCAAAAATCGATACTTTTGCCAATCACCCTTTGGGTAAAGATGATGAGAGTAAAGATGATTTGCCCTTTTAAGTTTAACTAACACCAAAGCTATTGGATCCAGATCCTCCCAGTTTAATTCTGAGTTTTTTTTCTATTGATTATACGCTAATGTTCAGCATTGTAATAATGCTGATCTTGCTTATTTGTTCTGCACTGATCTCGGGTGCCGAAGTGGCTTTCTTTTCCCTGACCCCATCAAATTTCCTTACCGATAGCGGTAAAAGGAGCAATACACAAAAAATTGTTGTCCGGTTATTGGAAAAACCTAAAAAATTACTGGCAACTATTTTGGTGGCAAACAACTCTATTAATATAGCCATTGTTCTTCTTTTTGATAACATTAGCGAGAAATTTTTCAAAAGCCTTGATACTGTCGCCTTTGGAATAGATTTTAAATTTATAGTTGAAGTTGGGTTAGTAACCTTTTTAATATTGCTTTTTGGCGAAATCCTTCCCAAGGTTTATGCAAGTCGGAACAATGTGAAATTCTCCAATTTTATGGCTTACCCTATAAATGTATTGGACACCCTGTTCTCACCTTTAAGTGTTCCTATGAGAGCAATCACTATTTTTATACATAAACGATTGGGAAAAAAGAAAAGTTACATTAGTGTTGATCACCTTTCCCAGGCTTTGGACCTCACAAGTGAAGAGGATACTACCAGGGAAGAGCACAAAATTTTAAAGGGAATTGTCTCTTTCGGAAATACCGATACGAAACAGGTGATGAAGCCTAGAATGGATATTTTTGCTTTAAACCAGACTCAGGAATTTAAGGATATAATTCCTGAAATTATTCAAAACGGATATTCCAGGATTCCTGTTTACAGGGAAAACATAGATCAGGTTATAGGAATTTTATATGTAAAGGATCTGTTGCCATATCTCAATGAAAAGGGTTTTGACTGGACAAGCTTGCTACGGGATCCTTATTTTGTTCCGGAAAACAAGAAACTGGACGATTTGATGAATGATTTCCAGGTGAGAAAAATCCACCTGGCAATTGTGGTCGATGAATATGGAGGTACCAGTGGGCTTATTTCTCTGGAAGATATTATTGAAGAAATTGTTGGAGATATAAGTGATGAATTTGATGATGAAGATTTGATTTTTTCGAAATTGGATGATCGTAATTTTATTTTTGAGGGAAAGACACCTATCAAGGATTTTTATAAAATTATCCGTTTGAAGGAAACCTCGGGTTTTGAAGAAAATAAAGGGGAAGCGGAAACCCTAGCGGGATTCTTGCTGGAAATTTCCGGTGGTTTTCCAAAAAAAAATGAGGTCATCACTTTTTTGAATTATAAGTTCACCATAGAAGTGATAGACAATAAACGAATCAAGCAAATAAAATTGAGTATTGAAGCGTAGTGAACTGATGAAAAAGCTTAAATTTTATATTCTCCTGGCCGTAATTTTTACTGCCTGTAAGAATGATATCCGTCCAAAACCAAAGGCTTTTCTCACCCTGGAATATCCTGAGGCTAAATATTACCGGGTCAATATAGATTGCCCCTATAGCTTTGAAAAAAATAATATTGCACAGATCAAAGCCGCCAAAGGTAAAACCCCCTGTTGGATAAACCTGGAATATCCCCTAATGGATGCTGCTGTATTTATCACCTATCAAAGAGTGCACAACAACCTGGATTCCTTATTGATGGATGCCCAGAAATTACCCTTACAACACACCATCAAAGCCGATTTTATAGAAGGTGACATATATACAAATCCAGAGCATAAGGTGTATGGCATGTTCTATGAAATTGAAGGGAATGCCGCTTCACAAGCACAATTCTATGTTACCGACAGTATTAAACATTTCATGACGGGTGCATTATACTTCAACCAGAAACCAAATTTTGATTCCATAATGCCAGCTGCGGTTTATTTAAAAATGGATATGAAGCATCTGATTGAAAGTCTTCGCTGGGATTAGCTATAAAAACACCATTACAATCTCTTTATTCATAATTTCAATGCCTCTAAAAGATCTTAAGTGGATTTATTTAATCCTGCTCTCCTTGGTATGGGGAAGTTCGTTTATACTCATTAAAAAGGGACTTATAGGGTTAAGCCCATTGCAATTGGGTTCCTTCAGGATACTTTTTGCTTCAATTTTTCTGATCCTGGTTGGGTTTAAAAGCTTGTTTAAAATTTCAAAGAAACAATGGAAATGGATTGTGCTTTCGGCATTTTTAGGCTCTTTTTTCCCGGTATATCTATTCGCTTTTGCGGAAACCGAAATAGACAGTGCTGTGGCTTCCATTTTAAATGCTGCTACCCCTTTAATGGCCTTGATCTTTGGAGTAATCTTCTTTAGAATAGGATTCACTCAAAGTAAAGGAATTGGAGTGCTTATTGGTTTAATAGGTGCATTGGGCTTGATCTTTAGCGGGGCTCGGGTCAACCCGGATCAAAATTATTTTTATTCCGGTTTGGTGATAATCGCAGCAGGTTGTTATGCGATAAATGTGAATATTGTTAAAAGGTATATGTATGATATCCATGCCCTTGGGATCGCGGCGGGAAATTTCCTGGTTTTACTCTTGCCGTCAATTATCATATTGTATTTAACGGGATTCTCCTTTGGAGAAATTACCCAGGATTCTGAGGTTTCCCTCTCGGTTTTTTATGTTGTCATTCTTGGGGTTATTGGAACCGGGATTGCTATGATCATTTTCAATAAACTCATACAGATCTCAGATCCTGTTTTTTCAACCTCAGTGACATACACAATTCCCATAGTGGGATTGGGGTGGGGTGTTTTGGACGGGGAGATTTTCAGTATATTCCAATTAATGGCTGCTTTTATTATTTTGATGGGAGTGTTTTTAGTGAACCGTACTAAAAAGCTGTAGTGCAGAAAAGAAAAGACCGGCCATTAAGGCATTAAGGATCGGTCTTTTCGATATTTAAGAGATTTATCTATTCTTCAAAATCAATTTCATTAACCCCTTCATTTACTTTGATGGAGGTTACCTTGAATTCGAATGATTGCGGTCCAAAGGATTGAGAAATTGTAAAGGGAAATTTTACTCCCGCTACTTCCTGGTAATTGCTATAGCCTGTAGGAACTTCCATACTTTGTTCTCCCTGTGATACTGTTTTTACAGATTTCACCTTCAATCCACTTGCTAAATCGTAATATGCGGTAGTTTCATTATTTAAAGCTACCACATATGCATCTTTTCCATCTACAACCTCAATTCCCAATACTTTTGCCTCTGAGGCTTTCAGCTCAGGAAATTGGTTTGCGTCCGCTTTCGCAGTTTCAATTTGTAATTCATTAAAGGCAGTTTTTTGACCCTGCATTACCGAAAATCCTGTAGTACCATTAAATACCTGTTTGCTCACGGTATTCCCTCCCATGGAAACCACCTGAAGGGTTTTCCCGTTTGAAGTTGATTTCACTTCAAGATCCAGTTTCTGACCCTGAATTTCGGCTTGGGCCTGCAACAAAACACTTTCTACATTAGCAACGGCATCTTTTCCGCCAATTGCCTTTATATAGTTACTAAACACCATTTCAGTTGATACAGAAGGATCTGCGTCTTTGTTGTAATCCGGCTTGTCAATTTGATTTGCACCTTGGTCAAAATATCTCACCGGAATTTCTTTTCCGCTATAGGTTAATTTTTCAAGGCTTTCCAATACTTCTTTACCTTTCCCTGCTATTACTATGCGAGCCTGGTCAACTTTAAAATATTTGTTTGCTATCAGTTGCACCTCTTCAGCGGTCACTGCATTAATTTTTTGAAGATAGTTTTGGTAAAAATCCTTAGGAAGATTATCGGTTTTTATATTCAAGGCGTAATTGGCAATTGTAGAAGGTTGTTCAAGTGCCATAACAAAGCTTCCTGTGTATTTGCTTTTGGCGTTTTTTAATTCTTCATCAGAAACCTTCTCATTTCTAATGCGGTAGATCTCATCTAAAAAGGCAACTACGGCACTATCTGTAACTTCATTTCTAACACTTGCACTTGCCACAAAACTGCCAATATACTTATCATCGCCTGTTCGGGAATATGCGCCATAAGTAAATCCTTTAGCTTCCCTCAGATTTAGGAATAATCTTCCTTCCCCCCCGCCGCCTAAGATTTGATTTGCGACCAGTGCTGGAAAATAATCTGCATCTCCTTTTTTAAGCTGAATTGTATTTACCACAGCTACCTCGCTTTGAACTGCATTTGGCATATCCAGGAAATTTAACTGGGTAAATTGAACATTTTTAGGCTCGGGAAGTTCGAAAGACGGGACTTCCTGCTTCTCCCAATGGCTAAAATATTTGGTTACCAGATCCCGTACTTCCTCTTTTTTCACATCACCTACAATAACCAGGTAGGCATTTTGGGGCACAAAGAAGTTTGTGTAAAAGTTCTTTACTTCTTCAAGACTCAAGGCTTCAATACTTTCTTTGGTCTCCATTTCTCCATAGGGATGATTTTTTCCATAGGATAAAGCAAGCCTTAGTTTTCTGGCATTTGCTGCCACATCCTTCTCATCGGATTTTAAGTTTTCAAGGGTACGGTCCTTTGATTTTTTAAATTCCTCTTCTGTGAAATTCGGTTTTAAAGTTCCTTCAGCCATCAACTCTAAAATTCTGGGAAAATATTTGGATAAGGTATTTGCGGAAGCTCCCGTAGAATAGAAATTCACATTTGCTCCTAAATAGTCTATTTCTTCATTAAATTCATCTTTTCCTATATTTTGAGATCCGGAGCCCATTAAATCACTTACCAAAGAAGATATTCCCACCTTACTTCCTTCAGGATGCGGAGGATTATCTATTGTTAATGTCATATTTACCCTGGGTAATTTGTGATTTTCAACTAGAAGCACCGTCAATCCATTATCTAATCTGAAGGTTTCCGGAGTTCCCAGATCAATCTTCGGAGCAGGCCCAGCTTCGGGTTGTTTGCTTCTGTCAATTTGGGCTTGGATCCCAAAAGACACCAGAAATAATATCGTGAAAACGGCTATTTTATTTTTCATTATTTATGTTTTGAATTAAATTATTCAGAATCCGAGGTTTTCGGTAAATATCTTAAGACCAGGCGTTGATTTGAATTCAGGTATTGGTTTGCGACCCTTTTGATGTCCTCTCTTGTGACAGAACGGTAAATTTCGATCTCATTGTTAATCAGTTCCGTATTTCCGTACAATTCGTGATAGCTAGCCAAAGAACCCGCTATTCCCTCAATACTGCTGTTGGAATTCACAAATAGGTTTTCAAAGGTGTTCTGAAGTTTTCCGAATTCCCTTTCAGAGATCAGTTCTTTTTGTATTTTTTCTATTTCTTTATCGATCTCTGCCATCATAGTATCCAGATTGACATCGTTTAAAGGAATTCCAAAAATGATGTATTGTCCGTAATCTTCCTGGCTAATATTGAAAGCGCCAATTTGAAGGGCTTGTTTTTGCTCGTCCACCAATTTTTTGTACAACCTGGAAGATTTTCCGTCAGATAATACTGAGGAGATCATATCCAGAACATAGGCGTCCTTTTCTATCATTGATGGGGTGCGGTAAGCGGCTACTATCGCGGGCAACTGAATATTAGGATCTTCATAGCTGGCATTAATTTGTGCAGTAATAGGATCCTCCTTAATATTTATTTCCTCAATTTCCTTGCCTCTAGGTATGGGCCCGAAGTAATCCTTTACGAGTTTTTTTGTTTTAGATATATCGAGGTCTCCCGCCACCACTAAAGTCGCATTGTTTGGTACATAATATTTTTCGTTAAATGCCATAAATTCCTCAAGGGTAGCCGCATCCAAATGTTCCATATCGCCAATGGTAGTCCATCTATAAGGATGCTTTTTGTATAAATTTTTCTTTACCTGGGCAAATATCTGACCGTACGGGGCATTGTCTACCCTAAGTCTTTTTTCTTCTTTTACAACTTCATTTTGGGTGTCGACGCCTTTTTGGTCGATTATTGGATGAAGCATGCGTTCGGATTCGAGCCAAAGTCCAAGTTCCAGATTGTTAGACGGAAAATTTTCATAATAATAAGTGCGATCATTGGTAGTATTTGCGTTGTTGGAACCCCCATTGGAAGAAACTATTTTAAACCAACTCCCTTTTTCGATGTTTTCTGTACCTTCAAATAGTAAATGTTCAAAAAAGTGAGCGAAACCGGTACGTTCGGGATTCTCGTTTTTTGCTCCTACGTGATACATCACCGATGTGGTAACAACGGGAGCTGAGTTGTCCTGATGTAAAATAACATGCAAACCATTGTCCAGGTCATATTCAGTAAACTCAACTTCTTGTGCAAAGCAAATTATTCCTAGAAGCAATGCAAAGGCGGACAATTTAAATTTATTAATCATTGTTTTAAGGTGTTTATTATTATTGTTATAAGTAGCTAAAACAACAGTAAGGTTACAAAAAAAATACCGTTTTGTGAATCCAGAGGTTAATATTAACAGGATATTAAGGCAATAACTCCTCTATATTTTCGAACTTTATTAGAAGACAAACTCTAAAATAATGAAAAAAATCAGTATTCCAGTCAAATACGGGATTGCAATTTCTATCGGATTAATTGCATATTTTTTGATTTGCTCTCTGTTTGGAGTCCATATAAAACCCATTTATAGTATATTTAATAATGTTATTATGGGAATTGGAATGTTTATAGCTTTAAAACAATATCGTCGGCACTCTGATGATAGTTTTAATTATCAAAAAGGTTTTATGACTGGATTGCTTACGGGATTTTATGCAACGGTTATTTTTACAATTTTTTTCGCAATCTATTCAACCGAGATCAACCCTGAATTTTTAAACCAATTTTTCCCAATGTGGCGTGATACATATAGCGCAAGTGCAGGAATGATAATTTTCAGCGTCGCTGTTATGGGATTTGCTACTACCTTAGTTTCAACCCTTGCTTTTATGCAATTGTTAAAGGATTCCTGGAACCCCAAAAAGAGAAATAAACCTCACATTCAGAAAACAAACAAAGACTTTGTGAATTAATTATTTAGAAGTATATTTGCACCCGCCTTACGGAAATGTCGGGTGGTATATTAAAAAATAATTAATTAATAAATACGCTATGTACGCAATTGTAGAGATAGCAGGGCAGCAATTTAAAGTTGCAAAAGACCAGAAAGTATTTGTTCACCGTTTGGTGGGAGAAGAAGGAGACAGTGTTTCTTTTGATAAAGTTCTTCTTACCGGTGATGGTGATACTATTACTTTAGGCGCCCCAGCTATAGACGGAGCTTTGGTAGATGCTAAAATTACCAGGCACGTAAAAGGAGACAAAGTGATTGTCTTTAAAAAGAAAAGGAGAAAAGGTTACCGTGCTAAAAATGGTCACCGTCAATCTTTGACCGAGATTTCCATATTAGGAATCTCTCTTCCGGGTTCTAAAAAACCTGCTTCTGCAAAAAAAGTAGAGGTAAAGGAAACTCAAACAACGGAAACTAAAAAAGTAGCTCCAAAAGCTAAAAAAGAGGTTGAAGTTAGCGAAAATTTAGTAAGTCGCGCCGAGAACAGAGCTGAAGAAGGCAATATTGAAATAAATGTTGACAAGCTTCTGCACAGTATTGGTACAGCTCCAAAATCTGAAGCCGACGATTTAAAATTAATCAACGGAATTGGACCTGTTTTCGAAACCAGATTGAATGAGGTAGGTGTTTATACCTATGAGCAAATTAGCAAGCTTAAGGCCGCCGACAGAGAAGAACTTTCTGCTATTGAAGGTATTACCCGCGAAAAGATCGAATCTGATGAATGGGTAAAGCAAGCAAAAGAATTGCTTAAGAACAAATAAGAATTAATTAGAAAAACTTTAAGCCATGGCTCACAAAAAAGGAGTTGGTAGTTCCAAGAACGGTAGGGAATCTGAATCAAAACGCTTAGGTGTTAAGATATTTGGAGGACAAGCCGCAATCGCGGGGAATATCATCGTTAGACAAAGAGGTTATACACACAATCCTGGAGAGAATGTGTATGGAGGAAAAGACCATACTTTACATGCGAGAGTAGACGGTCTTGTGAAATTCACTAAAAAGAAAAACAATAAATCTTACGTTTCAATTGAACCGTTTGAAGCTTAATTAAAGTTTCTCTTTGTAATATAGAACCCTTTTAGAGCGATCTGAAAGGGTTTTTTTTTGTGTCTTATTATTTTATTTTTCGTAGGATATGGAATATACAACGCTCTAAAGAAGGGATCAAGAACAATTGTTGTGGACTAAGCAAATATACTTGTCAATCTGAACAGGAAAAATTCTATATTTTTCACACTTCTGAACTGTGTTCTAATGGCTTTAATTTTGGCATTAAATTATTCTGCCGATGCATTTGTACTCCTGTTTATAAAGTAATTTAAAATTAATTCGTAGTTTAATGCGATAGATTTTGCTACTATTGAATGCCTTAAACCCTGATTCCTCTACCAGTTTATACCAATGTGCCAGTTTGGTGTATACCACCCTAACATCGGTAGTTTGGTTATAGATATTCCAGAGCTGTTGCACGATATTTGGATGCTTTCCTGATCTCTGGGTATAGTTGGAATAGGATGGTGGCTCTTTTCTGTTTGTTTCCGAGCTGCAGTCTCCCGGGGATTTAAATAACAAAAACCTGCTTCAGGGCCAGTAGTTGTTTTCTGGTATCACCTCTGTCAAGGAATACTGATGTATAGCTTCTATTTTTGTTTTTCGCCAGTTGTATTTAATGGTTTTCCTGATCAATGGCTTCCCAGCAATGCTTGATCCTAATATCCTGTAGCGCCTCAGTAGCGTTTTTGAAGCGGGAAAG
>JBGSWA010000091.1:0-13745 GCA_041752645.1 Gillisia sp. | reverse complement strand
CCGTTTCTACATTAATTATTGAGGCAGCTTGCAATTTATTCACTTACCTTAATTATACCCTTTTCTTTTGATCGATATAACCCCCATGTAAACTTTACGAGGTTTCTTATTATCAGGATTAAATTCTATTTCATTGCTCCTGAAATTTGATTAGTTTTGAATCTTATTCATCCGCGATGTTTCAGAAATTTTTCCGGTATTACATTGGTTCTTTCAGCGACCTAAGGAAGGAGGTGTGGCTGCTGGCGCTAATCACCTTTATCAACCGTGCCGGGACTATGGTAATTCCGTTTCTTTCGCTTTACCTCACAAAGAGCAGGGGTTTTTCGCTGGAAGAAGTGGGTTGGATCCTAACCTTTTTTGGGATAGGATCGGTGGCGGGGTCCTGGCTGGGCGGGATCCTGGTAGATTCCATAGGTCACTATAAGACCATGGCCGGCAGTCTGTTGATCTCCTCCATACTTTTTGTCCTGTTGCAGTTTCCTGTTTCCTTTTGGGGAATTTGCACCGGCATCTTCCTGGTGATGCTGGTAGCCGATACCTTCAGGCCCGCGGTTTTTGTCGCAATAAGCGCCTATAGCAAACCTCAAAACCGCACGCGTTCCATCACCCTGATCCGATTGGCCATAAATCTCGGTTTTGCGGCAGGACCTGCCGTGGGAGGATTGATTATTGCAGGGGGCGGTTACAGCGGCTTGTTCTGGGTAGATGGCATCACATGTTTTGCCGCAGGGGTTTTGATGCTAAAACTCCTTCATCCCAAGAGAGCGATAGAAAACACCAAGGAAGTTAAATTGAACCCGCAGTCAGTTTTAAAAGACAAAGCCTATCTCATTTTTATTGGCGCGCTGATCCTGTTCGGATTTATATTCCTGCAATATTTTTCGACCATGCCGCTGTTTTATGCGGAGAGGCATGGGCTCTCAGAATTTGAGATCGGGTTATTGTTGGGGCTTAACGGATTGTTGATATTCCTGCTGGAAATGCCATTGATCAAATACCTTGAAAACCGCCATCGCTCCGTTTTAATTCATGTCATCTCCGGCACCTTCCTGGTAGGCCTGAGTTTTGTTGCGATAAATTCCACAGGGTGGATCGGGATCCTTTTAGTGGGGATAGTTCTTATGACCCTGGGGGAAATGATCGCCTTTCCGTTTTCAAACAGCTTTGCCCTGCAAAGGTCCGATCGCGGAAAACAAGGTTCCTATATGGCCCTTTACAGCATCGCATTTTCTGTAAGCCATATTTTTGGGCATAATTCCGGGATGCAACTCATAAGTAAATTTGGGTATGCCTTTACCTGGAATGTGATGATTGGCCTGGCCGTGATTTCCTGCGGTTTGCTGGTTTGGTTGCTGTCTTTGCTCAAAAAAGAAGAGATTGCAGGAACCTCACACTCAAAGCATATAATATCTTGATTCCCCCAGGTATTTTTTAATCAGCGCATTATACTCCGGGCTTAATTTCAAATCAAGGCTTCCCGGGATATTGTACAGGGGATCCATTTCCTTATAGCCCGTTTTCAATAAATCTTCCAGATATAACAAAGCGGTCTGATAATCCCCATCCCCTGCACTCAAAGAGATAATGGATCTGTAGCCCTGCGGATCTTCCCTGTCAAAAACAGTTTGCAGGATTGCGGTAAACACCAGGATATCTATATGGACCTCTGCTTTGCTTAATTCCTGAAAAATGGTTTTGGCCTGGAATTGTAAAAACCCCTCCAGCCTGTATGCCATCTCGGCCTCTGCCAGATTTTCACCTCCCTGGGATGCCTTCAAGTCTTTTATCTGCTGGTTCCACCACCCTAAATTTTCAAAATTACTGCTGAGCACATCCTGATTAAAAAAATAAGTGTATTGTTCCCTGAGTTCGTTTTCCTTTAGGGTGGCACGATTATATTCCCCGCGTTGTTCCTTAAAAAGTTTTTCGCCTTTCAGATTTTTCTGCCTGTCTTTCAAATCCTCCTTTTTGTCAAAAAGAGCATATTTCTCCTTCATTTGCTCCAGGCGCTGATAGGACTTATAAAATTGCAGGGAGCTCCTGTATTTTTCAGCTGTTTCAATCTCCTGCTGATACAAATTTTCTACCATCGCAGGATCCTGTGGAATTAAACCTTTAGAGATGGCCTGCAGGGTGAAATCTCCCAAGACATGAGAAATCACCTTCGCCCCGGGCCACTGGTGGGTACCCTCAAATGTATATAAGCTCGCTTTATTCCCCGCTTTATTTAAAACCCAAATGCTTTCTTCCATGCTGTAAAACCTGAAATCGCGAGTGTTGACCAGGCCCGTAATTGAAAAATTCTGATTCTTCTTTAACAGATCCGCCTTTAACCAGATTTTTCCAACTGCCATCGCTCCCTGGATATTTTTGTAAACGGCCGGAATTGCACTTGCCACCTCGGCCCCCTCATCCAAACCTGCTGTATAGACCCTGTTTCTGTCCACAGAAAGCAAATCAAAAACCCGGGTCATCAGCCTTGTTGCAACCACTAAATTTGTCAGCAAGGAATCCTTAGCCTTTATATTATTGGAGGCGACTATAAGGTATCCCTGCTCCTGGCCCGATTGGGCAAACAGCTGGGCCACCGATTTTCCCCTGCCCTGCGGATCAAATACAAAAATAACAGGCCAGGTTTTTTCTTTCGAATAAGTGGCTGGAAGATAAATTGCAAAGCTTTCAGAAAGGCTGTCATTTACCGAAATACTATCGGTCACCGCCCCTCTGTGCAGCGAGATTCCCTGGGCAAAAATCCCTTGAAAAGAGACCAGCAATACTAAGAAATATAGGGTTTTCACTAAAAATCAAATTTAGTCCATAAAGTTAGGGCTTTGGAATAACATAAAAAAAAAGACCCCTAAAAAAGAAGTCTTTAAAATTGTCACTAAAAAATGTGAATCGGGTTTATTTTTTAATTCTTTTCAATCTCATGGTACCTGTATCACTACAAATTATATGAGAGATTACAGATACTATGAGTAGGTCTGCGAAAATAAGAAACAATATCCTCACGGCTATTACCCCATAAAAAGTCAAGCCCGCAAACCCTATTACGCCAGTTAGGAGGGTTGCAATCAGGAAAACCAGTGTATACTTTTTCATCGTCTTTTTAATTATTGGGCAAATTTAACTATTGGGTAGTCGAACGATTATTAAAAAAATTACAATTAAATAAAATTTAACTAAAATTAAATTCCAAATCAAAAAGTTTCCTTTTCGATGGGCCAAAAACTGGTTTTTGTTTTTTTTAACATTGGTTATTTAGACTCAATAGGGATTATTTGAAATTTAAGCACTACTTTCGCGGCCGGTTGCTATCTTCTCCTAAAGGCAACAGGAACCACATCAGTCTGCCCACAAATTTTTAACCCGGTGCAGCATATATAACTCACAGATGACATTTAACGATTTAAAATTAACTGAACCCCTTTTAAAGGCAGTTCATCAAGTAGGATATAAAACTCCCACCCCTATACAACAACAATCCATTCCCGCCATTTTAGCCGGCAGGGATATTCTGGGCTGTGCCCAGACGGGCACCGGGAAAACCGCCGCGTTTTCCATTCCCACCATTCAATTATTAAACGAAAACATACAACCCCTCAACCAAAAAGCGATCATTAAAAGCCTGATCCTTACCCCTACCCGGGAACTCGCGATTCAAATTGGCGAGAGTTTGTCTGATTATGGCAGATTCAGCAGGCTTAAACATTTGGTTATTTTTGGGGGAGTACCACAACATTCCCAGGTACAGGCCCTTAGAAACGGGGTGGATATCCTGGTTGCAACTCCGGGAAGGCTTTTGGATTTAATGGATCAGGGGTTTATTTCCCTCTCCAAAATTGAAATATTCACCCTGGATGAAGCCGACCGGATGCTGGATATGGGCTTTGTACACGATGTAAAAAAGGTGATCAAAAAAATTCCGGCCAGGCGCCAAACCCTTTTCTTTTCAGCCACCATGCCGGATTCTATTATGGCTTTGGCCAACAGCATCCTCACCGACCCCCTGAAGGTGGAAATAAAACCCGTTACCACAACAGCAGAGCTAATTACCCAGGAGTTGTATTATATTGATAAAACAAACAAAAAGAATTTACTGGCGGATCTGCTGAAAAACTCTGCTGCAGATCGGGTGTTGGTATTTACCAGAACCAAGCACGGGGCCAATAAAGTAGTCAAGGATTTGATTAAGAATGGAACGAAAGCGGAAGCGATCCACGGTAACAAAACCCAGAATGCACGTCAGAAAGCCTTGAAAAATTTCAAGGATAAAACCACCAGGGTATTGGTTGCAACGGATATTGCAGCGCGCGGCATTGATATTGACGAGCTGGCACTGGTGATCAATTATGAAATTCCGAACATCTCAGAAACCTATGTTCACCGGATTGGACGTACCGGAAGGGCCGGAGCAAGCGGGAAAGCGATTTCCTTTAGCGATTATGAAGAGAAAGCTTTTATAAGGGACATACAAAAATTGATGGATCTAAAGATCCCTGTAATAGAGAACCATCCCTATCCGATGGAATATTTTGAGATTCCGGAGAAAAAACCTCAACAGGGAAGACCCTCGAGAAACCAACCCAAAAAACCTGCTGCAAAGAAACCCAATACCGCAAAATCAACCAACAGGAGACGCTTTTGAAAGATGAAAAAATAAATAATGGCCATTCCGAAAATTTCTTCGGGGACTACCGCGATTTTTGGTGGAACCAGGGTTTTTTGGATCTCACGGCGCAGCGCCTGGAGCTTCACCGGCATACATCCATGCTGGATGTAGGCTGTGGCAACGGGCACTGGACCCGTATTATGGCCGCCTGTATCGATCCAAATGCCCAGATAACGGCCATCGATAGTGACTTGAGGTGGTATGCAGAAAATAAAGAATTAAAAGAACACTTTTCTAACAAGGGAATTTCCTTCAATTTAGGGGAGGGAAATGCTCAAAAAATCCCGTTTCCGGATAACAGCTTTGATTTTGTTACCTGCCAGACCTTGCTGATCCATGTGCCGGAGCCGCAAAAAGCAATTAATGAAATGAAAAGGGTTTTAAAACCAGGAGGCACGCTGCTTTGTGTAGAACCCAATAATATCGTGCAAAGTCTGACCAAAACATCCCTCACAAAAAACGATTCCATAGAGGAGACCCTCGATCACATCAAATACCGGTTGATAATTGAAAAAGGGAAAAAAAACATGGGTCGTGGGGACAATTCCCTGGGGGATCTCTTGCCGGGAATGTTTGCCCTGGAGGATTTCAGGAATATCGAGGTGCGCCTTTCTGATAAGGCCATCGCGATGTATCCCCCTTATAACAATGAGGAACAGCTGGCTACTTTAAAACAATGGATAAACGGCAGTTCATGGAAATCCAACACCCAAAAGGACATCGATTTTTTCAGCGCAGCGGGAGAAGAGTTTATGCAGTTTTATTTTGAATACCAGGATAAATATGCCAATCGGGCAGATCATGTCATGGGTGCCCTGCAAAGGGAACAATATCATGCTGCCGGCGGATCTTTGATGTACCTGGTAAGCGGGACAAAATAGTTTAATTGCAAACCTTGCATTCCGTTATTGTTTTTGCTTCCCCCACCAATTTTCCTTGTTTATTTAAAGAATACGAACAACAATTGATGTAGCCTTCCTGCAATAATCTGCGCCCCCTTTGTATTCGGGATTTTGCGCCAGAGAGCGAAATCCCTAATATTTCGGCCACCTTTGCCTGCTTTATATTGTAAATTTCGCTCAGCAAAAGGGCTTGCTGATATTTTTCAGGCAATTCATTGATCAAAGGCATAAGGCAATTTTCAGCGGTATGGGTAGAATCAGCTACTTCTTCCTCTTTCACCTCCTGCAAGGAGGTGGTTGGGATTTTACCTCTAAAATAATCTGTGACCGTATTCCCGGAAACCCTATACAACCAGGATCTTATTTGCTGCCTGTTCTCTAATGGGGGAATTTTTAAATGCACCTTTATGAATACCTCCTGCAGCAAATCCCCCGCAAGATCTGCATCCCCGGTTTTAGAAGTTATAAACCCCAGTAATTCCCTGGAAAATTCATCCCATAAGTCTTTGGTTTCCATAATGTAAAAATACAAAAGGCCTTCGACTTAAAAAACCGAAGACCTTTTTAGTTTAACAATTACAATTGGCACAGGTGCAATTTGTACAGGTGCATTTTTTGCAATCCCCCTTTTCGCAGGCTTCACAATTGCAATCACAACTTTTGTTATCTTTCATGGTATTTTAATTTAAATGGTTTCTTACTATAAGACGCAGGATTTTGTAAAAAGACGCAGATCTGAGCATTTATTTTTTAATGGGAAAATGACCTGTTAAAGCCTCCCTATGGAATAAAATTTCTCAACTCGGGAAAATCATCAGAAGGAGGTGTTATTTGTTCGCAATAACAATTGCATAAACATATGGGAATCAGTCCCTATTCAATGACATTCTATAGCCGATGAGACTTGTTCGGTTGCAGGCTTGGGAGATATATAAGGAATTCCCAATCCCATTCCCCGCAGAATAAACAGCATACCTGTGATCACCACAAATACCGGGATAAGCCTTCGTACTTTTTGTCTTGTTTTCCCTTTCAGGAACGACATAAAATAAATACTGGTGGTCATCAGGGGCACAGTTCCCAAGCCAAAAAGTATCATATACAAACTGCTCTGAAAAATGCTCCCTGCAGCCAGGGAGGCAAAGATGGCGATATACAACAAGCCGCAGGGTAGAAATCCGTTGAGAAACCCTATGGTAAAAAAAGTATCTGCCGATTTTTGCTTTAGGGATTTCCCCAACGCGCTTTTTACCTTGCCCACAGCTGCATAAAAATATTTGGAAAAGTTATACCTCTGGAAGGTTTTCAGGGGAAGCACAACGAAGATAATCATCAAAATGCCAATTCCAATGGAGAGTTGCTGTTGCAACCCGAAGAGGTAAAATCCCTTACCCAGGATTCCGAAGAGCCCCCCCATCAAGGCATAGGTAAAAATTCTTCCAAGGTGATAGCTGCCAATTTGCAGGACCTTTTTAAAATTATTGGATCTGTCAACAGGCAACATAAAGGCGATTGGGCCGCACATCCCAACGCAGTGCAGGCTGCCCAAGAGTCCTAAAATTAAAGCCGAAAGTAGCATCCAGATAAGGTTTAATGATTAAAAATTGATGTTTTTCTTGGTGAGATAGGTTTTCCCATTTTGATTCCATCGAACGCTGATGTTCCATCTCCCCGCTGCGATCTCATTTTCTGAGATAAACATTTTCTGCTCCTCCAGGGAGACTGGTTTTGTGAAATCCAGGTCTTTATTTGACGGCCTGTAGAAACTGACAATACCCTCAATATCCCCGGAGACCTGGTCTCCCGGGAAATTTATCAACACCCCGGCCTCAGAGTGCTCAATAACAAGCTTCTCGCTCAGCTCAAGGGCACCCTTCTCTGCGTTGAGCTCCTCCTGAAAACCAATTTCCTGTTTGTAGTATTCCTCAACCACCAGGTCATATTCATATTGATCCTCTGTAAACATTTTGACCACAAAGAATAATATAAAAGACATAAAGGCGATCATAGCCAGTACTATTCCTGTTCCCCAGTTAATTTTCATATTTTTAGTATTGCGTAATTCGTATTGAGATTTAAGAGGTTGCCGAGATTTTTTTTTAAGATTTCCTTTACTCCTAAAAGGAAGGATTTAATTGATCCAGCGCTCTGCTCCCGGAAAACCCCAACTTCCCTCCTGGCACCTTTAACTTTTTTTCCTTAATTGAATCATATAATTAGCCGCGAATGCCCGAGAAATCCCTTGGTTCTTTTCTCTTTTTCTTTCTTTCTTCTTTCCAGCTCAAACCTTAGCCCTGCCAGGTATTCCAACCTTTTGGCAGCTTTCCCAACTTCTTTTACTTCCGACTCCTTCTTCTGGTTTTATTTTCTATATTTTTTTACCTGCCACCGGTTTTTTAACTCCCGGGCAACGGGGCCGCCCCTTGCACCCTACTTTTCATTCTTGACCCTTTCAATACGTCCGGGGTCCCAGGAAGTTTGTGGTGGCTGTTTCAATCAGTTCATTATTCCTGTACACTCCGATCTTTACCTTGTTTTTGTCCCCATCCAGCGCTGCCGCATTAATCTGAAGGAACAAGGTACCCTTGGTCATTCCCTGTGCGGGAATCAAAAGGTTTTCATGTCCTACCAACTCAATTTTTCCTTTATGGGACAGCAATCGGAGCTCCACATTCTCAATGTCCTTAGTGGTTTTATTCAGGATTTTAAAGGTAAAGACATTGCTTATAAAATTGTTGTCCACTCGCTCATACAATTGCCCGGGGAGCCTAAGGATATTAGCCTGCACCTCATTTCTTAAAAACAACATTCCCACCAAAAGTCCGACCAGGATAAAAAGAACGGCTGCATAGCCCTTCATCCTTGGGGTAACTTCAAATTTTTCCTTTTTTTCGATCTCGTCCTCACTGGCAAACCGAATGAGTCCTTTAGGAAGGTCCACTTTTTCCATGATGCTGTCACACTCGTCAATACAAGCTGTGCAGTTGACACATTCGAGTTGGGTGCCATTACGGATATCAATCCCTGTGGGACACACATGTACACACTGGAAGCAATCGATACAATCCCCGAATCCCAATGCTTCCCTTTGCTCTTCTTTTTTGAATTTTTTTCGACCCTTCTCTCTTTCTCCCCTTTTATGGTCATAGGCTACTATGATGGATTTATTATCCAAGAGAGCCCCCTGCAGCCTGCCGTAAGGGCAGGCAATAATACAGACCTGTTCCCGGAACCAGGCGAAAATGAAATAAAATACCCCGGTAAAAATCAGCAGGGAAACCAGGGTGCTTACGTGATCTGAAGGAGCTCCTGTGATATATTCCAGGACCAGGTCCCCCCCGATTAAATAGGCCAAAAAGACATTGGCAATTAGAAAGGAGATCACAAAGAAGATACTCCACTTAAGAAGTCTCTTGGAGATTTTTTCGGTGGTCCAGGCCATCTTGGCCAGGCGGATCTGTTTTCCCCGATCCCCTTCAATGGCATATTCAATGCGGCGGAACACCATTTCCAGGAAAATAGTTTGCGGACAGACCCATCCACAGAATACCCTTCCAAAGGCCACGGTAAAAAGGGTAATAAAAACCACCACAATGATCATGGAAATAACAAACAGGTAGAAATCCTGTGGCCAGAATGGAAATCCAAAAATATTGAATTTCCGCTCCAGGACGTTGAACAGCAGGAACTGATTGCCATTGATCTTAAGAAAAGGAGAGCCGATCAAAAAAACCAGTAGAACATAACTTACCCATTTGCGGTATTTGTACAATGCACCGCTTGGTTTTTTGGGGAACACCCATTTTCGTTTTCCTTCTTCATCTACTGTCCCAATACTATCTCTAAACTTTTCCTGGGTTTCCATTTCTTTTGTTTCTCCTAATTATGCTATTTTGGGGTCATTTCTACCTAAAATTCCTATCGATCCAAAATATTTTATTTGTTATTCTACAATGCATTTTCAGTCACCCAAAGCTCTCCATCGGGCGCTTTAGGATCGGGGGGATTTGTTCCCTGAAGGCTGATAATATAACTCCCCACCTGTGCCATCTGCGCTGGCTTTAAATCCTGTTTCCAGGAAATCATCCCCTTTCCTGGCCTTCCGCCCTCAGAAATGGTATTAAAAACAGCTGAGATATTACCTTCTGAAATCCAATATTCATCGGTTAAATTCGGGCCTATTCCTCCCCCGCCATCTGCCCTGTGACAGGCGACACATTTTTCCATAAAAATCTTGTTTCCTGCTGCCAAATCTGAGGCTTCTGTAAGCAGAGTTACGCTGCTGGCATCCACCAGATCCGGAGCATTCTTTTTGTATAGTTCCACCGCCAATTCTGCCTTGGCCATTTCAATCTGATATTCCTCTTTTGTGGAAATCCCGCCAAAAATATGGTAGTAAGACATATATGCAATGGCGATAACTATGGAGGCATAAAATCCAAACTTCCACCAGGGCGGAAGATCGTTATCTAATTCCTGAATCCCATCATAATCATGGTCCAGAAGAATTTCTCCCTCAGCCTCCAGTGGTTTTGTGCTTGTTAGTTTAGAATTAAGGATCTTAAACCACTTTCCTGCTCTGGCCTTCTTCGCGGCTTCTGCTGTGAGATAATTTTCCCTTGCCTCCTCATTCAGGGATTTAAAAAGAATTGTGCCAAGTGCTGCTACGGAAGTTTCAATGGCAATAGCAATAATTAGTACCACGGCCAATACCAAAAGCAGGATCGGGTATTTGACAATGGCCAGTTCCCCTTCTGTGGGAATTAAAAATTCCGTCAGGGCAAAGGCTATTGCAACCAGGGCAACTATTCTTAAAACAGGCGAGATTGATTTCATAGGTAGCTTCTTATTGTTTTTTATTGGTCAACTGTAATTCGCATTTCTTCCTTGGGCCTTGCAAGGAGTTCCCGTGCTGCCCAATTCATACTTCAGGTTCGTTATTTGTTTCAAAAGGAATGTTGCTCACCTCGTCCACATATTCCTTTTTTGCGGTTATCACCCAGGAGATCAGCAGTACAAAGAAGATAAAAAATATGAGCAGAGAGATAATAGGGTAGACCTCTATCCCTTCAATACTTTCCATGTGGCCTTTAATAAATTTTAGCATCTCTAGGGGTTTTTATTCGTTACTGGTTATTTTAATATCCGTTCCAAGCCTCTGAATATATGCGATAAGAGCAACTACCTCACGGTTTCTCATTTCGATAAATTCCTCGTTATTTTCCTTGGCATTGGCTTTATTGGCATCATAGTTTTTAGCAAAATCAGGATCGGTATACAGGTTTTCTTCAATAGAAATCCCCTGCTCGGTCATCCACTGCTGCGCCCGCTCGATGTCCTGCGGAGTATAAGGAACCCCGAGGCTCACCATGACCTCCATTTTATTTTCAGTATCCGATTTGTCCAGTTCATTCAATATAAGCCATTTATAGCCCGGCATAATGGAACCGGCAGAAATGCTTTGCGGATCGTAAAAGTGATTCAAATGCCAGCTATCGGAATATTTACCTCCCACCCGCATCAGATCCGGGCCGGTACGTTTGCTTCCCCATAAAAACGGGTGGTCATACACGTATTCCCCGGCTTTGGAGTATTCCCCATAACGCTCTACCTAGCTTCTAAAGGGGCGGATCATTTGGGAGTGACACCCCACACAACCTTCTCTGATGTAGATATCCCTCCCCTCGAGTTCCAGCGGGGTATATGGTTGTACGCTTGAAATGGTAGGAATGTTTGATTTCACCAGGATAGTAGGCACGATCTGAACGATCCCTCCAATTAAAATGGCAAGCGTTGCCAGAAGGGTAAGCTGCACAGGACGCCGCTCCAACCAATGATGATAGCCTTCCCCGACAAGGCGTCTTTTTGACACCCTCTCCAGGGGTGCCGCCTGGGCAAGTTCATCGGTTACCGGAGATCCGGATCGGATGGTTTGCACCAGGTTGTAGAGCATCACAATAGCACCTATTAAATAGAGGGTACCTCCGATTGCCCGCATCCAGTACATTGGCATAATCTCGGTAACTGTTTCTAAAAAATTTCCATAAACTAAAGTCCCGTCAGGATTAAATTGTTTCCACATAGAGGCCTGCAGAAACCCGGCGACATACATCGGGAGTGCATAGAGGATGATCCCCAGGGTCCCGATCCAAAAGTGTAAATTGGCCAGGGCATTGGACCACAATTTGGTTTTAAACAACCTTGGGAGCATCCAGTAGATCATCCCGAAGGTTAAAAACCCGTTCCAGGCCAGGGTACCCACGTGTACGTGGGCTACAATCCAGTCGGTGTAATGTGCGATCGCATTTACATTTTTCAGCGATAACATAGGGCCTTCAAAGGTTGCCATTCCATACCCGGTAATTGCAACTACCATGAATTTAAGGGTGGGATCGGTTCGCACCTTGTCCCAGGCACCACGCAGGGTCAACAGCCCGTTGATCATCCCTCCCCAGGAAGGAAAGAGCAACATAATAGAAAAGGCAACTCCCAGGTTTTGCGCCCAATCAGGTAAGGCAGAGTATAACAGGTGGTGAGGTCCTGCCCAGATATAGATAAAGATCAGGGACCAGAAGTGAACTATGGATAAACGATAGGAATACACAGGCCTGTTTGCAATTTTAGGAACAAAATAATACATCAGTCCTAAAAAGGGGGTGGTGAGGAAAAATGCCACGGCATTGTGCCCGTACCACCATTGCACCAAGGCATCCTGAACTCCTGCGTACACAGAATAACTTTTCATAAAGCCTACAGGCAAGGCCAGGCTGTTAAAAATATGAAGTACCGCTACGGTAACAAAGGTTGCAAGATAAAACCAAATTGCCACGTAGAGATGACGCTGCCGTCTTTTGAGGATAGTCCCGATCATATTGATCCCGAAGGAAACCCAGATTATGGCAATTGCAATATCTAAGGGCCATTCCAACTCAGCGTACTCCTTGGAAGAGCTGTATCCCAGGGGAAGTGAAATCGCTGCGGCGACAATGATGAATTGCCATCCCCAAAAATTGATATTGCTCAGCGCATCCGAAAACATACGTGCCTTTAGCAAGCGTTGCAGAGAATAGTAAATTCCTGCAAAAATGGCATTTCCTACAAAGGCGAAGATCACCGCATTGGTATGCAGGGGTCTTAGCCTTCCGTAACTCAACCAGGAGACCCCATCGGTCAGATTGGGAAACAAATAGAAAAATGCAAGTAACAAACCAACCGACATTCCTATGATCCCCCAAAAGAGCGTCGCATAGGTAAATTTCTTAACGATTTTATTATCGTAATAAAACTGCTCTAATTCCATAATTATTCTTCGTTAATTTTTGATGTTGATGTGGATGTGGATGTGGATTTTTGGATCTGATCTTTTTCTTTTACCAGTTCATCGTCAAATAGCATCCGAACAGATGGGGTGTAGGTATCGTCAAATTGGCCGCTTTTTACGGAAAGAATAAAGACGACAAAGAAGAAAATTGCAATAAGTATGCTGATGGTCAGTAGCAAATAAATTACGCTCATGGATATTTGATTACTTTACAAAAATAGGACAATTCCATCCTTTATTATAAAGTTTTGTTAATTTAATTTTCGGCTTATTAAATTAGTCATCAGGGTGGTGAAACCCACCACGCTGATGGAGCTCAGGGGCATTAAAATTGCAGCCACCACAGGGGATAACTGCCCTGTAACGGCAAAGTATAATCCCACGATATTGTATAAAAAGGAAATAGCGATACTCATTTTAATTATACTCATCGCCCCCTTGGCAACCTTGATGTAGGTATGCAACTCCTTAAATTTTCCGGCCTCCAGGATCGCATCGCAGGCCGGGGAGAAAACATTGACATCCTCGCTGATCGCTATCCCCACATCGCTTTGTCTCAGGGCTCCCGCATCATTTAGCCCGTCCCCGATCATCACCACCCTGCGGCCCTTCTGTTGCAGGAGCCTGATATAGTTTAATTTTTCCTCCGGGGTTTGCTCAAAGCGCAATTTGGTCTTTAATGGCAGGATTTTTTTTAACCTGGAGGCCTCCCCATTATTATCGCCGGATAAAATTGCCAGGTGATATCCCGGGGCCAATTCCTTAAACAATTCCCCAAGGCCTTCCCGGTACTCATTTTGAAACAGGAAACTGCCCTTGTAATCCTCATTCAGGCTGATGTGAACAG
>JBGSWA010000090.1:0-6430 GCA_041752645.1 Gillisia sp. | reverse complement strand
GTCCGCTCCTCTATCAAATACCCAGCATCCTTTGCCATTAAGATGTGTATTTACACTTTTCACAGCCTTTTTGATCTCGTTGTTGCTGCTCAAAGCTCCTATTTCATAGCTGTATGCTTTGCTGTAGAGCGGTGTTATTTCCTTATAGGTGTTGATGGCATTAATGTTCAGAACATTATATCCAAGTCCTATAGTTTTGGTATCTCCGTTTCTTACCAAATCCAGGCCTTCCATATTTTTTGCATACTTTTTACTGATATCCGTCCCGTCCATAAGGATGAAGCTCTCTTTTGATATGCCCGGAGATACCTGAGCAAGATGGCTTTCAAGGATATTCTCTGCATAATCTTCTTTTAAGTACTGGGACGAAAGGCGCTTTGCAACATTCTTTAACTTCAAAGACTCCCTCAAGGATGCCGCGATCTGATTGACAAATACCGATTTTGATTTTAAAATCCCCACCACCATATCTTTTAAACATCGTGTTTCTGGTTTTGTGATCGATTCGGTGGAAGAAAAGTAATCGCTCAATTGGGTTTGTATCTTTTTTGTTAGTACCTTGCTCATGAAACTGTTTTTTAGGGATATTTTGTTGTTTTTTTGCTATAACAATTTACGCCTTTTAAAACAGTTTTCCTATTTAAAATACCCCTAAAACCCCAGTAAAATCAGTACTTAACAAGGATCTACTCCTGATTTTCGGGGGATGGCTAATCTATTTTAGGATAGGGGTTAACCATAATAATACGCGTATATGGGTTTGATAGAAGTGAAATTTATAGCTGTATTCTATAATTAGGAACTACCTGGGATATTTATGAAATTTATTTGGATCTACCCTTTCAGTAGTTCCTTGTAAATCTGAGGATACCGTTCCCTGAGTATGATGGTTAATGGTATTCTAAGCCAATCCAATTTAGAAAAATGAAATATGAGTTAGTACGAAGAAAATCCCGAACTTTTGTTTATTGACAAATCATAAATATAATAGAGTACATGCCTTTGATGGTCGGTACAATAGGTGGGTCAAGGTAAATTCGATTACAAACTTATTAAGTAATAGATTTTCGTTTTATGGTTGTTATGTGGGAAAATTAAGGTTAAAAACTTATTGGTAAATATGTTGGAGCAAAGTAAAAGCGGGGAGCAACTCAGCAAAAGGTAGTGCGTGAGGTGGATACCTAAACCTGCTCAGGAATGAAAAAACTGAAAAACACGTCTGGGACAAGGAAGGAGTGCATCCTGCAAGAGATCAAATTATGATGCGTCTGCCTTACTAGTTTTCTGACATATATAGAAATATATCCAACCCATCTTGCTTGGTACTGATATTATCCAAGGCCAGCCTTTCTCATTTCATCTCTTAATGCAGGTAAATTTGGTTTGTGGTGATAGGTTTTGGTGATAATGTCTTTGGCCTTTTCTGATTTTCCCGGTATTTTACCGAGCAATGTGATCCAACCTACAATCCTTGTATACGCACTTCTTCCCCGCTCATTGGCCAGGGATTTGGAAATTTTATTTTCTAAAACCCCAAAACATTCCGTGGGATAAACAGGGAGGATCGGGAGGATCATTTCATTCAAATCCCAGGAGTCGGGGTTATTATAAACCATTTGCAGGATGCGATCATAGCGGTTTTCCACCTCAAAAATCCTTGCCAAAAAGACCTTGTCCCGTATCCCGGTATAAAACAGTTCTTTTTCTTGGGGAGAAAGCAATTCCTTCAAGGTTTTATAGGCAGTGAGTTCCCGCCCAGATTCAGTGATTCTGCGCAGCACTTTTTTGTAAAAATCCCTTTGCTGGTTTATATCCAAATTCTCGAGGATATACTGGTCCAGGGTGTGTGGGTATATAGTAAAGACTTCTTCAGCAGTAGTTAGAAAATTAGCTCGATCCCCTTTTTCCAGGTAATGAGCCATTAATTTTTCGGCCAGCTCCTTCTCCTGGCCAAAACTACGCCTGGCATGGGCAAGCCATAATTCCCGGTTGTCCATAAGTTCATATATCCGGAGTACAAGCTGCGGGAAATTTTCTTCCCCAATTTGGTGTTTAGCAAGCAGCTCCAATACCTCCCCTGCAATTTTTCCGTTTTGAACCAGGGGTTTCAATAAAGGTTCAAAATATTTTAAGTCCTTCTCAAAACCCGTATACTGGCAGAGCAGGGCATCAAAAAATACAAGGTTCTGGGTATCATTGAGTATTACGGATTTGAGCTCCTCGAGCATCGCCTCATAGGTTGGGTGAAAGAGGCTAAGAAATTCATCTTCTGTATCATCGAACGCGTAATTTTCTTCGTAATAGGCCTCTGTACAAGCCTGGTAAACGGCAGCCAAGAGTATCGCCCCCTCAGCCACTTTTCCCTGCCGGACAAAATCCAGGATTTCTTCCCTGGGCCCGCTTAAAACCTGCTCTACCATATCTTCCCCCAGGTGGGTACAAGCCTCATAATCGGGAATATAACCGCTGTGACGCGGAATGTAATTTTCCCAGTCAAAATCCACAAAATCAAGGCTTTCCAATTCTCGAAGGATCCCCGCTTTTTCCTGCTCAAAGTAGCTTAAAAGCGAGTCTTTGGTCAAAAAGGGATCCTCTGATGTTTCCCTTTTAAACCTGGAGACGAATTGTGAGCGTACCGGTTCATTTTTTTCGAGCAGTTCCTCTAAAAAAAGCACTTTATCTTCTGTCGGTAAAATTTCCATTAGGCTTTTCCAGTACATGGTCTATTTTTAAAAATTGGGTTGTTTACTAAAAATTTGTTTTGAGGGGGTTGAACATATCGGGAAATTCTTTAAATAACCTTTCCCTCTCAAGGCGCATGTATGCTTCCGGGTCAAATTTAGCCACTTTTTCGGCACCCATTAAATCATATACATTTACCCATTCTTCATTTATCAGGAACTCCATCTCAGGGTTGAGGACATAATAGCCCCTGGTGACCCTTAAAAATAATTTTTTGCTGATTTCTTCTCTGCCATCAACCTCGTTACGGGCAATGGCCTGGTTTAGATAAGCCCTTTGTTTCCTGAAATGCGGCAATACGGTTTCGGGATAGTTTCGGATGGTGTTTAAAAAATCGGCCATTTTTACCCCTTTTGCCCAAGCTTTGTTTTTAATAAGAACAGATTGGAGGGCAATCATATAATTGAGCAGAAAATACTCGATCTTATGGTTGTCGATTTTGATCATCCGATCGTCTACCTTTACCTTAATGCTGTCTGTAATAATATATTTGTAGATGCTTCCCAGTTCCTTGCCGGCATACGAGCTGAAAAAATAGGATTTGTTGAAAGCGACCTGTAGTGCATTTTTTCCTTCATTATCCAAAACAGTACTATCTGCCCCGTTTTCCTGTAAAAATTTGATCAGTTTCACCGAGCCTGAATAAACGGCTGCCAATAGGGGGGTTAGGTTGAATCGATCCCTGTAATTAATGCCGTATTTATTGATTTCTGCCGTTAACATATTGATATTTTCAGCTTTATAGGGCGCATAGTGTGTTCGGAAAAGGGAATTTCTTTCTTTTTCCGGATCCTCCGCACGCCTGTATTTATGCGCCACCAACTCCTCAATGGCCACGGTATCGTTATAAATCAGGGAGTAGTGGAAAAGCAGGTCTTTTGCCTTTTTATTGTAATTATCAGCATTCAATGCTTCTGCTTTTAATTGCGGCAGGTTTTCTTTAAGAAGGGGCTCCCAGGGGGTGGGTTGGATTTTTAAGAGGTTGTTCCGTATTTCTTCGGCCTGTTCTTTTTTGCCCTGCTTTTCCAGCTTGTTTGCTTCCTGCTTCCAGTCCTCCATGGAAGATTTTTGCTGGCTGATCCCAATTTTATCCCGGGTTTCCACCAGGTCCAGGAGTTTGAGGATTTCATGTTTGGGGGAGGCCTCCAGCAGGTAGAGGTTCTCTACTGCACGGGTAATTGCCACATAAAGGGAGTTGATATAAAATTTATAGACATCCAGGGATTTATCGGTTTTATCCTTACCACGGGAAAATTTGATCTCCTGCCCATCTTTTATATCGGAAGGATCAACCCCTGAGGTAATTTCCCTGAATTCCTTATGGTTATCACTGATGAAATTTACCAGGATAATATTTTCATATTCCAGCCCCTTGGCTTCGTGAATGGAAAAGAGCAAAGGGGTTTTGAAGATTCTCCGGGCCTCTGCTTTGTCTTCATTGCGCATCACGATGACCGCAAATTTTGTGGAGCCCTGGGTGTTTTGGTTCAATTCGGCCTTTACCTTGTCATTGCTTTGCAAAAACACCACTTCCCCCTCCCTTTTGCTTATGGAATTGACCAGGTAGGCGCTCTCTTTATCAATGGCGCCAAAGCGGCTTGTTTTTATTTTAAGCAGTTTATTGGCCAGGGCAGTGACGGAAGAGGCATTTCGGTAATTTGTTTTCAGAATATTGATTTCCCTGCCTTGCAGCTCACTTTTATACAAATAGGTCTTGACCCTGGACCAGGAGAAAAAATTCGGGTGGACAATTTGATTGGAATCCCCGCAAAGGATGAAATTTTCAGGTTTTTTCAGGGATTTTAAAATAAGGTGCAACTGCACTGTGGTAAGATCCTGGACCTCATCTACAATGATAAAATCATAGCTGGGCTTTACCAGAGGCAGCCATTGGTGCGAAATGATATTGATATCATACAGATTGTCTTCTTTCAGGAATTGCAGGTATTTCTCAAAAAAAGAATATACCTCGGCCCGATCCCCGGCGGTAAATACAGATTGTTTTACCCCCAGGGTTTCATACTCCTGCCTGCTTAAATATTCCTTTTCTATATTCAGGCCTGTGAGCACGCCCTTGAATTCCTCGTAAAGTTTATGGGAATCTTTGATCTTTGCCTGGTTGCGAAACCTGCTGAACCAATTTTCAAAGGTTTTGTAATCTATTTCCCTTCCCTGCTTCACCCGGGTAGTTTGGATAAAATCGTGAAAGGAGAGAAATTCCACTTCCTGTTTATCATTATCATATTCAAAGGAATAATAGAGTTTAGCTGAATTCTCTACCAGATAGGGGGACAGGGTGATGTAAAGAATCTTTCCCTTGAGCATCTTGATTTTTTCCAAGGTAAGCGCTGTTTTCCCGCTTCCGGCCGAACCAATAATGATAACGGGCGGGCGCTTATGGAAAATAACTTCCTGGCTCTCGTCAAAGGAGATCGCTTTGTCCAGCAAATTGAAACTGGTAGCCTTGGAATTGAGGTAGCTAAGGGGAAGGAGGTCCTCCTGCAGCACTTCTTTTGCCGATGCCAATGTTTTGATTTTGGCTTCATCCACCTCAGCCCCCCTTAAAAAACGTGATTTCTCATATTCATGGTTCAGGATAACCTCCAGGAGAAGAATATAGGTTTTACCCTCATAGGATGCGAATTTAAAAAGCAATCGGTTTTCAACATCAAGTTTTGCCCTGTAATAGGAAGTGGGCAGCATTTTTTTTATCTCTGCCGATTTGAAATCGTCGTTGCGGAGGAACCCCAGGGTTTTTTCAAACTGTTTCTTTACTTTGGAGAAATTGAGATCGTTATAATAGAGTATTTCCATTTTTATTCAGCTAGCTAAATTTGAAAAGGCTACAAATTGACCTTTACGATCATCTGCAACCTGAGGTTCAAATTTAGCGATAAACATCAGGTAGTCCAAAATATGCCCCTGTTTTTTTAAGGGTAATTGCATCAAAATCTTAGGCCCCTGTGCATGTAAATATTGTCCCAGCTTGCCCTGAGATTTACCCTTTACATCTTGTTTTTCAGTTTTTGTTCTTTAAGAGGTTTGGGCAGTTTTATTCACTTTTGGGAAAAATATTTTCGCCAAATGCCCACCTAAGGAGCAATGCAATTGGTTCTCTATGTAGCAAGTGGGAGCGGGTTGCTTTTTGAAAGTTCCCTGGCTTTGCTTGAGTCTTGATATATAATATCGTGGTGCCTTTTCTACAGGCTTATCAGGGTTTTTGAATTCCCTGGTGCTTTCGACTTTGATAAGGCTGCACAAGCTTGCCCATTTTTCTTTGTTTTGCACATATTCAAAATCATTGGGAATCACCCTGCAAAGCTTTGTTTCAATATGGCCAAGGTTTAAATAGGTGTCAGTGGTGGTAGCTTTTCAATTAATCCGAGAAAGATATCAACCCCCAATCCACGGTTTTGCCATTGAAAAGAAAGGTGAATCAATTACCTTTCCTCGAACATTCATCAGTGGCTTTACCTATACCGGTAATAATAACAGGTTTTCATTTACTAATTTGGAAAGTAATCTTTTTGTAGAGGCATAACTAATTTCCAAACTAATCCTTTGGTGGATTTCCATTAAAGATAAAGAAGAATTTGCACCTATAAAGTTTAGTATTTTTTGTTCAGTCCTCATTTTTAATTTATCATTGAAGCACAGATATAATCAATTTGCAGGTCAAAATAATTCA
>JBGSWA010000089.1:0-4985 GCA_041752645.1 Gillisia sp. | reverse complement strand
ATAGTTGCTTGAAAAATGAATTTTTAGAGAAGTTAAGTCAAAAATATATTGAGATTTAGCTGAGAAAAAAAATGTTTCCACAAAATCAATGGGGATTGCTTTGCAGAAAAATCAAAAAAATGAATTTTTAGAACCCACCTTAACAGTAATTGAAAATGCAGGCTTTCAGAATTTAAAAATTAAAAAAGAACACGAAATTAATTTACCCGGCAGTCTACTCTTACAATTTACAAGCAATAAGGAACTTGAAGAGTATAGAAAGATAAAAAGCGCAATCATCAGTATAACTATTAATGCTAAAAAGCCTTAAATTATCAAGACCATTAAATCCAGGTTTTAGTCCTATTCTCAAGTATAGGTGCGCTTTTTGGAAGTTGTACCGGAGAGGGGTCTTTTTTTGTTAGTTTGTGTTGACCTGATATCTGGCAATTGGCTTTTATGCCTATTGGTGGTTTAGTTGTTCATGGATTTGTTTTTCAAGATTTTTGGGATTCCACCATCCTGTTGCATTTTTGTTCTTTTATGTTTTGAGTACAACTTTCTTTAAAGGTTATTATTTTTTGTAAATTCGCTTTATGAACAGTAAAAAATCTGCCATAATTTTTCTGGGGTTAATGCTCCTTATTCTGGTGCCGTGGCAGGGGTTTTGTTCTACACATTTATTTAATCCCTCACACCACGATCATTCTGACGGGCCCAGCATCTGCGAATTACGAAAAAATTATTCCGGAGATGAAGCCCTTTTCTGGCCTCCAATGGAATGTAATAGTGAGACAATGATCTCCGATTCTTTTGAGAGACCTTCCGATGAACTTTTAAAAATATCTCCGGAAACTGCTTTCCTTGCGACTTTAATTTTCAACCAGACACACCTTTCGGATTTTTCTGAACCGGTACAGGATTCAGAAATTCTTTATCCTAACTTAGCACCTCCTCAAGGAATACAGCCTTTGCGCGGTCCTCCTTCCCCTGAATATACTTTCTGAAATATTATTACTTCCTTGTAGAAACTGAAATTTTATATTTTAGCTAAATAAGCCATCTCATCCCGATTCCTGGAAGTAAAGGTTTTTTTGATAGCCGGTACACCTTGCCGAAAAAGTATACAAAAAGTCTATCAGAATTTCAAATTCACAGGGATATTAATGTTAAAAATTTATAAATGAAATCAATATATATATTGAGCTTTCTGGTACTCAGTTTAAGCCTTAGTGGCTGTGCCCAGAAGAAAAAGCAAAGTGAAAATCAGGAAATTAGCGCTATGAAAAACAAAGATCTTAATAGGTTGGCCAATGCCAGCAGCCCATATCTCCAGGAGCATGCAGATAATCCGGTAGATTGGTATGAATGGGGGCCGGAAGCACTGGAAAAGGCAAAAGAGGAGAATAAGCCACTTATTATCAGTATAGGTTATGCAGCTTGTCACTGGTGTCATGTGATGGAACGGGAATCGTTCATGGATCCCGAAGTTGCAAAAATTATGAATGAAAATTTCGTGGCAATAAAAATAGACCGCGAGGAACGGCCCGATATCGATCAGGTTTATATGAACGCGGCCCAGTTAATTAACGGAAGCGGAGGCTGGCCATTAAATGCCTTTGCACTTCCCGATGGCAAACCTTTCTTTGCGGGCACTTATTTCCCTACCGATCAATGGAAGAAGGTCCTCAACCAGATTTCTGAAGTTTACAAGAATGAACCTAAAAAGATCACTGAATACGCCAATTCTTTAACAGAAGGTATTAAACAACAGGATGTAATAGAGGTAGCTTCCAAAAGTGATCACTCTTTTTCCAAGGAAACCTATGAGGATTTATGGAAAAACTGGGAGGGAATTGTCGATATGAAAAAAGGCGGATTTGATAGGGCGCCAAAGTTCCCGCTTCCGGTAGGATGGGAATTTTTACTTCAGTACCACTATCTCACCGATAATGATGATGCTTTAAAAGCAGTGAATTCCACCTTACAAAATATGGCCCGGGGTGGTATTTATGACCAATTGGGCGGAGGCTTTTCCAGATATTCCGTAGATACGGAATGGTTTGCACCTCATTTTGAAAAAATGTTATACGACAATGCCCAGCTGGTAAGTCTTTATTCCAAAGCCTATAAGGTAACAGGAAATAAGGAGTATGAAAAGGTAGTGCGCGAAACCCTGCAGTTCGTCGAGCGGGAACTTTCTGATGAGAACGGCGGTTTCTATTCTTCCCTCAATGCAGATTCAGAAGGGGAAGAGGGGAAATTCTATTTATGGACTTCAGAAGAAATCGACAAAATTCTCAATAATGAAGAGGCTGATTTGCTAAAGGATTTCTACGGAATTAAAGAAATCGGCAATTGGGAGAACGGAACTAATATTCTATTCAGAAAATATTCTGAAGAAGAATATGCAGCCCGAAAAGATTTAAACCTAACCGATTTCAGCAGAATATTGAATTCCGCAGAAGATAAATTGATGGCAGAAAGAAATAAAAGAATCAGACCATCTACAGATGATAAAATACTCACCTCGTGGAATGCCCTTATGATAACTGCTTATCTTGACGCTTATACTGCTTTTGGTGAAGAAAAGTATCGGAAAAAAGCTCTTGAAGCTATTTCCTTTCTTGAAAAAA
The DNA here is from genome assembly GCA_041752645.1 of Gillisia sp. Classification (GTDB taxonomy): domain Bacteria; phylum Bacteroidota; class Bacteroidia; order Flavobacteriales; family Flavobacteriaceae; genus Gillisia. The sequence continues at coordinate 2,370 of JBGSWA010000089.1, read as the reverse complement.
ATATGCTGAAAAAGGATAATAGCCTGTGGCGTAATTACAAAGATGAAAAGGGAACTATTGAGGCTTTTCTCGATGATTATGCACTTCTTGCAAAGGCATATATAAAACTGTATGAAGTTGATCTCGAAAAAAAATGGCTTGATAAAGCTTTGGATCTCGCTCAATATGCCGTCAATAATTTCAGGGATGAAAAGAGCGGAATGTTTTATTATACTTCCGAAGAAAGCGAGCAACTTATTGCCAGGAAAATGGAACTTAGCGATAATGTGATCCCCGCCTCAAATTCGGTAATGGCAGAGGTGCTGTTCAAATTGGGCCACTATTATGGAAACGAGGAATTTTTGCAATATAGTAGGTCTATGCTTGGGCAAATGCAGGACAAGATCGCGCAGGGCGGTCCATATTATGCCAACTGGGCAATGCTTATGGGAACCATGGCGTATGAGCCTTTTGAAATTGCCATTATGGGGGAAGAGGCAGAAGAGAAGAATATGCAGTTACAAAAACATTACCAGCCTATCTCATTGTTTATGGGTGGAAAAAAAGAAGATCTTCTTTTACTGGAAATGAAATTGGTGGAAAACGATACCTATATTTATGTTTGTAGAAATAAAACTTGCAAGCTTCCGGTACAGGAAACAGCTAAAGCCATGGAGCAAATAAAAGATTATCTGAATCCTAATGGGAGAACTAAAAGCTTATGGGAATAAAAAAATATGAGCAGTGAATAAATTTTTAAAAAAATAGTATTTTGAAAAACATCCTGCCTGCCATTATTCCATTTTCCAGTCCTCTTATTGCAATCACCCAATAGCACAATTGTATTAGAGATGGTGAACATACTAAAAGGACTTGAAAAGACTTTTACGGTGTAATGGAGTTTTCAATCCAGGACAGTATTCCTCTGCTCAAAGCCATGAATCTTTGAGCAGCGGAAAATACTAAAGTAAATTTTGGAAGTTATTAATTATAATTACTTCGCATCCTTCAAAAATTGTCTTAGAATATACTGCAGGATCCCACCGTTTGTATAATATGCAATTTCTATTGCAGAATCCAGGCGTGATTTGGCCTCAAATTCTATTGTTTCACCGCTGCCTTTTTCTGCTGTAACCTTTATGATCTTTCCGGGGTGAAGATCTTCGGAAATTCCCGTAAAACTAAATTTTTCGTCTCCTTTAATTCCCAGGGTTTCAGAAGTCTTTCCGTTCATAAATTCAAGGGGCAGCACGCCCATTTGCATTAAATTACTGCGGTGTATGCGTTCAAAACTTTCAGCAAGCACCACTTTTATTCCAAGCAAATTTGTCCCCTTTGCGGCCCAGTCACGGGAAGAACCGCTTCCATATTCCTTACCGGCAATAACAATAAGCGGGGTTTTGTCTTCAGCATACTTCATAGCTGCGTCAAAAACCGTCATTGTTTCATCAGTTGGAAAATAAATAGAATAGCCTCCTTCCTTATCGGTTATCCTGTTTTTTTATCCTCACATTGGCAAAAGTACCACGCATCATGACCTCGTGATTTCCGCGGCGGGAACCATAGGAATTGAAGTCCTTAGGTTCCACCCCTTTACTTTTCAGGTATTTTCCTGCTGCAGAATTCTCACTGAATGCACCGGCGGGCGAAATATGATCGGTAGTCACAGAATCTTCCAACAACAACAGCACCCTGGCATTGCTGATGTTTTCTGGATCTTTCGGAGTTTCGGGAAGATCTTTAAAGAAGGGAACTTCTTTTATATAGCTGGAATTTTCTTCCCAGATATATTGATTTCCTTCTGCAGTAGATAAATTTTTCCATTGTTCTTCTCCTTCAAAGATCACATCATATACCTGCTTAAAGTCTTCAACCTTCATACTTTCCTTTATGGTCTGATTGATTTCCTCCTGTGTTGGCCAGATGTCTTTTAGGTAAACCGGCAGCCCGTTCGGATCATATCCCAGCGGATCATTGATGAGGTCAATATCAACCCTGCCCACCAGGGCGTAAGCTACCACGAGCATGGGCGACATTAAGAAGTTCATTTTTACCTGCGGATGCACCCTGGCTTCAAAATTCCGGTTTCCGGATAATACCGATGCCACCACGAGTTCATTCTCATCTACCGCATCTGCAATATGCTTTGGAAGTGGACCGCTGTTCCCAATACAGGAAGTACAGCCATAACCAACAGTATGGAAACGAAGGGCGTTGAGATCTTCAGATAAACCTGAACGGTCAAGATACGTGGTGACCACTTTTGATCCCGGTGCCAGGCTCGTCTTTACCCAGGATTTGGTGCGCAATCCCCTTGACAAGGCTTTTCTTGCCACCAGGCCTGCACCCACCATCACGGAAGGATTTGAGGTGTTGGTGCAACTTGTTATA
>JBGSWA010000088.1:0-4192 GCA_041752645.1 Gillisia sp. | reverse complement strand
TAAATATCCATATCCCCTGGATGCGATTGGCCGACGTGTATTTAATGTATGCAGAAGCTACAGCCCAGGGATTCGGTTCTCCTGGAAGTACTGCTCCCGGATACTCCCAAACAGCTTTAGATGCAGTTAATATAGTTCGGGAAAGAGCAGGAGTTGCCCCTGTGTCAGAGCAATACACCACCAATCTTAACGGCTTTATGGCAGAGCTGAGAAGAGAGCGAGCCGTGGAGTTGGCTTTTGAGAGACACCGTTTTAATGATTTAAGACGTTGGTTACTACTGATAGAGAGCCCGTATACCTTAAAGACTTCTGTGGAATTTGACAGGGCTGGAGAATTTAACACAGAAGATCCTTCTCTGAACCGGGTTATTAACATACGGGAAGAGGTCATTCTGGAGCGCAATTATACAAGTAAGCATTATTGGTTACCGTTGAAAAATGCAGATGTTAATATATATCTTGAATTTCAACAGAATCCAGGTTGGTAGATCTAACAAGGTCTTATTCCCTGAGAGGAATATTTAATAGAAACTAATTTCAAACGCAAAAAATAAATGAAATATTTACCAACTCAATTTATATTGGTTGCTTTAATTGCATTATTACCTTTATCTATGTTTCCACAGTCGGGTGATAAGTTTGATTTGCAAGTACAAGTGATCGGCCAGGATGGGAATTCAATAGGCAATGCAAAGGTTGAAAGCGCAGAGGGTGACACCGCGGCTACCGATACCTCAGGTGTTTTCAGGATTAATGTATCCCCGGGTACGGCCTTGACAATCAGTGCAGAGGGATATAAAACGCTTCGAGTAACTGCAAATGATGATTTAGAAAGTATAGAAATGGTGCCGGGCAAGGATGAAAATGTTCAAATTGCCTATAGGAAAGTGAATCAAGACGATCTTTTCGGGGGGATATCCTATGTTGATATGCCAGAGGTTCTGGAAAAAAATTATACTACCTACAGCCTGGAAAATCTCAATGCCTTTGTAGGTGGCTTTAATGGAGCCAGCATATGGGGATTGGGAAATTACCTGGTTTTGGTTGATGGAATTCCCAGAAATGCGGATAGCGTCCTGCCCACGGAAATTGAACAGGTTACTTTCTTAAAAGGGGTGGCCGCTGTTGCATTGTATGGCAGTAGGGCCGTTCAGGGAGTGATCCTTATTACGACAAAACATGGAACCATTGGGAAACAGCAGATCAGTGTAAGGGTAGATGCCGGGATGTTTGTCCCTAAAAGATTTCCCAAATACCTGGGATCCGGGGAATATATGACCCTATACAATGAGGCTCGGGGCAATGATGGCCTTTCTCCCCTGTATGATGAGGAGACCATTTATAATTATGCCTCAGGGAGTAACCCTTACCGTTATCCAAGTGTGAACTATTATTCCTCTGATTATTTAAATGAAGTGTATAGCAGGTACGATGCCGCTTTAGAAATTTCGGGAGGTAATGATTTTGCTAAATACTATACAGATGTAAATTTTTATAGAGCAGGAGATATCCTCAATTTCGGAGAGGCAGAAAATAACAGTACACAGCGCTTCAATGTGCGAGGTAATGTGGATTTAAAATTAAATGACTTTATTACTGCCACAGTTGGGGCTAATGCCATTTACTATAGTGGAAGGGGTGTAAATACTGATTACTGGAATAGTGCAGCTACCACAAGGCCAAATAGATTTTCGCCTTTGGTTCCTATAGACAGGATTGCTCCTGATGATGATGCTTCCCAATTACTTATAAATAATAGTTCCTATTTAATTAATGACAGGTACCTTTTGGGAGGGTCTCAATTGGATCAGGCAAACTCTTTTGCAGCTATTTATGCGGGTGGCTATAATACCTATACCAGCCGTGAATTCCAGTTTAACACAGCCGTAGATGCCGATTTGAGTGGCTTTTTGAAAGGCTTGTCGTTTCATACCACCTTTGGGGTGGATTATCAGACTTCGTACAATCAGTCTTACAATAATGAATACTCGGTTTATCAGCCTAACTGGACTAATTTTAATGGGCTAGATGAAATTGGAAGTTTAACCCATTTCGGGCAGGATTCCAGAACTGGAGTTCAGAATATCAGCAATAGTGCCTACAGACAAACCATAGCTTTGTCCGGACAGTTTAATTATGACACTTATTTTGATAAGGATAACCACTTTTCGGCAATGCTTGTCGGTGCCGGTTGGCAACAGAGTGAATCGGAAGTCTACCATAGAACAAGCAATGTAAATCTGGGTTTGAATCTAAGTTATGATTACAAAAATAAATATTTCGTGCAATTTGACGGGGCAGCGGTGCATTCGGCAAGACTGGCCGAGGGGGAAAGAGCTGCCTTCTCTCCCAGTGGAACCCTAGGATGGAAATTAAGTAATGAAGCATTTCTCGAGAACTCAGAAGCTATCAATGATTTACAACTTTTTGTTTCTGCAGGAATCCTGCATACGGATTTAAATATTTCAGATTATTATTTATATCAGAGTATTTATACCCAAACCGATGGGGCATGGTATAGCTGGAGAGATGGAGCACTTACAAAAACTACAGATTCCAGAAGAGGAGAAAACCTGGATCTTACTTTTGCGAAAAGGGAAGAAATTAATTTTGGGGTTGATGGCTCCTTTTTTAATAACCTCCTGAATGTAAAAACCTCCTTTTTTGCCAATCTCGTCAATGGAAATGTGGTGCAGACATCCGTATTATATCCAAATTATTTTACCACAGGATGGCCTAATTCTTCTTTTATTCCTTACATCAACTATAATAACGACAAGCGGACGGGGTTTGATTTTGATGTTAATCTCAATAAAAAGATCGGCACTGTCGATTGGAATCTGGGAGTAACCGGAATGTATTATGATACCGAGGCCTCTCAACGGGCAGAGATGTTTGAAGATGATTATCAGTATAGAGAAGGAACTCCATTGGATGGAATATGGGGCTTGGAAAGCGATGGCTTTTTTATGGATGATACTGAAATTGCAAATTCCCCAACCCAGGCTTTTGGCCAGATCCAGCCCGGGGACATTAAATATGTAGATAAGAATGGGGATGGGGTGGTGAACGATCAGGACCAGGTATTTTTAGGAAAAGCCGGGTGGAGCGGAGCGCCATTCAGTTTTGGGGTACACCTTTCTGCCAAGTGGAACAATTGGACCTTCTTTGCACTTGCTACGGGACAAACCGGCGCTTTCGGAATGAAGGATAGTTCCTATTTCTGGGTAGACGGGGAAGACAAATATTCTGTAGTAGTAAGAGATCGCTGGACCCCCGAAACTGCAAATACTGCAACCTATCCAAGGTTGACCGCACAGAACAGCAACAATAATTTCAGGTCTTCAGATTTCTGGTTGTACAGCACAGACCGCGTTGATCTTGCAAAGGTTCAGCTGTCCTATGACATTCCCTCAACATTCTTAGGCAATACCTTTGATAAACTGAATATATATGCAACTGGTTCTAACCTCTTGACTATTTCCTCTGAATCTGAGCTCATGGAAATGAATATTGGTGGGGCACCCCAAACCAGATTTTATAATCTCGGAGTGAAAGCATTGTTTTAACTATATCAACAAATCTTAAAAGATATGAATAATAAAATATTAACTTTTCTAAGCCTGGTTTTGGTAGCAACCAGCTGTTCTGATGTATTTGAGCCGGCTATTGAAAATAACCGAAGTCTCGAGGCCGCCTATGAGGAGGCTACCTATGCGGAAGGTTTATTATTAAACGGCTATATAAGGGTCCCTACCAACGGATGGTCCTTTAACGATGTAGCAACGGATGATGCCGTGAGTAATGACAATACTAATAACTATAGAAAAATGGCTACCGGGCAATGGGCTGCAAACTTTAATCCCGTCTCGCAATGGCAGAATTCCAGGGCAGCCATCCAGTACCTGAACATATTTATTGCCGAGGCAGATAATGTTGTCTGGTCTACCGATGAGGAAATCAGGGAACTATATAATAGAAGGCTCAAAGGAGAGGCCTATGGCCTGAGAGGCTTGCATATGTATTATTTATTACAGGCACACGCAGGTTTTGGCCAAGCAGGAGAACTATCAGGGATACCCATAGTTTTGGAACCTGAAGACCCGGGTTCAGATTTCAATGTACCGCGCGCAAGCTTTGCACAAAGTATGGAACAGCTGTATCAGGACTTAAATAATGCCGAAGAGATGTT
>JBGSWA010000087.1:0-9831 GCA_041752645.1 Gillisia sp. | reverse complement strand
AAAAAAGAATATGGGTTATTATCAGCAAGGTACCCGTTAAATGGCGAAATAGAAAAGGAGAAGGGAAATATGGATAATAGGGCTATTTGGTGCAAAGAAAATAAAATCAGCTATACGCCAACCATTTTCTTCAATGGTCATGAACTCCCCAAGGAGTATAACCTTGAGGATATACAATACTTTTTACAGGAGTAGTTCCCCTGTAGAATTACCCGGATGAACTTATTCTGTTGGCGCCGACAGAATACCGGGGAGGCCAAAGCCTGTATGGCCTAAACTACCGGGCAGTGGTAATTAAATTTCTAAAACATTAAAATTGAAAAAACAATGGAAGTTAAAAAAATGAGCCTTGCAAACATTCAAGGCAAACTCAGCAGGGCTGAGATGAAGAATATTATGGCGGGAAGAGAAATTATTGATTGCAAAAATGAATGGGATGCTTGTAGTACTGTAAATGGTGATAAATGCTGCGAGGGACTAGTTTGTGCAAATTATTTGTGCCAAATAAAAACAGAGCAATCAGAATAAAATTCCTCAAGGTTATCAAGTCTAAATTTTTAAATATTTGACTTGAATCCTGTTATTATTAAATCATTAAAAATGAAAAAAATGAAAAATGAAAGGGTAAGTCTCACAAACATTCAAGGCAAACTCAGCAGGGCTGAGATGAAGAATATAATTGCAGGAAGGGAAACAATTGATTGCAAAACAGACTGGGAAGCATGCAGTACCGTACAGGGTGATAAATGCTGCGAGGGCTTAGTTTGCGCCAATAGCTATTGTCAAAAAGAAACTGCAATGAGTGAATAGGTATGTACTTAAAGGACTGCAATTGAATAAATGGCAGTCCTTTTTATAAGCAATCAACTTTATAAATTTAATTCTTAAAGTAGATGATACAGAAAATAATTGCAATTTTTTCTATTCTCCTTTTTGTGTCAATCAGATTAATTTCCCAGAATGAATCTGAAATTCAATTTAAATTGAAAGGAAATGTCAATATGGCAGATAATGAGGAAATAAAACTTGAGTACTTTAACGCATCAGGTGAGTTAATTAAATACAGCTCAAAGGTTATTAAAAACCATTTTGAAATTAATGGAACTCTTGAGGACAGCTCTTCATTTTTAGTAAAACTATATGGTAATGTGGCATCAAAAGATGATAGTGATCCAAATTCTACCAACTTTTTTATTGAACCAGGAAATTTGTTTATGAAATTGGAAATTGGAGACTTTAAGAATGCAATTCTTGAAGGTTCGAAAAATGAGCTTATCCATAGGGAATACTTAAAAGTATTAACTGATGAACAATCTAATAATCATTTAGATAGTTTATCAAGGTTTAATATCAGGCTTAATTTCATAAAGACTTATCCAAATAGTAGCGTCAGTGCTTTTTTAGTCCTGAATGAAATAAGTACTGAAAGATCACTTGAGCATATAAAAACATTGTTTAATTTATTGAATGGGGATGCCAAAAAAAGCAGGTATGCTATAACCGTTTCAAAAAAAATATATTCAATAGAAAAGTATTCCTTTGGATTGAAACTAGATTCCTTTAAAGGAATTGATACAATACAAAATGAAGTTGAAATAACCAATTTTAGTGCGGATATTACAATAATTGATTTTTGGGCAACATGGTGTAAACCATGTATTGATAATTTTGCTGTTTTGAAAGAAATTCAAACTTCTTACCCTAGAAAAAGCATCATTATAATAACAATATCTACTGACTTTGATTATAATAAGTGGAAAGTTGCCCTCTACAAATACAATATGGAACATTGGATTAATCTATATGATATAAGAGAGAAAAATGAAAAAATAAAGATTTCAAAAACAAAAATGGCAGAGCAGTTTGGAGTTAGTTCATTGCCAACCACCATGTTAGTAAATCGCCATGGCGAGCTTATAGGTAGGTATGGAGGTTTTGGAGGTAGTCCGATTGAAAATATGCATCAAAGGATTATAAATGAACTAAATAGGCAAGACTAATAAATTTATGAAATCCTTCCCTTTTTACCGCCAACTCAATGCCATGGATTGTGGTGCCACCTGCCTGCGCATGGTTGCAAAGCACTATGGTGTTGGGGTAAGTCTGGAGTTTTTACGTCAAAAAACCGAATATGGAAAACAAGGCGCATCGCTGCTTGGCCTTGCCAATGCTGCAGAATCCATAGGTTTTCATACAGTTGGGGCAAGGCTAAGCTTTGAGGAACTGATGAACCATGCTGAACTGCCTGCTATTTTGCATTGGGATCAATACCATTTTGTGGTATTAACCCCGAATACCAAACCCGGAAAACTGCAAATTGCAGATCCTGCGAAAGGATTGATAACGCTTAGTCCGGATGCCTTTAAAGCAAGATGGTTAAGTACCCTGAACGATCAAAAGGCGAAGGGAATTGCCTTGTTGTTGCAACCTACTGAAGCCCTGAATGAACCTTTGGATGAAACCGTACTGGAGAAAAAGGAGAAAAAGGTTGGATGGGGCTTATTATTCAGGCAATTAATCAGTTATAAAAATTATTTGATGCAGGTAGGCCTTGGTTTAATGCTTGCTACTTTATTGCAGCTTATTTTCCCTTTTCTTACCCAAAGCCTTGTGGATACCGGCATCAATACCCGCAACCTGAACTTTATACAAATTGTTTTGGCCGCACAGCTTATGTTGCTGCTTAGCCAAACTGCGGTTGAATTTATCCGTAGCCGCCTCCTGTTGCACGTAAGCACCCGCATCAGCCTGCGCTTGTTGAGCAGTTTTTGGGCCAAACTACTACGTTTACCTATTCATTTTTTTGATAGCCGGCATCCCGGCGATATACTGCAGCGCATCAGCGATCAGCAGCGTATTGAGCAGTTTCTGACCGGTACAGCCATCAATACACTATTTTCTCTTTTCAACCTTGTGGTTTTTTCATTCGTGCTGTTGCAATATAACACAACTATTTTTTTCATATTCGCCATAGGTAGCGGGCTTTATCTGCTCTGGATTCGTCTTTTCCTGCGGCTGCGCCGTCAGCTTGATTATAAGCGGTTTGCGCTTGTAGCCCGCGAAAACAATGCAAGTATGCAATTGGTATATGGCGTGCAGGAAATAAAACTAAACAACGCAGAAAACAGCTTTCGCTGGAATTGGGAACGACTGCAGGCCGGCGTATTTTCCTTAAGCTTTAAAAGCCTTTCGCTGAATCAGTATCAGCAAATAGGTGCCCTGTTTATCAATCAGGGCAAAAATATTCTGATCACCTTTTGGGTGGCGCAGCAGGTAGTGAACGGGCAGCTCACCCTTGGGGTCATGCTTGCCGTACAGTATATAATCGGCCAAATGAACGCCCCGTTGGAGCAGTTGATTGGGTTTACCCAACAAGCACAAGATGCCTCTATTTCATTAGATCGTATGAACGATATCCATATCATTGAGGACGAAGAACCTGCGCATATCCTGTTTCAGCATCAATTGCCACAAGGTCATTCTATCCAAATAAACAACCTCAGCTTTGCCTATCCGGGAGCGGGCAATGAGCCGGTACTAAAAAATATTTCTCTGCAGTTCCCCGCCCATAAAACCACTGCCATTGTTGGCATGAGTGGGAGTGGAAAATCAACCCTGCTAAAATTGCTACTACGATTTTTTGACAGTTATACCGGGGAGGTAAAAGTGGGAAATATGGCTTTTAAAAACATAAGTCCAAGGTATTGGCGACACCAATGTGGCACCGTCATGCAGGACAGTTTTATTTTCAACGATACCATACTGAAAAATATAACCGTAACGGAAGATCCGGTGGACATGGAACGGGTGTTGGAGGCCTGTAAGGTTGCCAACATTCTGGAGTATATAGAAAGCCTGCCATTGGGTTTTTACACGAAGTTGGGTGCCGAAGGCATTGGCATGAGTGGTGGGCAACGGCAGCGGCTTGCCATTGCAAGGGCCGTGTATAAGCAACCCCACTATATGTTTTTTGATGAAGCCACCAATTCATTGGATGCAAATAATGAAAAAGTGATTCTTGAAAACCTGCAACATTTTTTTGAAGATAAAACCGTGGTGGTGGTAGCCCATCGCCTGAGTACAGTAAGGGAGGCGGATAATATTGTTGTATTGCATCAGGGTGAAGTGGCTGAACAAGGTACGCATGACCAATTAATTAACCTGCGTGGCCGCTATTATGAACTGGTAAAAAATCAATTAGAACTTGCCCACTGAAAACAACATACTACATACACCACCCTTAAACGGGATACCAAAGCGCTCTGAAGGGACATTGCCCGAACAGGAAGATGCCTGGATGGGTATATTATCGCGGAGGCCTCCCTGGGTTGTAAGATGGGGCATTACTGTGTTTTTCGGTATAGTTACAGGTTTGCTGTGTATTACCTGGTTCATTCAATACCCCGATAAGGTTGCAGCCCAAGGTAAACTAATGGCTTTAAATCCACCCCAAACCTTGGTTGCACGATCGGATGGCAGGTTGCTGCAATTATTACCTAAGGAAGGAGATTTCTTACATACAGGAGATTTAATTGTTGTAATAGAAAGCACTGCTGATTATTTGGCGGTTTTGTCCCAAAAATCATTGGCAGATAGCTTGTTGATTTTGGCTAATACCAATAAAGACGATTTAGTGTCTGCTTATTACTATCAGCAAGATAACCAATTTGCAGGTTCCCAATTAGGAGCCTTGCAAACCGGTTATCAGGCATTTTTTGCGGCCATCCAAACCTATACGCAATATCTTGGTAACGGGTTTTATATCAGGCAACGGCAAATGCTAAGAAATGATTTGCAAAATATAGCCGCACAACAGCAGGTTATTGCAGAACAACTTGACCTTACTCAAAAGGATGTAAGTCTTGCCGGTGAAAATTTTAAAGTAAGTGAAAGTCTTTCAAAACAGGCTGTAATTGCCCCGGTAGAATACCGCAACGAAGCCGGAAAATGGTTGGGCAAACAATTGCAGGTGCCTCAACTTAAAAACATCCAACTTTCCAATACCGCACAGCGTTTGGAGAAACTAAAACAAATAGACGCCCTGCAGAATGATATAGCACAACAAAAAGCCATTTTTATACAATCGCTGCAAAACTGGCGTTCTGCTATTGCAACATGGGAACAACAGTATCTTGTATTTGCTCCCTGTAATGGCAGCCTTGTACTTTCCTCCTTTTACAATCCCGGACGTAACCTGCAAAGTGGTGAAATACTAGGGAGTGTACAACCCGACAATGCGGGATATTTTATGGAAGTGAACCTTTCGCAATACAATTTTGGTAAACTCAAAATCGGGCAGGAGGCACAAATTCGTTTTACAGCCTACCCTTCAGAAGAATTTGGCATGGTAACCGGTACACTCCATGAAATAAAACCAATCCCAACCGATAGTGGGTACTTAGCGAGGTTAGTGCTTCCACAAGGCTTAGTGTCACATCTTGGCAAGGAATTATCCTACCGGGAAGGTCTGCAGGCTTCCATTGATATTATTTCCGATAACAGAAGTCTGTTGGAGCATTTGTTATCTGGTTTAAGAAAGGCAGTAGAATAGGGGGTTTGAGGAAATGTCTTTCCTAAACAATGAGTTAAAACCAAAGAGACGGAGAAAATAGATGAATGGTTATTAATTTACAGATTAAAAGAAGAATTTGATTCGAAAGGGCCGGAAAAAAGAATTTCGTACCAGTTTGGGGTAACTGTTTTTCCAACGAGGATTTTGGTGAACAATCAGGGAGTGATTATGGGCAGGTGGGAAGGCGAAGATGAAAGGAATACTGTTGAATTACAGGAGAGGCTACAAAGAGTATTTGAAAGAAAATAAGTCATGTAAGAAATGCAGATTTCTCCTATGGGTTAATCTGTCAGCATAACTGGAAGAATCTTCCGGATTAGGTGTAAGAATCTTCCAGACAAGTTGGGCAAAATCCTTGGTGATACAAAATAATATCTACAATTTTATCAAACAGATTTTGGCCAAAAATCTATTTTCTCAAACAATTTAAAAATTTTAAAAATGGAAGTTAAAAAAATGAGCCTTGCAAACATTCAAGGCAAACTCAGCAGGGGGGAGATGAAGAATATCCTTGCAGGAACCGGGCAAGAGGAATTTCCTGGCGAGTGTGTTGAAGATGGTAAATCCTGCCCCTTAACTGGCCGTTGCTGTCATGAGTGCCTTGCTACCTTTAAGTGTGGCAAGAAATAAAAATTAAGGGAGAAGGGTTATTTATTATTCAAAATATCCAAGTACCCTTCTCCCTTTTTTAAAGAATATTCATGTGTATATTTTTTTAGTGCGCTGGCTAAAGCCAGCTGTTTTTAATTGACACATGGATCCGAATATTCGGATCCCTAATATTCATCCGTGCTGGGTGTGCGGCAGGTCCGAACCTTCGGACGTGGGGATTTTATATGTTCATTTTTAGTATTAACCACCTCCGGTGGTATTTTAATTTTGTCACAGAGATCCGAAGGTTGGGATCGAATATTCGGATCGAACGTTCGGATCCATTATAGTTATTTGGGCTGCTTGCCTGCTAAAAGGCAGGGATGTGCTAAAGCTCTTGGGGTTTTCATATAAAAAAATATCATTTTGCTGTATCGAATTTTATTATTGTTAATTAGCCTGCAAACATTTAATGCAATCGTACTTGGAAATACTACCAATCAAAATTGCAGCATTAATGCCTGTTTTTCAGGGATTGATAATGCCGAAATAAGTATTTTGCTGCCTGAAAATGATTCACTCATTTTTAATGGTCAAGTTAAAAATGGTATATTTCATTGTACAATTACTTTGCATGAAACGGCCAGGTATGTCTTTCAATTGTCTCCCCAAAATATCAGTTTCCGGGCAATTTTAGAGCCAGGACAGGTCTATATCTGGATTGATAAAGTGAATATAGTCTGGTATGGAACCCATCCAAATGAAAGATGGGGAATTATTTGGAAAATCAAACAGACTGGAACCGAACGTGTAGATTATTATAATCAAATGCAAAACGAAACTAAATATTGGCAATTTTGGGAACATACTGAGCATTTATTTACGGTAATAAAAAATACAAAGGATAATAATGATTCACTGAAGATTTTAGAAGGGGAAATCGATTTATTGAGCATAAACTATAAGGAAGAACAAAAGAAATGGTTAGAATTTTTTATCAACCAAAATCCGGAGTCAGCTGCAGGACCATTCATATTATTTGAAATATTGACAGAAGATAGTAATCCGAATATTAATTATTATGATAATTTAGTTTCTCTATTTAAAGCAACTGCCCTTGAAGACCAGTATTTTAAAAAAACTACTGCTCTATTAATGAAGTTAAATCATAGAGCAGAGGGTAATTTAATTCCAAATTTTAGTCTGCCTGATGAGAATGAAGACAGTATTCCTATTTCAAAATTTTATGGGAAATACATTCTTCTTGATTTTTGGGCAAGCTGGTGTGGTCCTTGCAGGGCATCAATACCTAAATGGAAACTTATATATGACAAATTGAAAGAAAAGGACTTTGAAATAATCAGTATTTCAACTGATAAAGATAAAAATTCCTGGTATCGAGCGCTTACTGAGGAAAAAATGCCTTGGGTACAATTAATTGATGCTCCAATTGTTCCGTTAAATAATGAAAAACTGTCTACCTATTTCAATCTTCAATCAATCCCCTTTTATTTATTAATTGATCCGAAAGGGAAAATTGTAAAATCCGGAAGCGATTCAGAAAAAATTTACCCTTACATAACTGAATTATTTAACAAATAACTGGTTATAGCAAACAGAGAAGCAATAATTTCCAAAAGGATATTAGGTTTTACAGATACTACCTTGAAAGAACTAAAAGAGGCACTTGGGGAAATGTTGCAGTGATGTATTCATGGTAAAATTGCAAATAAATTATAAAAGCCAGACCAATAAAATATAGAATGGAAGAACCTAACCTTTCAGATTCTTTATAAATCCATTGCTTTATATTGTTATTCGGCCAGTATTTTATGTTGCTTATTTATAAAGGAGAATATTAGTAATTTTATTTTAAATGTCATATGGAAAAATAGAAAAAAGGAGTCTGAGGAAAGTTCTAATGCCAAATACTTTCTATGTATAAACTATTCTTTTTAAAAAGTTATTTATTTCTCTTTTCGATTCTTATTTTGGGCTGTCAAACCACTCCTAAGCGCAGTGGAACCGTTCGTTTACATCTGACAGATGCCGCTTTCGAAAAATTTAAGAATAAGAAATTGTATTTGGGATATCCCCCATTTTTTATTGATTCTGTGGTTGTAACCCAACAGAAACTAATTCTTGATCCCAATAATGCTAAGATTAATTATAGCAAACTTTATAAGGTAGTTTACAGGGAAGATGCTAAAGACGGATATTATTTTCGACCATTAGGTTTTCAAGATCCTTATAGTAAGGAACCAATGATAAGGAGTCATTTTCTTATTGAGGATTATGATATTGAAATTACGATTGACGAATTGGATATTGTAAAAAATTCTTCTTTTAAAGGAAGCAAACGCAATAATCCTCATTTTAAGCAAATATCTATTCAGTTCAGTACAGAGAAGGATCAGACTATCCGGGATGCAATTGTAGCAAGCAACTTAAAGAAAATAGGTGAATACCCAACAAGCAATTTTATCTTGCAGCAATTATATAACAATCGGGAAAAGTTTACCGTTTCTGAAATTAAACAGCAGGTAGCAGCATTTCATAAAGCTCATGAAACCGAAGAATTGCTGGATGAGTTCAATAAATATTATGTTCATGCAGGGAAGATAAACAAGGTTTTCCCAGAGGGTATTGTGTTGCCGGATAAAAATGGAAATCCGGATACACTACAAAATAAGGGAGGCTATCAGTTATTGGTTTTTTGGGCAAGTTGGTGCGGTCCATGCAGGGCTGAAATTCCTGAATTGAAAAAGATATTTCAAACATATAGTCCAATGGGGTTAGAAATGATCAGCATCTCTATCGATGCGGATACAACAGCCTGGAAAACGGCACTTGAAAAGGAGCAAATGCCCTGGAAACAGTACCTGGCGGAAGGTGACAATCTAAAAAAGATAAAACAGTATTTTACGATTCCCGCTATTCCTGCTGACTTTTTATTTTCCAAAAATGGAGAAGTAATTCAGGAGTTTACAGGATACTCAAGTCAATTGCCATTAATGATTGATTCAATTTATAAATAATAAATCATTGGGTTCTTTTTCAAGGTTAAACAGGTTCCTGTTTCCCGGGGGCAAAATGACTTCGGCAGAGTCGAAACAAGATCAAAAGGTAATGGTACATGAGCAGCCAATAGGGTAGAGGTTGGACTCCGCTGGAGTCCGTAACCCCGGCTCCGGTTTTTGCTACAAACATTTGACCCCGCTGGGGTCGGTTGGATGGATTATCAGGTTTTTATCCTTGATTATAATTCTTCAGCTTAATCGTGCCGATTATTTCGATCGTCCTTTCTTATAGTCCCAAGCGATCCTATTGCAGTGGGTAAAATGACTCCGGAGGAGTCCCGATGTTTGTAGAAATAGTCAATATGGTCGTGGCTCCGACTCCAGCGGAGTCGAACAAAATCATTGCATATTGTTACAAATGGAACCAATAGCGTAGCTGTTGGACTCCGCTGGAGTCTGTGTCTTCCTGGCTTTGGTTTTTATTACAAACATTTGACCCCGCTGGGGTCGGGTGGCAATTAAAAATCACTAAAAATGAACCTATGTAATCGGTAAATAACACTCCACAGTTTTCGGTAAATAAGAATCCATAGTTTTTGGCAACAGGAATGCAGAGTTTTCCTTTTCCCGGGGGATCCCCCGGGAAAA
>JBGSWA010000086.1:0-2751 GCA_041752645.1 Gillisia sp. | reverse complement strand
ATGGCTTCTTCAATTTCTTCTTTGGAAGCACTTTTAACCAGGTAACCCGAAGCACCATTGTGTATCATTTGTGCAATATAACTCCGCTCTTTAAAAGTGCTCATCGCAATTATTTTTACCTGCGGAAATTCAGTTTTAATTTTTAGTGCCAGTTCAATACCGCTGATCTCCGGCATATTAATATCGGTAATAACAATTTGCGGCGATGCCGATTTTATCAGCTCCATTGCTTCATAAGCATTTGCAGCAGTACCGCCTATCTCCACAAAACTTATTTGTGCAAGCATACTCCGCATGCCCTCCAGCACCATAGGATGATCATCTACAATTAAAACTTTTATTCTATCCATCGTATTAAATTATACAATCAATATGTACAGAGGTGCCGTTACCGGGGGTTGACTTGATATCCAATTGCCCTTTTAAATAATCCACTCTCGATTGGATATTTTTTAAACCAGTTCCATTCATCAGCAACACTTCCTCCATGTTAAAACCTTTTCCATTATCCTCTACCGTGATGGTAAGATTTTGATCATGCTTCATCACCTGCACCAAAATAATGCTAGCGCCGGAATGTTTTACTACATTGTTCAGCAGCTCCTGCACAATCCGGTACACCACAATTTCCACCGACGATTCCATTCTTTGTTCCAGCCCATAAAATTCGCCATTTATTTTAAATGATTGGGATGCTGATAATCCATCGCAATAATCCTGCAACGCCTGTTGCAATCCCAACTTCATTAATGCTTCGGGCATCATATTGTGTGCTACCCGGCGCATTTCGCTGATGGATTCATCCAGCTTGCCCAGCGCATTATTAAAAATGCGGCCATGCTCTTCCGATAAAATTAAATTCCCTTTCATAGCTCCTAATTGAAGTTTAACGCCACTGAGCAATCCGCCCAGGCCATCGTGCAAATCTTTTGCTAACCTGCTTCGTTCATCTTCCTGGCCTTTTACAATGGATTGTGTGGCTAATAATAATTTTTCTTTTTCTAATTCTGTAATTGTTTGCTGTTGAAGTTTGCGTTTTTGTTTGTATGCCCGGGAAGCAAATAATGAGATTAACAATATCGAGGTAATACTTCCAATTAATATGTAATTGAGGGTATTTTTCTTTCGGATGGCAGTTTGCTGCAATAGTAACTGTTTCTCTTTTTTTTCTGTTTCGTATTTTTTATCAAGATCCAGTGCCATTTTTTTACTATCCGCATTCTGCAGAGAGTCGTTGGCAGCGTAATATTTTTTATATTCCTCTAATGCCTTTTTATGATTGCCGGTTGCTTCATAAAATTTACTTATTAATTCGTAACCCGTCCTTTTAAAAGTAACGAGGTTATTTTTCTCTGCCAAATCAATGCCTTGTTGCAAAAAGCTTTCAGCCTCCTTTATCCTGTTCAATTTCATATACCCAAAACCCCATTCGCAGCAGCGGTTCCGTCATACCCCATTCATCATTATTCGATTTTGTGATTGTGTAAGCTTTATTATAATAATGAACCGAGCTGTCATATTTTCCAAGCCCTTCATAAGCCTGCGCCCTCATCAGGTTATATAACTGCATTCTTGAAACACTCAAATCGCCTTGATAATACAGGAGGGCAGAATCACAATATACCATTGCGGTTTTAAAATCATTTTCACCGGCATATAATTGCGAAACCATAAGATAGGAACCAAAAATAATATAATACTCGCCCGATTTTTTTGCTGCCGCCAGTCCTTTTATAACGTATTCTTTTTGTTTATCCTTCATTTTGAGTACTTCATAGCAGCTTGCAATATTGGTGTAGAGTGTACCTGTCTGGTTATAAAAATTATTTTTTTCCAACACTGATATACCTTTCAGGTTCCAGGCGATGGCAGAATCATACTGTCCGTCTAAATAAAAATACGAAGCCTTATCACTCATTATTAATCCTTCCTGTTTTCTGGCTTTTGGATTATTAGAAAGCGATAAATAATAGACTGATTTATTTAAGTCGTCAATATACTTTGTGAATTCGCCATTTAATATTTTAGGGACCAATCTAAACCGGATACTTAATCCTGCAGGATAATACAATTTCTTATTTAACGAAAAATCCAATGCCTCTTTATAGTATTGCTCTGCTTTAGCCGAATCCAGTATTTCATAAAACATGGCCTTGTTTACCATCGTAACAGCCCTAAGGCTATCGGGCATATCTTTCTTCAAAACCATTTCAACACTATCTGCCAGTTTACGCTGTGCAGGAAGTTTGGCCATTGCGAATAATAACAATAGTATCAAAAAGTTTTTCCGCTGCATTGTTTTTAAATCTTAATTAAAAGTATAACATCATACCCCACATTTCCAACTTTTACATCAAAATCACCTGTTCAGGGGATTGTAGAAACAAGTGTTTGGGGGATTGCTTTCTCTCCTATTTTATTGAAGTTTTGTAGCTGCAATAAAAATAAAACATCAGATATGAAATACATATTTACACTCCTGCTGCTGGCATCTCTTTTTTCTGCAAAAGCACAAACACCGCAATGTCTTGTCTATCATGGTTGCGGCGGTGCCACGGTGGTTGCATACCAGGGCGACCTTCGATGGTCAAGTATTACCTATGATTTTCAGCGGTTTCAAGGTGGAAGTTGGGTCACTATTCATAGCAGTGTATCAAACTACCACATTGTACTTAATGGAGATATTACCATAGCTTCCAACTATCGGACAGTTTTGCGAAATAATGCCACTAGTGAAGAGCGGATCTCAAA
>JBGSWA010000085.1:0-7852 GCA_041752645.1 Gillisia sp. | reverse complement strand
CTTTTGTTCTTTCTTATTTATATGCCTTAATTTAGGGTATTTATTAAAATGCTAACTTAAGTCGTTTATATTCCTGAGAATGCTTACATCAATACAAATAGTATTACATGGGATTATAACAATGCTCAACAAAAATTAATTTTATCGCCTCATAAAACCTATGTACATCCAACTGGCAATAAATTTAAATTGGAAAAGCACTATGCAATTGCTTTATGGCGTATTGTAAATACATCTCCAGAAGGTGTTTTTTGTCATAAACCTTGTACTGTTTCCGGTGGCGGTAAATCTGAGATTTCTAAATCTATGCAGAATGCCATTACCTATAATGCATTTAACATTTTAGATATTGAAGAAGATTTTAAAAAGGCAGATGAAATAATTGAATTTAATTATTCAAATAGATGGAAAAAATCCGATCCAACATTGCCTCCCTCAAGATCAATTTTAGATCAACGAAGAACTTTAGGTTCAGCAGTTAAACTATTGACACCCTCAGATGAGAATAGTGATGAATTTAATGACTTTATTAAAAATATTCCTGTTCACATTAGGTCTTTAGTATTATTTGTAAAAAGATTGTACAGACAAGATTACAGTGAATTAAACTGGAAAGACTGCATGTCGGTTGAAATTATAAACGGGAAAAACGGTACCGGTTTGCAATACAACAATACCCCAGTTGTGGGTAGTTATGTGCGAATAGGATTCAATCAAAAAGGAGTATGGTTGTTGAATAAATTGAGATCCGATTTTTCTGCAAGTCAAAAAATTCAAATGGAAGATGATATTTCAGCGTCTATTACCTTACCCAGAAATCAGTTTAAGAATTTAAATGAGGAATATACAAACCAAAGTTTTAAAGTAGTTGCCAATTGTGAATCTCATTTGTTCCAACGTCCTGATGAAGCCATTATCAGAGGTTATGATAAAGGAGCAGAAAAGGATATTGTAAGCGATAATGTGTATTTAACAAACTTCGAACCTCTAAAAAAGAAGGATGCTATCGACATTTTTGAGGATACTATCAACTTTGATAAATATACACAACCAGTTAAAGATTTAATATTGAGCATCGTGAATAGCCCTAATGACCAGGAGTATTTTGCCTTGCCTTCGCACACCAGAATTGTCGATGGAGAGCCCACAAAAAACCCGCGTTATTTAGAGCGCAATATATTCATTGAGGAAACCGAAGCTAGCTATTTAGCTGAGCTTGGCGTTCGATTGTTCAGAAAAATAAAATCAGAAGACCCGGTTATTAATGTTGTAAACGCTGTTCTGCCAGGAAGAAGAAACAATCCAATTGACAAGAAAAACGGGATTCGTCCATTAGCAGTTTACAATCCAATTCATTATCAAGAATCACCGGAGTTGTTTATGGATTTTATTTGTAGTCTTACAGGTAAATCACCATCCACTACTGGTGCAGGATCAGAAGGCGCGTTAACAAAAGGACCTTTTAATATGTTAACACCAACAACTGATTTAAACAACGCCCTGTTGTCGCATATTTTAACCGAGTCTAATGCCTTTAGTACTGCGGCAGGTTATGTGGGTGGCCAAAATAAGGTAGATCACGATATCAGCCTTTTAATTCCGGAAATTTGGGCACGTTTAAATCCAAAAGATCGAGATCCAAAAGTATTGATTGCCAACGGATCTTTAGAAAAACTGGAAGATTTTGAGTATGAAGGTAAAAAAGTATTGGCCAGTAGGTTGGGATATCGCATTACAAGTACGTTTTCTTTCCTATGCCTGAACCGGTTATTTGATGAGCCAAATGCTGTTTTTAACGAAAAAATGCTAAAACCAGAGCTTCAAGGTATGGAAGACTATGTAGATGGCATTGAAAATATTGTGGAAGCTCAACAAAAAGTAGCCTTAAGTTATTTTGAAGATGGCAGTGTTGAAGCTGCAATTCCACCGTTAAAAATATTATTACATATAATGGCTTATGGAAATTATGATGGCAAAGAGATGAGCGATCCTGAACTGAGAAGCTTTTTTGAAAGAGACTATGTAATTAACAGCGATTGGTATAAAGAACGACTGAAGTTAAAACAACAAAAGGACATCAGTTTTTATGCAAACCAAATTAGCTATTTAGAAAAATTCATATCAAATCCTGTCAATAATTTGTCAGTAGTTGAAATGGATTTAAATCCCCGCTTGCAAAATGTAGTTAAAATGCTTGATACTGCCAGCTCTCCGGATTATATAAAAAGTTTAGTTGGTACCATTGGCGCTGATCCTTTATATAGAAAATAATTTAAAGGATTTTATAAACTTTGTTTGGCAAGTTTAGGAGCTAAAATGAAACGGATTGGAAGACTTTATTCAAAATATTAAAAGAAGTGTCCTAACAAGGTTCTTTGATGTCCTTTAACCCATTTATAAAGATAGTTGCAGTTTTGTGTGCGAGGATGTTCCTTAGGAAAATCAGATGTAGCAAAACTGCAACTATTTTCGATTAGGCATTATAGTAGTAATTATTTTTATACAGTGGTATCAGGTACTGGCTTTGAGCTTCCCTGATTGGTTTTGATCGTTTAAATATTAGATCAAAAGCTTTGTCAAATCCAGCTTTTGGTTTGGAATTGACATTTTCCACAAACCATTTGGAATCTGTAAACACTTTTATATGGGGAATGAATTTCGGGATTATAACCTTTTGGCAATTCCAATTCTGCATTCCACCTCTTAATTTTATCCTATAGCTATTGTCAGAACAAACAAAGTGTTAATAAAATAGAATTACATCAAAGCGGAGCTATTTCTAAATCAATGGGAATGAATCATTGATGCTACCGTTTAATTCGTGCTTATTTTTTGGAAGCCACCTGGCAGGCTTTAAGAATATATCCCGCGCTCCCCAAACTAAAAGGAAAGCCCCTCTGAGGGGTAAAAAGGACTTTTTTTATGGCAGTTCGCTAAGTGTTCAAGGATCCTTTCTTCATTTTATCAGTTCATTATATGGGATCAGGTGCCAAATATTTAAATCTGTCCATAATCTTTTGCAGTCGTGGCCGATTATAACGTTGCACCCCGATTGGGTAAGCATTTAATAAAATATTTAGAAGCAGTAGCCATAGGGTTTGCTTAAATCCGTAATAAAATCCTACGAAAACAGTAAGGGCCAATACCAAAAGGAAAATAATTAAATGTCCAAATTCCGATTGTCGAGTGTTGTACTCCAAATTTTTTAACGCATCCAAACTCTTTTTTACAGGATTGGAAGCTTTGTTGAGTTTCTCCCAACCAATCCATACCAGCATCTTTCTAAATCCTTGAACCCCGAAGCATTTATATATCCTTCCTTCATCCTCCCATTCTTTGGAATGGTAATAAGTGGATGTTAATTGCAGATTGAAGGTCTGAGTGATGTAGGCAACACCCATCATTAGCATAAGGTTTAATACCCACGCAAACAAAAAAGAATGCAATCCATGCCAAAGAGCTACCACAACCCCCGTACACACAACAAATAATAAGACGAAACAAACTTTTAAATATTTACTCATAGTCCTGCCTTTTGCTTCCTTATATCTGTTGGCGAGTATCTAAAGGATGACGCCAGGTTTATACAAAGAGGTCGTTTTTATCCTGTTGGTGATATATCTGTTTTGGAGGCCACCTCGTTTTATTTACATTCAAATGTAGCGGATTCAAAAAGAGCAATTAAGGAATTTTTAGATATTTCCGGTCTAATCCCAAATTATCGTATAAATTTTGGCGGTTTAAGGATTATTGTCAAAAGTTGTGAAGGAATTGAATTCATAAGGAGATTTTGTTAAAAAAACAACCTGCATATCTTTTCAGGTTAATTGAACTTATTGCCACAATTAATTATAGGATTCTTCCTTTTTTCAGTTGTTCTTTCCCCTTGAAATTTCAGATTTTTTAAAATCCTTGTAAGTTTCAATTTATGTTCGGTCAGGGTTGGCTCAACCCCATAGAATGGACCGTGATCTTGTTTTTGGTCATCGTGATATTTTTTATCATTTTTATTTTTCCTTAAGCTCCAACAGTACCTGTCTTAACTTTTCCATCTCGCTTGTAATTAGCAATAATTACTCCATTGGGTGTTACCAAACTATCAATCAATGTAAATGCTGCCGGAATGGTACCATTGTCAAATAACTTTTTTCCAGGACCAAGAATCACCGGGAAAATTTTGAGCCAGAGTTCGTCGACTAAATCATTCCCGAGCAATGTCTGGATCAGCTTACCGCTGCCGTGAACCTGAATGTCCGAACCTTGTGAATTTTTGAGATTTCTAATATCTGCCAGGCTTTTGAGCAATACAGAGTTTTTCCAATCTGACTTTTTCATGGTCCTGGACATGACATATTTCGTGACATCATTAATACCAGGCCAATTATCTGCATGTTCGGGCCAGTAAGCGGCAAAAATCTCAAATGTTTTTCTGCCTAAAAGAAGATCTGCAGGGTTCATCTGTTTTTCCATGACCTTACCAAAAGCTTCGTCAAAATACGGTGCCACCCACCCTCCATATTTGAAGCCCCCGGAAGTATCTTCTTCAGGTCCACCAGGGGCTTGCATTACCCCATCCAAAGAAATAAATGATAAGACGATTATTTTTCTCATTGTCGTTTATATTTTGATGTTGTGATTTTTTGTCAGCAGTTGCTGCCTTTTTACTTTACATGTTCTCGTTGTAGAAAAGATTGAACTTGTGACCATCAGGGTCGGCAAATACACAAACGTAGTACTGGTTTTCGTCGTAAAATTCCTTCCTGTCTTTGTTAGAGTCGAAGAAAATCCTTCCACCTGCGTTTTTAATTTCCATCACCCAACTATCAAATTCATCTTTACTTTCGGCTGAGAGGGTGAAAATAATTTCATTTCCTTCTCCTGTATCAGATATTTCTCCTTCAAGACTTGCTTTCAATTTTTCCTTTTCAAAAAAGTGGATCACAAACTCTTCTGCCCCAAAAAAGAAGCTCACTAAATCATCAGTAGGATTGCCATTTAGCTTAAATCCTAATGTTAGGTAAAATTCTTGTGTTCTTTCAATATCTTTCACTCCTAGGTTTGCCCAAATTTTTTTTGGTTTCATATTGCTGATGCTTTTTATTATATATGGGCCAATAAATTAATTGTTGCGCCATTGGGGTCTTTTATGAAAAACCTCCTTACTCCCCAACTTTCATTAGTAATTGGATATACAATTTCAATTTTTTGATTTTTTGCCTCCTCATACCAATTGTCGATATCCGAAACTTCAATTGATAAAAATATTGCCGAATTTTCTAAAGGCTTGTTTGTGTCATTTCGAAGAATTGATATTTGTGCGGTTTTGTTTTCTTTTGATATGAAAGTTAAAATCCAATCCATATCCAAAGCTAAATCCATTCCTAAAAAATCGGTATAGAATTGTTTGCTTTTTTCTACATCGTTTGAATAAATATTTGGAACAATTCTTCGCATATCTAATTTATTTTTCTTTGAATAAATTTTATTTTCTCAGCTTATAACAAAGGTTTCACTTATTTGACTTGTGGGAGGTTTTCAAGGCAATTACCTATCGGCTTGCAACAAACTCACCTTAAAGCCTGAAGCTTGAATTTACCTCCTTAAGTTATATACCCTGCGGTTCGGGTTTTTGTTTGTCTGGTTCTGTCATTTCATACGATCTCTTTCGTATGTAATGCAGTTGTGTTAGTCCTGTGTCAAACGATTTTGAATCCACAAGTTCAAGTTGTTGTTCAGGCCTGCCTTCTTGGAACAGTCTTGTGCCACTACCAACTAATATAGGTACAATTGAAATAATAAATTCATCAAGCAGGTCGCTTTTCAAAAGTTCATTTACTATTTCTGCGCCACCGTCACAATAAATATTTTTCCCGCTCCCAGATTTTAGTCGTTGTACTAATTCGGTCAAGTTTCCTGTATAAAAAGTTGTTTTACCTACACTCGGTTTTTCAGTTCTTGTTATGACAAACACATTTCTTTTTCCATTATCGTAATGAGAAGAACCGAATTCTTTAAGCACATAATCATAGGTTTTTCTACCGATAATTATTGTGTCGATTGTGTCGGTAAATTCCGCATAGCCATAATCTTCACCTTCTTTTTCCACCAATTTCAAAAAGCTCAGGTCATCATTCGGCTTTGCAATGTATCCATCCACACTCGTTGCTATGAAAAGTGATAATTTTCGCATTGTTCTTTATTTGTTGTTGTCTACTTTTACAGCTAATTTGTATATCAGACATGTCATCTATATCCTATAGCTGAGTTTGAAAGACACAAATTCGTTTTATTTACTCTCAAATATACCTGATTTTAAAAGAGCAACCAACTGATCTCCAGAGTATTTACATTCAATACATATCGAATAAATTATTGGGGTTTTTATAGATTACTCCCAAAAGTTGTGGAGAAATCCAATTTGAATCTGAGATTTGCCTTAAAAATTACCCTGGAGAACTACCTGGATTTAATAAAGCTTGGTTTGCCAAGGTATCTTGTAGATTATCTCGATTTAATAAAGAGTTTTAAAGAAATAGAAGGTCTCATTTATTTATTGACAACCAAATCGGTTTTAATCTCGAATGGCTTTCTAAAACAAATCACCTTCCAGGATTTTCCTCTCACAGAAACACCGTTTACCTTCACACCTATTGATGGTAAGTTCTAACTGAATTCGAAATGGGGAATTCTAGTAATCAAGAATTACATCGAGGGAGACTTAAACCATAATTTCAAATTTTTTTCAATATAAATTCATAAGCTTAAATACTCTGGGGCTTTCTTCCGATAATATTCTAACAGCTCCAGTCGCCTGTGATCCGCTAAAAGATTCTGAAAGTTCAAATTATAAGAACAGAAATAAACGAAATTTTTTATTTGGCTTTCCGGAATTTCCAAATATTCTATAAAAACATCCGTAGGGAAAGCTTTTATTCCTTTCTCTACTTCCATTGATTTACTTTCATTCTCTTTAGCCTTTTTAAGCATTTTAATTTCTCCATTAATTGTATTCAATAAAGTAATCAATGGACTTCCCCTGGCCGTATTCAATTTTCTTTCAATAGGGGTCAAAGGCTTTCCTGGCCAAAGCGGGAATCCAAAATCGTTTTGATTGTACGTCTTCATTTGCGACAAATACTGCCGTAAACTCCCGGTTAAATTGATATTGCTAATTTGGACCTCCTCTAATTGATTAATAGTATCAACCAATTTCACCATCAAAATTCCCTCCTTAAGTATTAAAGGAGTAATAATAACCTCCACCGTACCATACTGGATGGAGGAGAAAAGCAGGGTATCATTTTCTTTTACATCAATTTGAAATTCTCCGGAACCTAAATTTGTAGTTCCAGTTTTCTGCGATAAATTTATAATATTAATTCTGGAGTCCCCAAGAGAATCCGCCATGACCAGGCCTTCCAGGGAAATTTGAGAAAAGGTGGGGATGGCAAAGAGAACAGTTATTATCCATAGAGTCCACCGCATCATTTATATCTTATTGTCGGTTGAAGAGATCAACTCTAATTGATTAGTATGCAATAGTTCTAAAATTAAAGGGAGAGAGAATAAATGGTTTTATCATAAATCAACAATATTTTGAAAAATTAGCATGAAACCAATTTAGTCATAATTCAATTGACCCTCACAAAAATTTAGATATAAAAAAACTCCTTAGTTTCCTAAGGAGTTAAAAAAGGGTGGAAGACCGGGCTCGAACCGGCGACCCTCGGTACCACAAACCGATGCTCTAACCAGCTGAGCTACAACCACCATTTGTAAGCGGGTGCAAAGTTAAATTTTTACTTGTTATCTTCAAAATAAAACACTTGATATTTTAAAAAAATAAATACTT
>JBGSWA010000084.1:0-8037 GCA_041752645.1 Gillisia sp. | reverse complement strand
GTAATTTACTTATATCAAAATCAGTATAAAATATAAATTTAATAGAATGAAAAAATTAATCTACCCCTCTCTTTTTTTGTTCCTGTTTTTATTCCCGCTTTTCGCACAGATTGGCGGGATTGAAAATTCGGTCGCAGAGATTTCGGATACCATCAAAATTATTTTCCCCAATCTACTCGGGGTTATTTTTCTGGTTGGGTTACTGTTCAATACGGGTCTTTTTTTTTGTGTATATGTCGATCTGAATCTTTCTTACACACGAAGATGTTTATATGGATGTTACATATGACCGCTAAAACAATAAGATAAACGGATGAAAATAGCCACTTTTAATATTCAGAATTTATTCCATCGGGACAGAAGTTTTATGGAAAAGTCTTTCAGTAAATGTAGTAAGGATTGGCATACGGAGTTAGATGGATTAATGCAAAAAAGCATAAAGAACAATCAAGATACTGAACGATTGAGGGATTTGTCACTTTTAGTGGGAATGGATAATAGCCATCAATTGCCTTACGCCGTTTTAAGGCGAAAAGCTGGCTTTCTTTTTTTGAAAGGCAAGAATTATTCAAAAGAATTAAAAGCCTGTGAACTGACAGATTGGAACGGCTGGATCGCACTACAGAATTATCCAATAGATCCTATGGCAGTAGTAAATAAAGCACGAGTGATCGCTGATGTGAACCCGGATATTTTGATTCTTCAGGAGATTGAGGACCGTGCCTCCCTTGCTGAATTTAATGAGGAGTTTCTTGCCAGGTATTGCAAACCTTATCAACAAACTTTTGTGGTGCAGGGGAATGACAAACGAGGCCAGGAAATTGGTATTCTTAGCCGAAATGGTTTTCAGATAAAGTCGGTAAGGAGCCATATTTATGATTTAAATTGCCTGGGAGAAATTGTTTTCGATAAAGATCTTGTGGAATATGAAATACGTACCGCTAAAGGGAATACTATTTGGATCCTCGCTACACACTTACCGGAGCAAACAGAGGATAAAAATTTTTCAGATGATACAAGAACAGGACAAACGGAAAAAATTGCTGAAGTGTATAACCATTTGTATACTGAAGGTAAAAAGGATATCGCGGTTGTCGGTTCGCTTAATGCCGTTTCCTATTGTTATTCCCTTTCACCATTACTGCATAAAACCAATTTAAAAGATGTAACCAAACACCCATCCTTTAATGTGGATTTCGACAAGGGAAAAGATGCAGGCTATTACAGTCTTGGAGCGTACCGTATGGGAGTGAATATCAAGCAAAAAGATTATCTCTTATTATCCCCGGAACTTTTTTCCAAAGTTAGAAGCAGCGGATTAAACCGGAAGGGCATCTGGCCAGATAAACGCCCTATGTTTTCTGTATATCCAAATATAAATCATAAAAATCATGCGGCAAGTGAGCATCCTGCAGTTTGGGTGGATTTAATTTTGTAATAGTTATACAAATATAGAATACCATTTGTTTAGTGAATTCGGTTAAACAGATACTTGATTGTTGTGAGTGGAGTTTGGTAGTTCAAAGCCCGATTCTTCTTTTATCTATTTTAACGATGGTTTTATTCGTGAACTTATTAGTGTTATAATTCAATTAAACAAGAAAGAGATCAAAGGCATATAAACAAACCTGTTGTCATTATCCTGTGTCTAATCTAAAAAAAACCGTAATTGAAGGTGATATTATATTGCTCATTATCGGGTAACTATTTGAATTCACAAAGAGTAATTTTCTTTTCCTTTAATATATATTCCTAAAAAGATCATTAAGGTTTTTTCATGATTAAATATAATTTTCATATAGCCTCTTCCCAAGAATTAGTAAGAGAACCATTTTTATAATTTATTGAGCAGAGTATCTTGTTAATATATCCAGGTGCCAATAAATACTATCTATATCCAATTAGGATCTGGAGTTTTTAATTTACTATATTTGTATCGTGCACGATTTAATTTTGTGCGATATAAAATAAAAGCTATGAGAAGAGAAGTTGAAACAACATTAACACAAAACATTTTCCGAATACTACTATCACTGTTTATGATTTATGCAGGATTTAGTCATTTAACTTTTAATAGAATAGCCTTTCAGACTCAGGTTCCCGATTGGGTTCCTTTGAGCAAAGATTTAGTAGTTATTTTATCTGGTATAGTTGAAATGGCATTAGGTCTGGCTTTATTATTTTGGGAAAAGCAGCGTGCTAGCATAGGTTGGGCATTAGCGATTTTCTTTATACTGGTTTTTCCGGGCAATGTCGCACAATATTTAGAAGGAAAAGATTCCTTTGGCGTTTTAGATTCAGATAGAGCAAGATTGATTAGGCTTTTCTTTCAACCGGTTCTCATAGTCTGGGCACTTTGGTCATCTGGCGCCTGGAAATCCTGGAAAAATTCAAAAAAATAAACCTTATGGACGATCAGCAACTAAAATTGAATAATCAAATCTGCTTTCCAATTTATTCAGTTTCCCGGCTAATAACAAAAGCCTATAAACCATTCTTGGAAGAAATGGGCTTAACCTACCCTCAGTACCTGGTTTTGTTGATTTTATGGGAAAATGATAAATTATTAATCAATCAAATTGGCGAGAAATTATTATTAAACACCAATACCCTATCTCCACTTATTAAACGAATGGAGAAGATGGGGTTATTGATGCGTAGACGATCTGAAAAAGATGAAAGAAAGGTATTTATTAAACTTACCAAAAAAGGAAGGGGGCTAAAAAACAGTGCAATCCCAATTCCGGAAAAGCTCCTTAATACTTTGCTGACTGAAGACATTAAATTAACAGAAGTAATGCTTTTAAAAGATACTCTTAATAAATGGGTCGAAATTCTTTCGAAAAAATAAAATAATAAGTACTAACTTACTGATAGATAATTTTATAAATCAAAAAGCAATTGATATGAAAGCACTACAAATAGTTAAATATGGTGAGCTTAAAGATAGTCTATCTATCAATGAGATCGAAAAGCCCTCGGTAAAATCAAATGATATTTTAGTTCAAGTAAAAGCAGCTTCAATAAATCCAATTGATTATAAAATGGCGGAAGGACATCTAAAAGAAATGCTGCCTTTAAAGCTACCGAGCACCATTGGTTTTGACGTGAGCGGGGTGGTTGTTGATAAAGGTGCAGATGTTAATAATTTTGAAATTGGTGATGAAATATATTCCAGAGTGCCTCAGGAAGAAATGGGTACCGTAGCAGAGTTTGTGACCATCAATAGTGATAAAGTTGCTAAAAAACCGGCAAATATATCTTTTGAAGAAGCTTCAGGCTTACCATTGACGGGACTCACAGCGATCCAGGCTTTAGAAAAAGCGGGGATAAAAGAAGATGATAGAATTCTTATTCATGCTGGCTCCGGTGGCGTAGGTAGTTTGGCCATTCAGTATGCCAAAGCAAAAGGAGCTATCGTTTATACAACCACCAGCTCCAAAAATGTAGATTGGGTGAAAGCCTTAGGAGCTGATCGTGTGATCGATTATACAACCGAAGATTACAAAGAAGTTGCTAATAATCTAGACATCGTTTTTGACACTTTGGGAGATGATTATACTATCGAAGCTTTTGAAATTATTAAAGACGGCGGAAAAGTAACTACGATTATGGGTCCACCAGACGAAGAAACAGCTAAACAAATGGGGATTAAAGATTATAAATTGCCCGAACAATTATCAAAACTGATTAAGGAGAAATCGGCGGTTTATAAATATACCTGGATGCAGCCTAACGCAGAGCAGTTGAATGATATCAAAACGATGGTTGAAGATGGGGATATTAAGCCAATAGTAGATCTTATTTATTCTTTTGAAGATGGGATCAAGGCCTATGAATACTTAGCTACCGGAAGAGCACAGGGGAAAGTGATCATAAGTTTAACATAAATATTCCATGGATTGTTCAATTAATTATGTAGTATAACTAAAAAGAAAATAATTATGAGTAAAGAGAAAAATGTATTAGTTGCCGGAGCAAATGGTACAACAGGAAGAATTATCATCGATCTATTAAAAGAATCCGAAAAATATAAACCCATTGCCATGGTTAGAAAACAGGAACAAAAAGACCATTTTGAAAAGAAAAATGTGGCTGCTGTCCTGGGCGATTTAGAGGAAGATTTAAGTCATGCTATCAAAAATGCTGACAAAGTTATTTTTGCTGCAGGATCTAAAGGAAAAAATGTTATAGTAGTAGATCAGGAAGGAGCAAAAAAGTTCACCGACGCTGCTAAAAAAGCAGGAGTTGGGAAGTTTGTTATGCTAAGCTCTATGGGCGCAGACAATCCAACCATTAGTGAAGAGCTTGAAGATTATTTAAGAGCAAAAGGAAATGCTGATGATTATCTACGCAACAGTGGTTTAGATTATACTATTGTTAGACCTGGTGCACTTACAAATGAAGAGGGTTCCGGTAAAATTCAACTAAAGGAAAAATTAGAAAAACAAGGGAGCATCTCCAGAGCCAATGTTGCTCAAACTCTCGTTGAAGTACTGGAAGATGATGTAAAGCAAAACCAGGTTTTTGAAATTCTTGATGGTGAGTCTCCAATTGAAAAAGCAGTCCGTTCTTAAGAACAAGGACTTAAAGAGAAGCTCGTAAACTAACCCCGAATACTTAACCTGCTCTTTCAATATTTATACCGGTTAATTTCACAGAATTTTAATAATAGTAATCACCTTCAATTTTTCAAGATTTAAGGAACAGGTTAAATGTATAAGACTCAATAACTACATATTCTAACTTAGCATAATTTTATTTGCCAAATTCCCTTTCAGGTAAATTTGATCGAGCCTTGCTTTTTTTTTTATAATTTTTAGGACACTGCTCCCGTATATTTCAAGGTTGATGGTTATGATATTCTCAGGGTTTTCTTGAGCCGTTATAGAGAAAGAGTTTTCCTGATAATCCTTGGCCTTGCACTACATCTGAAGTGGTGTTCACAATTGAAAAGGAATCATTCTGAAACAGCCCCATCTTTTCAATGATAAAAGGATCTGAAATATTGGTGAGCAGAAAATTTTTCACGAAAAACACTAACTGCATATGAAAATCATCTGAAGCATTAAGAAAATGTACATAGGTGCAAGGAGCTGAGCAAAGAAGACTGCCAACGCTTATTTTGTATTTAATAGTGTTGATTACTAAATCTATTTCCCCTTGAGTACAAATGCAAGAAGCATAGTAGTCCATTCTAAAAGGTTTTTCTGGAAACTTAAAAATAGATTCTCCGGTAGATATATAAAATGAAATGTGACAATCTATATTGTAGAAGGAAGGCGTGTCTTGAAGAATTTCATAATTTTTCATTTGTAAACTTCTTAATGTTATCCTTATATTTTCAAAAAATGGTTGGATTTTGATAATCTATAAAATATGTCGATTTATTTATGGACTTCAGCACATGCAGCATATTCCTTTTCTGATATTTGGTGTAAATCCAGTAGATTCACCATTTTTTCTCCCACAAAACTTAATCGAATAAAATTTGGGGGTCAAACATTCTTTGTACATAACGGCATGCTCATTATAAACAATCAAAAAAAATACAAAAAGATTTTTAGGTTTTGAAGAATCATATTATTCCCGTAAAATAAAAAAACCTGCCGCCGGAGCAGCAAGCTTTTAAGCTAACCAGTTATAAGAATATATTACCTTTTCATTACACCTTTAATGTTCACGAATTCTTTCAATCCGAACCCACCGTGTTCCCGGCCATAGCCTGAATTTTTCACCCCACCGAATGGCATGGCGGGATCGGCCAGGCCAAAGGAATTAATAAACACCATTCCGGTATCAAAATGCTTCTCTGCCATTTCGAAGGCAGCATCTTCATCTTTGGAGAAGATTCCTCCACCCAGTCCAAAGCGGCTGTCGTTGGCGATGCGCATGGCATCTTCGTTATCCCTGGCCTTGATCAATGAAGCTACCGGTCCAAAAAGTTCATCTTCGTAAGCAGGCTGTCCTGGCTGAACATTTTCCAACACGGTGGCAGGATAGAAAAATCCTTCCCTATCCGGAATTTTCCCTCCGCAAGCTATCCTGGCTCCGTTCTCAACGCTTTTCACTACTTGATCGTGCAATTCATCGCGGAGATCTTTGCGTGCTATGGGACCCAATTGAGTGCTTTCGTCATTGGGGTTACCCATTTTTACTTCACTCATCACCTTCACGAATTTTTCCCGAAATTCGTCGTACACTTTTTCGGTAACGATGAAGCGCTTCGCCGCAATACAGGTTTCGCCATTGTTGTAAATACGACCTTTAACACATTCTTCTACTGCTTTGTCAATATCGGCATCTTCAAAAACCAAATAAGCATCATTGGCACCTAATTCCAGGACCGTTTTTTTTAATTCGGCAGAGGCTTTCTTTCCAATGTCTCTTCCCGCATCAGGACTCCCGGTAAGCGTTACTCCCCGGACCCATTTATTTTTTATCACCTCATCAGACTGATCGTGACTAATCACCAAAGTGGTAAACAAGCCATCCGGGATTTCGGCCTCGCTGTAAATACGCTCCAGTAATTTCCCAGAACCGGTCACGTTTGAGGCGTGTTTTAATAAAACCCCGTTACCTGCCATCAGGCTGGCTATCGAGTAACGCACCACTTGATAGCATGGATAATTCCAGGGCTGGATGCCATATACTATTCCAATGGGAGCATAAGAAACCCGGCCTTTTTCTCCATTGACCATATCCCGCTCCTCGGTTTTTAACTCCTTAGGTCCGATTTCAGCGGTATATTGACAAATGGCAGCGCATAAATCCACCTCTTGCCTACTTTGCTCTAAAGTTTTTCCCATCTCATCTGTCATCAATTGCGCCATCTCTTTCTTGGAATTTGTTAAGGCTTTTCCGATGCCTTTGATGACTTCAGCCCGATCTTCGGGAGAGACTTCCCTCCACTTCTCAAATGCTTTTTGGCATTTTGAAATGGCCGCCTCGACCTCTTCGTTGGTCATGTATTCGTAGCGATCGAGAGTCTCGCCCGTTGCGGGGTTGATGGTCTCTATTGCTTCTTTTTTTTCTGCTCCACTCATTTTATTTTAGGTTTTCTTGGTGTTGGTAAAAATTATCCTTGTTCTGTTGGCATAATGTACACATCGTTGATATTTACCCTGTCGGGCTGGCTTAAGGCATAGAAAATGGCATTGGCGATATCTTCAGCTTCCAGGGTGGTCATCTCTTTCATTCCTTTCAGTTTCTCCTTAATATCCTCATCGGTGATGGTTTCAAACAGGCTTGTGTCGACTGCACCCGGCTCTATGGATGTGACGTTTATTCCATATTGCGGTGCCAATTCCTTTCTTAATCCTTCAGAAAACATTTTTACGGCTATCTTGGTGGCGCAATACACTGCCCCACCGGGGAAGTAATTGTGCGCTGCCGAGGACGAAATATTTATAATGTGTCCACTTTTATTCTTACGCATGGTGGGCAATGCTGCGGCAACTCCGTTGAGTACGCCTTTAATGTTGACGTCTATCATTTTTTCCCATTCATCGGTCTTGAGTTTTTCGATGTAGGAGAGGGGCATGAGTCCTGCGTTATTGATCAGGACATCGATGGTCCCATATTTTTCAAGGGTTTGAGAAACGGCATTTTCAAAATCAGCGGGTTTTGTTACATCCGTTTTTACAACCAATGCCTTTCCGCCATCGTTATTTATTTTATCTTTTAATTTCTTTAGTTCATCTTCACTTCTGGCACACAATACCACCGAGGCGCCTTCCTTTGCCAATTTCATTGCCGTTGCTTTTCCTATTCCGCTGGAAGCTCCAGTTATAATTACTACTTTGTTTTTTAAGTCCATCTTATGTTTTTTATTGAGTTACTAAATTTATTTTAAGCGTGTTTATAAACTCTAAAGTTTTTTTAGTTAAAAAAGATTTAAGAATAGAAAATTGTAATTCCAACATTTGGTGTTAATTGAAGGATTTTTTTAAAACTTTATAATTTTTTTTACCTCCCAAAAGTAAAATCATTTACAAGAGAATGAAATGGGGGAATTCCCTTATTGTTTTTATTTTA
>JBGSWA010000083.1:0-11864 GCA_041752645.1 Gillisia sp. | reverse complement strand
TGTCCCTGGCACTTGGGACAATGACGGTTCCGGCAACTGTTGTAGCTCAGGTGCAAAGAATGGCAGGAAGGATTGTTACAGCGGTCGATGTGACCTCCCAGTGCAGCCGTGCGGCATGAGCGCAACGCATGCAGGGTTCTTGTCTGCCAGCTGTTGTTACAATATTTGGAAAGAGATTCATGGTTTCTTTCCAACACCTGAGCCACCTCGTAAGCAGCACGTTTCACCCTTACTCTTTGTAAAGCCGCTCCAGCGGGCTGAACGGCTTTTGTCTACCCAATTGTGCCACGTGAAGGTAGAGCAATGTCGTCTGGATATCTGCGTGTCCCAGAAGCTCTTTAATGCTCAAAATATCCAATCCCATTTCCAGTAGATGGGTGGCGTAGCTGTGCCGCAGAAATCCAAACGTTTGGATTTCCTTCGGCATACTTTTGCAACTACCATTACTTTGACAAATGAGGTGCCTATAGAATCGGTAAGCAAAATGCTGGGTCATAAAGATTTAAGGACAACGCAGCAATATGCTAAAATAGCAGATCGAAAGATTAGTGATGATATGCAGGGGTTGAGGGAAAAATTGGATACTAACAGCAAAAAGAACAAAAAGGATAATTCGTAGAAAAGTTGAAAATTAGTCTATGTTTAAGAAATAAGCTTTTCACCCAAATTCCGGCTATTTGAAGGTAACCGATGTTGAACTCAAACAAGATCCAAGGTCCTTAATAAGATTTTTGATAGAATCAAATATAATTGACAAAAAGACTTATATTTGTTAATTATATTTTACATTATGGCGAAATCAAAAATAACAATATTTCCGAAGGGAAAGCGTATTTTGTCTGAAATGGGAGAACAGATCAAGCTGGCCCGTTTGAGACGTAAGCTAAGTACGGCCCAGGTTTCTGAACGTGCAAATATCAGCCGACCTACCCTCTTATCGATTGAAAAAGGAAGCCCAACGGTAAGTATGGGATCCTATTTTCTGGTGCTTCAGGTACTGGGGCTGGAAAAAGATTTCTTAAAGCTTGCACAGGATGATTCCCTTGGCAGAAGACTTCAGGATGCAGGTCTAAAAACAGGCGACCGTGCCCCAAAGCGCTAAATCTATGGCTAAAAAAAATAATCAAACGCGCATTTTAGTGTTTGCGGACTGGCTTCAAATGAAAACCCCTAAATTAATGGGGTGTCTTTTTTCGGAACGTATAAGGGGCAAGGAAATCTTTTCATTTGAATATGAAAGGACCTGGCTTCAATCTCCCTATGCACAAACCATTGATCCCGACTTGCAACTCTATGAAGGTTCCCAATTTCTGGCGGAAGATCAGGAAAACTTCGGAATCTTTCTGGATTCTTCCCCGGACCGTTGGGGACGATTATTGATTCGCAGGAGAGAAGCTGCCCTGGCCAGAATAGAAAAACGTCCCGAACAGCGTCTTTTTGAGACCGATTATCTGTTAGGTGTTTATGATGCTCATCGCATGGGCGGTTTGCGTTTTAAACTTGAGGAAGAAGGTCCTTTCCTAAATAATAATGACCAGTTGGTTATTCCTCCCTGGAATAGCATACGTGAATTGGAGGCTATCAGTTTAAAATTAGAAACAGAGGATATTTCAGACGATCCGGAATATCTGAAGTGGCTCAACATGTTGACGGTTCCCGGAGCCTCTCTTGGAGGAGCACGGCCTAAGGCGGGGATCGTTGATAATAAAGGGCAATTATGGATCGCTAAATTTCCCAGCCGAAATGATCCTGGCGATATTGGTGGGTGGGAAGCCGTGGCTTTTGAGCTGGCGCAAAGGGCAGGTATCAACATGACCACATCGATGGCCCGAAAATTCTCATCCCAAAATCATACTTTTTTAACCCAACGTTTCGACAGGACAGGAACAGGAAAACGTATACATTTCGCCTCCGCAATGACTTTACTTCGTTATAGCGACGGTCAGGATTTTCATGAAGGGGCCAGTTATCTTGAACTAGCTGAATTCATAAGCATGCAAGGAGCCCATGTGAATGAAGATCTTGAGGAGTTATGGCGAAGAATTGTGTTTAGCATCTGTGTATCCAATACAGATGACCATTTGAGAAATCATGGTTTTCTTTTGCGCGAGGAGGGATGGCAATTGTCTCCGGCTTATGATATCAATCCCACCGAAACCGGAACAGGTCTCAAAATAAATATTTCGGAAAATGATAATGCTCTTGATTTGGATTTAGCCCTTTCCGTTATTGATTATTTTAGGCTCAATAAAAAACAGGCACTCAAAATAATTGAGCAGGTAGTGATGGCTGTAAAAAATTGGAAAACTGTTGCTTCTAAATACGGTCTCTCCAGAGAAGAACAGGAATTAAAATCCCTTGCATTTTCCAAAGCGGATTCCTGGATGACAAAAATCTAACTTATAAAATTAGTAGAAACTATCACTGCTGTATCGACTTCCCACAGTCCCATAAATGAAGCTTTACAGTCCTAGATCACCAAAAATTGAACTAGTACCAATACAGGTTATTGAACAAGTGTTGAACAAGTTCTGAACAAGTTCTGAACAAGCTGTTTTGGCGAAAAAATTAAAGGGAAAATAAACAAAAACGCTTGCGCTTGCTTGGTTTGAATTGGTTTTTTAATTTTTTTTTTAAATCTCTATATTGCCTTTACTATATGTTTTCCGTTTTTTCAGCTTTTCGAAGTGGAAAAGAGGGTAATCCATGTCAATTAATTGAAATCGGTTTGCTCCATCTCGAAAAACCATAGTTTTTGGTGCCCCTTGGTACTTTATGCACAATTCCATCGCTTTTTTATTCGGAATTCCGGCGCTGTAATTTTTCTGTACAAATAACAGGTTTTTCCTGACCGCTTCTTTTTTAAGTTTAGTGGCAGTGGAAGACCGTTTTTTTTCGACGTAAAATCTAAAATTTTGGATCACATGATCCATAGAAAATACCTGTATTCCAGTTGTTTAAGATACATCTTATTTCATTTTTACGTGAAATAAGATTTCGCGCTTAATGATATGAATTGATGTTTTTATAGTTGATTGAGTTGACCCAACAGAGATGAGACAATGTAATTGCAAGTAGCAGCTTTTGGGATTTTATAGTTTAGTGATTTAAGAAATATTCCGAAGACATTTGGAATATTCAAAATAATAAAATTTTCCTTGCTTTTTGCCTGGAATGTATGTATTTGTCCTTAATGCTGAAAAAATATAAGTTATCATTTTGGTAACTTTTTTGTATATTTGCGACAAATTATTTGACGTGAAAATATTTTCGAGAGGGACAATACGGAATTTCTGGAAAAAGCACGGTGATTGCGAACTTCAGATAAAAACGTGGTATCGTGAAATCGAGAAATCCAATTGGTCATCAATTAACGAACTTAAAAATGAATATCCAAGCGCAAGTATTTTAAAAGATAACCGGATTGTTTTCAACATCAAAGGAAACGAATATCGGCTGATTGTTAAATTTAATTTTGAGTATCAACTTGCGTGGATAAGATTTATCGGAACGCACGCTGAATACGATAAGATTAACGCAAACGAAATTTAGGATGAAAATAAAACCGATTAGAAATCAAGCGGACTACCAAAAAGCACTTAAGCGTTTGGAAGTTATTTTTGATGCAAAAAGAGGAACTGATGAAGGCGACGAACTGGAAATTTTGGCAATCGTTATCGACAATTATGAAAACGATAATTTTCCAATTGGGATGCCCGATCCAATTTCTGCAATCAATTTTAGAATGGAGCAAATGGGCTTGAAACAAAAGGATTTGGTCGAGATGATTGGTTTCAAAAGTCGCGTCCGTGAAATAATGAACAAAAAGCGCAAACTAACTTTGGAAATGATTAGAAAACTGAACGCCAAATTGCATATCCCAACCGAGGTTTTGATCCAAGATTATTAAGCAACATTGCGGATAGCAAAAAGGGCAACAACTTATAAAAACAATGCTTAAATTAGTCTTGAATCGAAGCTCCGTGCTCACTTGCAATCACGCCCGCACAGTTTTATACCGGACCTTGGCGGGAAGGCAACGATATAAACACAACATCAAGTGATTTGGATACATAACACATAATTAAAGTATTGACCTTTGTATAAATTAAAATTTATATAATTATGGAAAATGCCCGGTCGATGTAAGTAATACAAGTCAATGTAATCTGTATCAAGATTTTTTAATGAACGCTCTACTGTCTTTTTTTACATAACTTTTACTGCCATCTCTCCCTCCTGTAGCTTGTCCATTGTCTTCAATTTCAAAACCGATTTTTTGTCCCTGTTATTCAAGAGACCGTAGATGCAATTGGCAAATTAGTAAGAGAAGGAAAAGTAAATTATGTCTTTAGCTAAATGGATTTTGCAATCAGCCCCTCGTTGAGTAAAGGCCCATAGATATCTGAGGGGTCCAAAAAATTACCACCCAACTCCAATGAACGATGAATGGGAAAAGATACGGGAGCAAGAGATGACGAAGCATCAAGGAAAGTCGTTAATTTGTACCATTCAAAACAGCGGAAAAGATAAACGCTTCTCCGCTGTTTTTTTAATTTTATTGAATGAGAGATAACAAACCTTGTTTTTTGAAATCCTTTTCAGATCTTCATCATTTTTTGAAAATTAAAAAAACTAACACACCTTTTTGTAAGTGTGTGAATCGTATAAAATCAGTAGAAACAACCCCTACTGAAATCGTCTTCCCACAGTCCCATATCACCAAAAATTGAATTAGTACCTACCGGATATTGAATAAGTTGGTTCGGCGAAAAAATAAAAGTCTTACATTTCCCTATCCAATTCAATTACCCCCCAGGCTAGCTTTGACATTTTTTCCCTATATTCCTTTTTTTTACACCCGGTTACCCTACCCCCGGAAGGTCAAAACTACTTATGAAGAAAATACTACTATCAGCCTTCTTGCTGTTCACCGGCATTTCTATTGCTCAAAATAAAAATTATTCAGAAAAATGGAAGATCATAGATTCTTTGGAGGTACTCGGACTCCTGGAGTCGGCCGATTCCCGGGTAATGGAGATCATCTCTTCGGCTAAAAAAGGGACAGATCATTTACAATTGATCAAAGCAAAGATCTATCACTATAAATTTTACCAGGTAACCCATGAGAATAGCAATCAATTTATTCTGGACGATCTAAATGCTACCATAACCGCAACACCTTCTCCTTTTAAAAATGTTCTGTTGAGCTATAAAGCAATGATGCTGGAAGAATATTTCCAGGAAAATCGCTGGAAATCCAGGGGCCGAATTGAAATAGATGACCCTGATGGAGGCAGCATTGAAACCTGGGCGCTAAGCACTCTTCAGGATTCCATTCATGCTGCTTTTAAAAACTCCCTGTACCAGGAAAAATTATTGATCTCCACCCCTGCCCTTCACATGGAAGATCTGCTTTTTTCAATACCTCTTAACCGAAAGTACCGGCCCAGCCTTTTTGATGTCCTAGCCCACCGGGCACTGGATTATTATTCCAACTCCTCCAATTTTGCTTCGATCAATGCTGAAGATGAATTCCCTTTCAATTCTTCGGAATTGTATGCAAATACCTCAAAATTCACAGCTCTAACATTTCCGAAAAATACTCAACGCACCTCAGTGGTGAAGGTTCTCCAAACCTGGCAAAAATTGGAAGCCCTGCATTGTGCAGAGAAGAATACTGAGGCAAAGGTCTTTGCCCAACTTAGCCGACTTGAATACGTAAATTCCCAATATACCGGGGAGGATAAATGGGAATATTATGTTACCGCACTTGAGAGATTATCTGAACAGTATAAGGAACAGGAAGTACAGGCCCTTATTCTTATGAACCTGGCGATGAGCTTCTCTGATCGCGCACCTGAAAAGGACGAGAAGGACAAACTACGTTATCCCGATTTCCTTACTCAAGCCCTCTCTCTTGCAGAGAAGATCACAAAGGATTTTCCCAATACAGATTCGGCACAAAAAGCATACAAATTAATAAGCAGCATTACCAATGTGCAATTGAATGCCAAAGTCCCGGCCATCATTGCCCCAGGAAAGCCCAGCCGGATGTATCTTTCCTATAAAAGCCTGAATACCCTTCAAATGAAGATCTATCGGGTTGATCCTGATTTTTCCGAAAGGATCACCTGGAGAAATAAGGATTCTCTTCTACTTAGCATTTTTAGGAAAGTGGCACTCGTGGAAGAGCAAATATCCTTACCTCTTGCACAAGATCACAACACCCATTCTACAGAAATTCTGATCCCTACAATGGGGAAGGGCACTTACCTGGTTATTGCAGCGGGGAAAAACGCAACTAAAGGATATGCCTATGGATTTTTCCAGGTTACCGGCCTCACACTTGCCAAAACCGATTTCGATAAATATTCCGTATACCGCGCCCTGGAAAGGACAACCGGAGAGCCGTTGAAGGACGTTAAGGTTGAGTTGCATTTCAGAAATGCTCCCACGCTCGTATATCGCACAGATTATAATGGGGAATTCACATACAATAAAAACAGCAATCGCACAGATAGTAAAGGGGTCACAGTTTCTAAGAACGGCGACACCCTTAGCACAAACTATTGGCAGGGTTTTTATCGCAAGGCAAATACAAATGAGGTAGATAGCCCCCGGGCAAAAACCATTTTTTACCTGGATCGAGCGATCTATCGCCCGGGCCAGAAGGTGTTTTTCAAAGGAGTCCTTTTACAGAATATAGAGAAAAAAACCAGTACAGTTCCCATTACCTGGGTTGAAGTTTTTGTAGATGATCCCAATGGTGAAGAGATCGAGACCTTCAGATTAAAAACAAACAAATATGGATCTTTCAACGGAGAATTTACACTGCCCTCCCACGGGATTACCGGAGAATTTGAGATCTATGCAGAGGAGGATTCTGAAGAGGATTCCCCTTTCTGGGATAAGGTGATGGAGAAAGGTGTTTATATGGAGCATGACAGCAATGTGACCTTCAGGGTTGAGGAATATAAGCGGCCCACTTTTGAGGTGAAATTTGATGAAGTTAAAAAAACATTCAAACCCGGAGATACGGCATTTGTCATGGGAAAAGCGGCTACTTTTATGGGAGCGGGAATCAACAACACCAATCTCATCATCGAGGTAATCCGGCAAAAACTCGTAAAACACTGGTGGCACTATAGTTTTAGCGATCCTATACCTGTGCTAAAGGATACCATCACCACAGATGCTGAAGGAAATTTCAGAATTGCATTTGCCGCCCTTGCAAATGAGAAAGATCTGGAAGATGAAAATCTTTTATATCAATATACCATAAAGGCAACTGTAACAGATGTAAGTGGCGAAACCAGGGAGGCTTCAACCACTCTTAAAATAGGGTTTAAAAATCTGCTAACCACTATTTCCGTTGCTGAAACAATAAAAATTGAAGAAGATCTAATTATAAAAATAGAAAACACCAATCTCAATGGCAATACGGTCCCTGTGACAGGCAGCATAAAAATTTACAAGCTGCAGGATCCCGGCAGAATTCTGGGTGAAAGAATGTGGGAAGCACCTGAGATCAACCTTATCCCGGAAGATGATTTTATAAAACTATTTCCCGAAGAGCCCTACACAAAGAATTTAACTGCTGACCAATGGCCAAAAGCAGACCTCGTTTATGAAAGTGATCTTCTAAATGAGGGTACGGCTGAAATTCATATCCCCGTGAACCGCGAATGGCGATCCGGCAAATACCTTGTGGAATCCCAAAGCAACAATGCAGGCAATTCAGCCCACACTGCTAAGGCTTTTGAAGTGACGAACCCAAAGGATAAATACCTGCCGGACCATCAGCGGTTCAGTTATTCCCTTCAGAATTCAGATTTTAAAAAGGATGGCAAGCTGGAGTTGTTGCTGCAAACGGCGTATAAAGACCTAAAGCTCGAGGTAACAGCCTACGATGGTTATTTACAACTCTTTAAAAAACAGGTAGCTCTGGATGGCAGGGAATTGCTCAGTATTCCGCTAAAAAACCTGCAAGGGGAAGAACTGGAGGTACAAATAAGGGGAGTAAAAAATAATTCTTCTATTTCCGAAACCAGAAGGATCAAACTTCCGCGGGAGGAAAAAATGCTGCGATTTGAAACAGAGACCTTCAGAAATAAAATCCAGCCCGGAGATGAAGAAACCTGGAGCTTTACCATAAAAGATGAAAAGAATGCCGTGCCCGATGCCGAAGTCCTTGCCTCTATGTACGATGCTTCTTTGGACCAGTTTATCATCCGCCACTGGAATACCAAGCCCGGGTTTGGACAAACCTATAGGCAGTTCCCATCTTATAGCAACTCCAATATTGGGGCAATTT
Organism: Gillisia sp.; assembly: GCA_041752645.1. GTDB lineage: Bacteria > Bacteroidota > Bacteroidia > Flavobacteriales > Flavobacteriaceae > Gillisia. The sequence goes on along the minus strand of JBGSWA010000083.1, from coordinate 3,547 downwards.
CCTCACTTATGGGAAATTTCCCATACAGGTATTACCGACCTACCAGAGCAATATTTGACCGACTTGAATCCTTCGGCTTTTATTATTCCCTGCCAAATTCCTATGAATATCGGAGATATATTGGAAATAAAAAAAAGAATGAAAATTCGAAGCCACTTGATGGCAATGCAAGAGGAAGAGTCACAGATCAAAATGGCTATGCTTTACCTGGTGTAAATGTGAATATAAAGGGTACTACACCAGGAACCCTAACCAATTTTAACGGGGAATTTGCTTTAAATTCAAAGAAGGGGGATATTCTTGTATTCTCTTACCTTGGATTTTTATCCCATGAACAAACTTTGGGAGATAAAAAGGAAGTCTACGTGGTACTGGAGGAGGATTCTTCCCAACTGAACGAAGTAGTCATGGTGGGTTATGCTGATCAAGAAATGGAAGTAGCCATGGAAAATCAAAATACACCTGGCACTGCGGCCAGATTGTTACAGGGAAAAGTAGCCGGAGTTTCTATTGCTGAAAGTGATGGCGGGATGATACGAATTAAAGGCTCTTCTTCTGGTGCAGGGGATGACCCATTATTCATTATAGATGGCAAACCTGTGGAGAACCACGAGCTGCGACCTGAGGATATCATGAATGTGGAAATATTAAAAGAGGATCAGGCAACAGCATTATATGGTGCAAGAGGCGCAAATGGGGTGGTCATTATCACGACCAAACAGGGACTGGATGCAATGCAAAATGTGCAGGCAAGGAAGAACCTGAATGAAACTGCCTTTTTCTTTCCCCATATTAAATCCGATGAAAATGGAAGGCTGCAGTTTAGTTTTACCTCGCCCGAGGCACTCACCCAGTGGAAATTTCGCTTGCTGGCTCATACAACTGACTGGACAACCGGGAAATACCAAAATAATGTGCGAACCCAAAAGGAACTAAGCGTGATACCCAACTCTCCACGCTTTCTTAGAGAAGGTGACTCTATAACCTTCAAGGCCAGGGTTACAAATCTTTCGGAAGAAACCCTTTCCGGCACCGCGGTCCTTCTGTTATTCAATGCTGTAACCATGGAACCTATTGACAGCGCACTGGGCAATGCAGCAAACATAAAAAACTTTAGCATTACCGCTTCAAACTCTGAGGCTGTTTCATGGCAGCTAACCATCCCCAAAGGTATCCCGGCGGTTACTTACAGGATCCTGGCGAAGGCCGGTGATTTTTCAGACGGGGAAGAGAATTTGTTGCCGGTACTCACCAGCAGAATGCTTGTTACAGAGAGTCTGCCCCTGTTTGTTCGGGCCAATCAAACGAAAACCTATGAGTTTAAAAACCTGAAAGAAAATACTTCAGAAACCCTGGAACACCACAAATTCAGTTTGGAGTACAGTTCCAACCCTGCCTGGTATGCCATCCAGAGTTTGCCATACCTTCTTGAATTTGAGCACGAATGTTCAGAGCAAACATTTGCGCGCCTGTATGCCAATAGTGTGGCTGGTCATATTATCAATAGTCAGCCTAAGATCAAAGAGGTTTTTGAAGCCTGGCAGCAAAGCGGTGCCCTGGTGAGCGATCTTGAAAAGAATGAGGAATTAAGAGCTATTATCCTTGCTGAAACTCCGTGGGTACGGGATGCAGCTTCAGAAACTGAACAGAAAAAACGCCTGGCACAATTATTTGACACTGCAAAACTTGCAACCGAAAAGAAGGCTCTTGTTAAGCGGCTGGAGCTGATGCAGAACTCCTCCGGAGCCTGGCCATGGTTTTCCGGTGGAAGGGATAATTATTTTATCACCCGTCATATCGTGGGGGGACTTGGCCATCTTAAAAAATTAAACATTGAGGTGGATGATGCTGAGATTATTAAAAAAGCCATCGCCTACCTCGATGGGGAAATTGTAAAGGCCGAAGGCCGCAGCAGGCAATACAATACAAATCAGGATTACTTTTACAAAAGCACTGAAAATCTTCATTTTCTGTACGTTAGAAGTTTTTTCCTGAAAAAATATCCCTTGCCTGGAAATGTGCTGAAAATTGCTGAAAAGATTTTGAATGCACATAAAGAAGACTGGCATCTTAGAAATATTTATGAAAAAGGCCTGCTTTCCCTAGTGCTAATTAAGATGGGAGAAAAAGAAATAGCGGGGGAAATTCTTGCTGCTTTAATGGAAGCCGCAGTAAAATCTGAAGAATATGGGATGTACTGGAAAGAAAATGTTTCCGGCTGGTACTGGTATCGTGCTCCCATAGAAACCCAGGCCCTTCTTATAGAGGCTTATACGGAATTGGGGAATGAAGAAAATACCGTAGAAGAACTGAAGATCTGGCTGCTGCAAAACAAGCGAACCAACCACTGGCCAACTACCAAAGCAACCTCAGAGGCTACTTATGCCCTACTGATGCAGGGCAATGACTGGCTGCAGATTGGTGATAATTCCAAAATAAAATTGGGCGGAAAATCCCTCCCATCAGAAAAACTTGCCGAAACCAAAAAAGAAGCCGGTTCTGGGTATTTTAAACTGAACTGGAAGGCTGAAGAAATTGAAGATTCCTTCAGCAGGATTGAAATTGAAAACCGAAACACCACTGCAGGATACGGAGGGGTTTACTGGCAATACTTTGAGGATCTGGACAAGATCAAGGTGCATCGTGAAAGCCCACTTAATGTAGAGAAGGAGCTTTATCTGAATGTTTCAGAGCATAAGGGTAAATCCCTGAAAAGGATTACGGCTGATACTCCTCTGAAAATCGGCGACCTGGTAACGGTGAGGCTGGTTGTAAGATCTACAGCCGACATGGATTACATTCACCTGAAAGACATGCGCGCCAGCGGATTTGAACCTGCCAATGTCCTTAGTGAATACAAATACCAGGATGGCACTGCCTATTACGAAAGTACCCGCGATGCTGCCACCCATTTTTTCTTTGACAGCCTTAACAAAGGGACCTATGTTTTGGAGTATACCGTACGGGCAAATAATGCAGGCAATTTCTCAAATGGCATCAGCCATATTGAAAGCATGTACGCACCTGAATTCTCCGGACATACAAAAGGGATAAGGGTCGAGATAAAAGATTTAATTGCGGATTAGAAATGGAGAATATGTGTCATAAATATCTCGATATGGATTGGTTATTTTCGAGTTCTAAATGTGTCCAGATCATTATTTATTTTATACATTATATTTTCTGGTATTTCCAATTCACGAGCCACCACTTTCCATCTGGGAATTATGGATTGTACTTCTTCAATAATCCCTTTAGGATTTTTTATTGCAAATTCTTCAGCAATAATCAGGAGATCTTTAATTCTAATTTCTGTACGAATACCATTAATTGATAAAGCTCTTGATGTTGATTTGAATGTGAATAATGGGTTCAATGCATAAGTCAAATCATATGCAGGACTTAAATTCCAGCTGTTTCTATTTGTATCATAAATGTTATGATTTCCTGATCGCTATAAAATATTTATTCTTTGGCAAGCAATTTGAAAGATTTTTAGTTTTATATATTTATGAATCATTTTTGGTGAAAATATTTTCAAACCGTA
>JBGSWA010000082.1:0-2542 GCA_041752645.1 Gillisia sp. | reverse complement strand
ATGGAGATAAATTGCGCCCGGTTGCTTGCGGCTGCTGTCTTTGTTATTTGCCGGTATCTCCAACCCCGATCGGTATCGTCCTGCATCGCTAAAAAGGTTTTACCTTTCAGCGCATCAGGTAATTGATGTAGAAAAAGTATTGGTTGAACAGGTTTTGCAACGGAGCTGGCGTCTAACAGATCGCCATCCATGTTTACAGCAGTTGTAATATCTGGATTACTTGTTGCTGATAACAAAGCTGCAGCGCCTCCTAACGAATGCCCAATAACGGCCAGCTTTTTAAAATCTGCGCTGGATAAACTATGGTGTATTTTTTCTTTTTGATGTTTTAATTGGTTGGCAACAAAAGCAATTGCGCCGGCCATATAAGCATACCTATCCTTTGGATCTGTCGCATCAATAAAACCGCCGGCAGCTGATTGTAAGACCGGTGAAAGGGGTGCAGTATTTACAGCCACCACTATATATCCATTGCTTACGATCTCCTGAAATATAAAGGTGTACTCAAGTGAAGACCAACCCATACCTGGCGCAAATAAAACCAACGGGAATCTGCGATCTTTAATAACAGAGCCGCCTACGCTAAAGAATGCCTTTGCTGCTGAAACACTCCTGGCCGCAGCAGGCCCCAACTTTCTTTCCAGTATTGGCAAATATTTTAATCTCCACTCTTCTGTAGGCACGATATAGTTCTTCGATGGTTTTTCAACTGAAGGGTAGTAAATGAATAAAGGTATTTCCCTGTTTGTACCTGAATCTGTTAGACTGGTTTGAACCCGACTGATGTGATAAGGACCTGCTGGCTTCTGTAATTCCAACAACAGCTTTTTACTAGTATCAGCCTGTGAAAAAGAGTTATCACATAAACAATACCTAAGAAGACTAATTGGTATTTGAACATAAATTGCTTGTTGATGCTTTCAATAAATAGTACATAAATTATCTTTTTAATAGTACGTAAACTGAGTAACGCCGGTTAAAATTGTGCCTGAACCGCTGCCTCTTGTTTGCGTCATACTTGATGTTCTTAAAATCGGTAATGAATCATTGTACTGGTAAGAATAAACGAAGTCAAAATCATTTTCAATGCCATACAATTTTGCCCTTAGTGGATTATTTTTTTGCAATTGAACCTGAGGCAAATAAAGATAGTGTGCCTCTTTAAGCAGATAATTTGAAGTTAGATTTTCCTTATTATCAAACTGCTCAAAAATATACGTATTGGTTTTCTCGAGGCCACTGTTCATAAAATAATAAATCTCACATCTTGAAAGGTTATTTTCCGCATTGTATTGAAACAGCATTTTCTTAAACACTGTAGCGGTCATTATATTCTTCCAGGTAGCTTCAATAAGCCGGTTCGTTTGGTCATATGCCAATGTTGTCTCCTCTGTTTTACCCTGGTTAGGTTTTACCAGGTCAATACGTGTAACATTCCCCTTAGTGTAATGGTACAGCAAAGTATCAGGAGCAAGTGTAGCTGTGTTAATCATCCTGCTTACACGCCCGTTTTTGTACGCTATTTTATATTGAAAAATATCCGACTCATGCTTTAACTCTGTAACGAAGTTGGCAGTATCATAAACAAAATGAAAGTAAGGGGAAGGTAAACCCTGTATGGCAACTTCTTTCAACTTAATTTTTTGTTTATCCGTAATAACATTGTCGTTAGTTGCTCCCTGTTTATCTTTTTTACAAGATGAAAAGAATAATACTAAACTTAGCATAAAAAGCATCGTTGTAAATATTCCCTTTGAGTGTTGCATATTATTAATTCTTTAGGTGATAAATATTATGGTTACGGGATGATAAAAAACAGATTGTCCCCTTCATTAGATTGTACAATTCATGTGTTTACTACTACCTGCTTTTTTACAATTGCTAATCATTTCATGATAATAATTTTGTTACTAAATAATGCTGCAAAACGAAAATGGTGCTACCAAAAAAACAACTGCATAAACATGTGAAATAGCAACTTTTACTTTTTATAAAAAGGATAAATACTGTCTTCAATAAATGAGTCTATACTTAAATCAAAACCGGTTATATTACCATCCCGTAAATGAAAAACAAAATTTGTGCTGCCAAACATTGGATGACTATATACGCATTCAAAAAGGTTCTTTTCTTTATATATCAACACGCCTGTTACCATGGGATGATGTTCCAAATAAAGAACATACCGATCGCCTTCATTTTTAATCCATGCTTGACCGTATTGAGGGCATTCGTAACTTCCTACCAGCGTTTTCTGCATTTGCCCAGGCACTGCTGCAATTGAAGGCAACGGCTTCTCGCCTTGTATTATTGAAGTGTCCAAACTTTGTCGCTGATTTCTACGTTCAATAGCAGCATTCGTATAATCAATAGCATTTCTATTCAAAAGCGCATCTAATATTTGCCATTTGAGGGTTTCTTGTAGCGGATGATAATCTCCATTGGTAAGAATGATTACGCCACATTTAAGTGAAGGTACCATGGCAAACATACTTAAAGAGCCGGCATATGCACCACCATGCTGAACAATTTCAGTACCCTC
>JBGSWA010000081.1:0-7962 GCA_041752645.1 Gillisia sp. | reverse complement strand
ATCAGGGATCTCGCGATGGCATGCCAGGCTGAGGTGGAAATTTTCCACGTTCAAAAGTCTCTGAAAAAGGAGGAATTGGAATTTCCCGAGAGAGATAAGATCGATGGAATCTTGAAAGATGTTTCTCACTCTTATAGAAAGATAGATTCCGGGGAGGTGTTGGAGGAAATTCAAAAGGAAATTAAGGCCACAGCAGCAGATCTTTTGATCATGTTTCCTCAAAAATACGGTTTCTGGGAATCCTTCATTCACCGCAGCAAAACCAGGGTGATGGCCTCCGGATCTGAAATCCCGCTGCTCTCAATTCCAAGGTGAGTTGAGAGGTCTATTTTTTTAAAACAACCTGATCTTAGGCTTTTCAGGGCTCCAAACCCTGCGCAATCAAAATGATATAAAAAGGAAAAAAATCGGCCCCAAACTCTCCGGGACCGATTTTCACTACCAACTAACTAATTAAAAATAAAATTATCGCCATCCTCCGCCAAGAGCCCGGTACAATTCAATAATTGAATTGAACTTGTTAAATCGGGCATTTACCAGTTCCAGTTGAGAATTGAGGGTGTTTTCCCTCGCGGTAAGGACTTCCAGGTAATTTACCATCCCGTTGTCCAGCAATTCTTCCGAATAGGTGGTCGCCAACAGATAGGCATCAAATTCCTTTGTTTTAACCCCGATTTTCCCAAGCGCAGCCTCATAATTGTACATCGCATCCGATACTTCCCTGGAGGCGTTCAAAAGGGATCTTTCAAAATCGATTAGTGCGATTTCCTGTTGTGCCTGGGAAACCTCATACTGTGTCCTTATTTGCCTTCCATTTATTAAAGGTTGTGCCAACGAGGCTATTAAATTGGAAAACAGCGAATTGGCATTAAAGAGTTCGGCTATGTCCAGGCTACGGAAACCACCGGCAGCGCTCAATCTTAAGCTTGGATAAAAGCTGCTGCGAGCGACATTGGTGAGTTCAAAGGCATTGATAAGCTGAGCTTCGGCTGCAATGACATCGGGCCTGTTCCGAAGGAGCTGACTTGGAAGGCCGGTATTTAGAGCAATCTCAAGAACCTGGTTGTCCAAGGTTGTCCGCTCAATTTGGCGGGGTGCATATCCCAATAAAAGGGAGAAGGAATTTTCCAGTAAGCGTATTTCATTTTTGATATCAATTAACACGGCCTGGGCACGGTATAATTGTGCTTCGGTCTGTTTGACCCCAACCTCAGTCACGCTTCCGGCCTCCTTTAACGCCTTGGTCGTTTCCAGGCTGCTCTGCCTTGTGGCAATGGTTTGCTGGGTGATCCTTTGCTGTTCATCCAGGGCCAGTAACAGGTAATAGGAGGAAGCAAGCCTTGAGATTAGTTCAGTTTTTACGGCCTGATGTGCAGCAGTGCTTTGAAGGAAGGAAGCCCGAAAAGCTCGGTCATTACTTCTTATTTTTCCCCAGATATCGACCTCCCAGGATAAATTTCCTGTAGCTTCATATTGGCTTTGGGTGCCATCAGCGGTAGTTGCGAACTGGCTGTTTTTTGACAACGCCTGATGATTGACGCTCCCGTTGAGGCTGAGCGTTGGTAAATATCCCGCTTTCCCTTGTTTTACATAGGCCTCTGATACCGCTATTTGCTCCATGGCAACCCTGATATCCATATTGCTTTGCAGGCCTTCTTCTATATAGGAAATAAGCAAGGGATCGCTAAAGAGTTCCCGCCAGGAAAGACTGGCCATATTAAGGCTGTCACTGGAGAGCGTCTCGGTGCGATAAAATTCCTCCTGAACTACCCCCTGGGGTGAGGTGTACTCTTTTGCTACAAAACACGACTGCAAAGAAAGTAAGGCCCCGGGGATCAATATGAGTTTATATATTTGAAATTTCTTCATTTTGTATGTTTTACAATTGTTCGTTTTTTTCGACGATAACTTCTGGTTTTTTACCTACTTTTTCCTGTAACCATTGGAAGAAAATATACAAAACAGGGATGATAAATACTCCCAAGAGGGTTCCTACCAGCAATCCTCCTACGGCCCCGGTACCTATGGATCTGTTCCCAGCCGCTCCGGTTCCTCCGGCGAAAACCAGAGGAAGCAGTCCTATGATAAAGGCAAGGGAGGTCATCAAGATAGGCCTCAATCTCACTTTAGCCGCATCAAAGGCTGCCTGGGCAATGGTAAAGCCTGCCTTGCGCCTCTGAATGGCGAACTCCACGATTAAAATCGCGTTTTTTGCCAGGAGGCCCAAGAGCATAATAAGGGAGATCTGGAAATAGATATTTGCCTGCAGCCCTGTAAAGTTTGTAAATAAATACGCCCCCATCACCCCAACAGGCAGGGAAAAAAGTACAGCCAAGGGAAGCAAATAACTCTCGTATTGAGCAGCCAGAATAAAGTAAACAAACATGATGCTCAGAAAGAAAATAAAGGCCGTTTGGTTTCCTGCTGAGATCTCTTCCCGGGTAAGGCCCGAGAAATCTATTGAAAAATTAGCTGGAAGTGAAGCTTCACTTACCCTCTGAACGGCAGTGATGGCATCTCCCGTGGAATATCCCGGGGCCGGCGCCCCGTTCACGCTGGCAGAATTAAACAGGTTGAACCTGGTCACCGATTGAGGTCCATAAACCCTTTTGAGATTTACAAATTCTGTAATGGGCGCCATCTCCCCCTTGTCATTTCTCACAAACAGGGAATTCAGATCGCTTAGGGTAGCACGATCCTGTGGCAAGGCCTGCACGAAAACCCTGTATTGTTTTCCAAAACGGGCGAAATCGGCGGCATAAATACTTCCTATATAACCCTGGAGGGTGGAGAAAATACTGCTGATGGAAACACCTGCTTCTTTTGCTTTAGGGACATTGATATCCATTTCATATTGCGGATAATTTGTGTTAAAGGAACTTTGGGCGTATAAAACCTCCGGGGCCTGGGTGAGTTCCGATAAATAGGCCTGGGTTGCCTGATCCAATTCCTGGAAACTTCCTCCGGAGCGGTCCAGGATTTTCATCTCAAAACCTGCCGAGATCCCAAATCCGGGGATACTTGGGGGTGCAAAAAACAACATGTTGGCACCCGGAATTCCCGCGGCTATCTGGAACATCTGACCCGTAATGGCATCGGAGGAAACGGCCTCGTCTTTTCGATCGGCCCATGGGGTTAACTTCACAAGGCCAAAAGCATTGTTACTACCGGCCCCACCAATCAAACTGAACCCATTGATCAGGGTAACTCCTTCCACGCCCGGGATTTGGCGGAGTTTTTCATTCAGCTCCTTTGTGAGTTCGACTGTTCTGTCCAGGGAAGCTCCGGCGGGAAGCTCAATATTGGCAAAAATCATCCCTCTGTCCTCGTTGGGTACAAACCCGGTAGGGGTGTTTAAAGCCGCCCAAAAGATGCTTCCCACTGAAAATAAAAGTATCAAAACCGTGATCCATTTATGCTTATATAGGAAAACAAGGGAATTTCCGTATTTTTTGGTTGTAACGGCGAAGGCCGAGTTAAATGAGGCATAGAAGCGCTGTAAGAAACCCTTCTTTTTTCCTTCTTCTTTCTTAGGTTTAAGCAATAAAGCACATAGTGCAGGACTTAAGGTCAGGGCGTTTACGGCAGAAATTGCAATGGCAACAAGCAGGGTGACCCCAAACTGCTCGTAAAACACCCCGGTGGGTCCTGTAATAAAGGTTACCGGGATAAACACAGCACCCATGACCAGGGTAATGGAAATAATAGCCCCGGTTATTTCTTCCATGGCGGTTTTTGTGGCGGATAAGGCGCTGTTGGCACCTTCCTCCAGCTTGGCATGCACAGCCTCGACCACAACAATGGCATCATCTACCACAATTCCAATGGCAAGGACCAGGGCGAACAGGGTTAATAAATTCACGGAATACCCGAAGAGGTTCAAAAAGAAAAATGTACCGATTATGGAAACCGGAACCGCAATGGCCGGGATCAGGGTGGATCTGAAATCCTGAAGAAATATAAATACCACTAAAAATACCAGCAGGAAAGCCTCAATAAGAGTTAGCATAACCTTGTCTATGGAGGCTGTTAAAAACTCATTGGTGTCAAAATTTATAAAAATTGACATCCCTGTTGGAAAATCTTTTTCGAGTACTTCCAGCCTTTGGTGAATGGTCTCAATAATTTCCTGGGCGTTCGAACCTGGAGTTTGGTAAACCCCCATACTTACCCCGGGTAATCCGTTGGTATAGGAAATTACGCTATAACCCTCCGCATCCAGCTCAACCTGTGCAACATCTTTTAAGCGTAAGAACTCTCCATTATCAAGGGCTTTAATTACAATATCTTCATATTGCGCCTCCGTGGTGAAGCGCCCCCCATATTTAATGATGTATTCAAAGGCATTCGCGTTGTTTTGTCCCAGCGCTCCTGCTGCCGCTTCCAAACTTTGCTCGTTTATGGCAGCGGTGACATCCGAAGGGATCAGGCTATAAGCCGCAAGTTTTGCAGGTTGCAACCAAATACGCATGGCGTAATTTTTGGAGCCGAAAGCATTTACATCCCCCACCCCATTGACCCTTTTTAATTCGGGAATTACGTTGATGTTGAGGTAATTCTGGATAAAAGTGGCATCGTATTCCTCATTATCTGAGATTACCGTGAAGAACATCAAGGCACTGGTTTGTTGTTTTTGCGTGGTAACTCCAGCCTGGGTCACCTCGCGAGGCAGTAAAGGTAAGGCACGCGCGACCCTGTTTTGAACGTTCACCGCTGCGATATCAGGATCAATACCCTGGTCAAAAAACACCTGGATACTGGCGCTACCATTGTTACTCGCAGTGGAGGTAATATAGTTCATGCCCTCCACCCCGTTTATCTGCTCCTCAATTGGAATAAGGACACTGGCGAGTACCGTTTCAGCATTTGCCCCGGGATAATTTGCCGATACCTGTATGGTAGGCGGGGCAATATCCGGATATTGGGTTACCGGCAAGGTGGTTAAACCAATAATACCCAAAACAACTAGTACTATGGAAACGACCGTGGATAGAACCGGTCTTTCTATGAATTTTTTTAACATCTGATTTTTTCTTATTTAAATACGGGGTTCAATGAATCGGCAATGCTGTCAAAAGCAACGCTCTGAGGGGTGATGGGCGTGTTGTTGCGAAGTTTTCCAATCCCGTTCCCTACGATCTTATCTCCTTTCTCAATTCCCGAGGCAACCACAATAAGATTGTTTATCCGGTCCCTGACCTTGATTGCTCTTGAGATGGCGATGCTGTCTCCCTGGACCAGGTAGACATATACTTTGCCTTGTTGTTCAAAAGAAGCCGATTCCGGGACCACCGGGACATCCTGATATGTTTTTGGGATCCTGATATTTCCGCTGTTTCCATTGACCAATAATCTTCCGGGGTTCGGAAATCGTGCCCTGAAACTCACCGTTCCCGTAGAGCGGTCTATTTGTCCTGTAACGGTCTGGATGGCCCCTTTTTCTTTATACATTTCCCCGTTGACCAGTTGCAATTCTACAGGGGGCATATTTTTAATTTTCTCTGAAATGGTTTCTCCTTCTGTATTCTGAATAAAATCCAGGTAATCCCTTTCATTCATCCCGAAGAAGGCATAGACCTCATCTATATCTGAAACGGTAGTTAAAGGGGTAGGGTCCCCCGGGCTAACAAGGGCACCTTCTCTAAAAGGAATCGCCCCTACATATCCATCAACAGGACTTTTAATGGTGGCATAGTCAATATTGGCGGCAATACTGCTGTAACCAGCCTTTGCCTGTTCAAGTCGTGCCTTTGCTGTTTCCAGCTGCACAGAACTGATAATTCCCTTTTCTACCAAAGGCTTTAATTTATTTACCTCCACCTGCGCTGCATTTACATTAGCACTTGCAGCACCTGCTTCCTGAGTGAGGGATCTTGTTTCCAATGTGAAAAGAGTTTGTCCATTTTTTACTTTTTGTCCTTCATCAACCAGGACCTTTGTGATGTATCCGGATCCCTTGGCGCGTACCGCGCTGCTAATGGTCCCCTCAATGCTGACAGGATAGGAGGTGTATCCGCTGAGGGTTTTGTTGGGGATCTCTATGACTGGAAATGGCTTCGGGCCCTGAGAGATTTGCTGTCCACCGGGTTTTCCCTGGCAGCCTATAAAAAGGAAAGTGCTCAATATAAAACCGAAGTAACTTATTTTTTTCATTTGTTTAACTATTGGGGTTTGTTAGTATTTCTTTTGAATGAGGTTTATTTTTAACTTTTGGATCGCTGTTATAGCTTCATCCAGAAAAACGAGAAAATTTTTGTTGAACTCAATATCACAATCCGGTGCTTCCGTTTCTGTATTTTGCGAGCGTTTTTCCTTAAAATCTATGACGGCCTGATGCAGGGATTTTTCATTGTTCCATTTTTCGATCATCTCCTCTATCATGGTGTGCATCAAATTTGGATTGATAATAAAATATCTTTTCCTGTCCCCTGACCGGGTGAGGTAACTTACCTTATTGAGGGATTGTAAATGCTCCAAATTTGTGGAAACAGTGCTTTTACTCGCATTGAGTTCCTCTACCAATTCTTCAAAGGTGATTCCTTTTTTTTCCGTTAAAATGAGCGTCGCAAAGATCCTGGCGGCTACGGGGGCTAATTTATTTAACTTTTCAAAATTCACTCCCAGCTTTTCAACGAGTTCTTTTTTCTGGAAATCCATGGCTTGGTCATTCATCCTTCCTATTTTTAAAAGCGCAAATTTAAAGTAAGTTCTGATTTATCCGAACTAACAAAACTTAAAATTTTGTTAAATAAAAAAACTCCCGAATTTTTGTCCGGAAGCTTTAACCAAGCCAAAGAATTTTGGTAATCGATAAAAGACACTTCAGTTATAACCTTAATTGTTACAAATTTTATATTTTAAGTTTGCGATCCCCTTTATTAATAAAAAAGAAGGGAAAATTGATCCCAGGCGGAGATCCCCCGGGGAGGCCTCCCGGGGTAAAATTCAGGATTACCAGGGAAAGGCATTTCGGCTTTTTTTGATCATTTATAATTCCTGCATTACTTCCGAAAAGATCCTATAGGATTTTACCCTGTCCTTATGGTCAAAGATATGAGATGCCACCATGAGTTCATTGACGCCTGTTTTTTGTAAAAAAACCTGGGTTTTTTGCTTTATGGTTTCCTTACTCCCCACAAAGGAATATTTTAGCATCCGCTCAAAAGCGGGGTTTTCGGACAAATCCTTCAATTCCCTTGTCATAGGTATAGGTTCCTGGAGATAATCAATATTCCCGGATAAAACCCCAAACATCATCCGGATCAGAGAGGTGGAAATTTTTTCTGCCTCCTCCTCAGTGTCTGCCGCGATCACATTAATGCAGGCAATGGAGTAGGGTTTCTGCAAAGATTCGGACGGCTTAAAATTGTTGTAGTAAATATGGAGTGCCTCGAATAATTGTGCAGGAGCAAAATGACTCGCAAAGACATAGGGCAGGCCTTTTTTAGCCGCGAGCCGCGCACTGTCCGTACTGGAACCTAATATATAAAGCGGAACCTGTATTCCCTCGGCGATGCTGGCCCTTACTTTGGCCTGGCTATTTTCCGGGGAAAAATACCTTTGAATCTCACCAATTTCCTCGGGAAATTTATGGACCGCCTGCATCCTGTCAGACCGGATGGCATGCGCTGTGATTTGATCAGTACCAGGGGCTCGTCCCAGGCCCAAATCAATTCGATTTGGATATAAGGATCCTAAGGTTCCAAATTGTTCAGCGACAATCAAAGGGGAGTGGTTGGGAAGCATGATTCCGCCGGAACCCACCCTTATGGTTTTTGTGCCACCGGCAATATATCCAATAAGGACTGAGGTGGCGGAACTGGCAATGCTTATCATATTGTGGTGTTCTGCCAGCCAAAAACGGGTATAGCCAAAGCCTTCTGCCTTTTGGGCCAAATCAAGGCTCTTTTTAAAAGTTTCCTCTGCAGTGGAATCACTGGAAACAGTTGCTAATTCTAATAT